>JAXMLA010000057.1:0-16075 GCA_034370465.1 Desulfuromonadales bacterium
CCTGTGACCATAATCTGGCCATTTGGAGTGAGGCTAGCCTGTGTTTTTAAATGGACTGGGGCTGTCATCTTTTGATGCTGAATGTGAACATTTGCTTTCTCGCTGTTTTCACCAGAACATGCGGCTAAAAGAGAACCCAGCAATATAGAGGACACCCAAAACTTTCTGACCATAAAACCCTCCCGTGAAAAATATCTAAACTATTATCGAAGATGTAAAGCGATTCAATGCCCAAGGATACAGCTTTTGTGAAACCCAAGCTCTTACCATGCTCTTTTTATAGCATCTGCGAAGGCCCTCATAAATTCCCGAGCGTTGGTCTCGTCAAGCTCAACTTCTGTGTTGTCGACTCTAAGTCTCGCTGGTCAATCTCACAAATACTCACGGAATACCTCTCCCCGTTTCGGGCTGCCGATGGTAATTCTTCATCGAAAAAATAAACTGCACTCATAGCGTAACCTCCATTAACCCGTAATGGCTCGACCGGTGATCAGGCGCAGATTTATCACAACCGGGTCTACTGGACTTATTGGGAACCCATCTACTTTTTTATGCTTTCAATGAGTGACTCAGTAGCTTCTTCCGTAGCCTCTTTTCGCATTACTCCACCATTTTGGAGATCGAGTCTGACACACTCATTGATTCTGAATATTTCATCAATAAGAGGCTGAATTGGGAAAGATTCTCCAAGAATCTCAAACTCCTGAGTGTCGGTAAAAAAAGCTCTGAAAAACTTATAAATAACTCTGTCTGTTTTGGGTTTATCACCTATGTAGTTTGGGAAAAAATTTCCAGAGATAGGCGTTTGTAAATATAGGTCAAGTCTTTCGTCAAAGTGTTCGATGGCGTTTCTGACCCTTCTGTCTTTCAGTGGGCTGGAATCACCAACATCAAAATAATCTCTTAAGAACCGGGCTCTGCTGTCAAATATTCTGTTTTTTATTCCGTCTTTGTTTCTAGAGGGCCAGAAATATCGAGATATTGCAGCGCCTTGCTGAATAATGTTTTGTACTTCGTCAAGAAAGTGACTCTGGGATAACTTCATTTCTTCGTTGGCCTCGCTTTGCGCAATAAGCCGTTCAAAAGAGGTGATCGCAGAGTTTGTGATCGTCCGCAAACTTTCAAGATAAAAAATCTGGCATGGAGGCCATTCCTGAATCATGTTCATGGCATTTAGCACCTGTCTGTCTCAGTTCTTGTACTTTCTCGCCAACATCCTTATTGAGCAGTTCACGCGTGCGCGCGTGAACTGCTCATCCACCCAAATGGAACATATTCTCATAAAATCGAAACCCCTCCGCGATTAAGCTGACGGAGGGGTCTCAAAACTTCCAAACAACTATTCCCCCGCCTTCTCTTTCGGTTTGCGTCCGCCCCGCTTGCGTGGCGTCGTGACCTCCTCAGTCAGAGAAGCTGGGGCGGGCTCGTCGGCAACGGTTACGGCCTTTTTGGCGCGGGTGCGTTTGGCCGGAGCCGGAACTTCTTCTGCGATTGGAGCCGAGGTGGGTATCTCCGCCGGAACTTCGGCAACCGGCTTCCTGCGCGGTCGCTTCGGCTTGGCCGGGGCCTCCTCAGCTATCTGAGCTGGCGGTACTTCGGCAACGACCGGCGCTGCTGTCTCGCCAGCGGCCTTGGGCTGACGCCCCTTGCGTGGGGCTTTCGGTGTGGGCGGCTCTGCGACCACTTCGGCTTGCAGGGAAGCGATCAATTCGGTCGCCAGAGTCGAGACGGCACTCTCCTCGGCAGACGGGGTCTCGGCACTACTCCCTTTCTTTTTGCGGCGGCGCTTGCGTTTCTTCTTCGCAACCTCGGTCCCGGTCGCCTCGACACTCTCGGCAGTCTCGATAGACTCCGCTTCTTCAGTCACCGGAACTTCGTCGGTCGGGTTTTCTTCTGCGCCGCTGGCCTCAACCGCTGCACTTGGCTTCTTTTTACGCTTGCGCCGCCGTTTTTTCTTCTTCGCTGCAATGGCTTCATCGCCACCCTCGGCAACCGCTGCGATCTCTTCATCGCCTTCGACTTCCGTCTCATCGATGTCGCCGGATTTTTCCCTGTCGGTTTCAGCCGTTTTCGTTTCTGTTGTGACAGCTGCTCCCCCGACAATTGCTTCTCCGTTCACAGCGGGTTTCTTTTTGCGGCGGCGCTTGCGCTTCTTCTTGGTCCCATCGCCTTCACCGACCGGGGTTTCATCGTCTGCCTCGTCATCCGATTCGTCGAGGAGAGAACCGAAGAGACGGAGATCTTCCGGGCTCGGCGTAGAGGGGAGGAGGGGGGCGAGAATCTCGGCGGTGGTCGCCTGGTGGTGAACTTCGACCTGATCGGCCGTGGGCGCGCCGGTGAGGGTTTCGGGGATACTCTTCTTGCCGCGCCCGCCGCGCTTCCTCTTTTCCGTCGGCGCCTCGACAACAGTTTTCTCGACGACGACTTCAACAGGGCGGGGCGCCTGTTCTTCGTCATTGCTGGCGGTCACCGGTTGCAGATAGAGTTCGTCCTCTTTCTCGCAGCGGATGCAGGCGATCTCGATCTGACTAGCGATCATGTCGGCACGGCCGCGCACCATGATTTCGAGTTGATTGCGCTGTTCAAGTTCAAAGAGTTCGTCGCGCATGGCGTTGAGCAGATAGTTGGCAGCATCAAGCGGGATATCGACTTCGATGCGGGCGATATGCCCTTTGGCAATCCCCCCCTGAATCTTGCGGAGTGCTGCCACCGCCTGGGCTTCCGGGCTCTTGAGCCGGCCGCTCCCTTCGCAATGCGGGCAGACGAGAAAAGTTCCTTCGGCGAGGGCGTCCTTGATCCGTTGCCGGCTCATCTCCAGCAGGCCAAAGGAGCTGATCTTGCCGAAGGAGACCTTGGCCTTGTCAGACTTCATTGACTCCTTGATCGCTTTTTCCACGTCGCGGTTATTTTTGCGTTCGCGCATGTCGATAAAGTCGATGACGACCAGTCCGCCAAGATCGCGCAGGCGCAGTTGCCGACCGATCTCGGTCGCGGCTTCGAGGTTGGTTTTGTAGGCGGTTGCTTCGACCCCATGTTCGCCCGCCATCTTGCCAGAGTTGACGTCGATCGCCACCAACGCTTCGGTGCGGTCGATAACGATCGAACCGCCAGAGGGGAGGAGAACCTTGTTGCGGGAGATGATCTCGATCTGTTCTTCGATCTGGTAGCGAGAGAAGATCGGACGTTTTTCCTGGTGGAGTTTGACGAGCTTGACACATTCCGGCATGACTTGCTGAAGGAAATCTTTCGCTTCTTGCGCCACTTTGGGATCGTCGACGAGGACTTCATCGATATCGGGAGTGAAGTAGTCGCGAATGGAACGAATCACCAGATTCGATTCCTTGTAGATCAACGCCGGGGCTTTGGCTTTTTTTGCCAAGGCGAGGATGTTTTCGTAAACGCGGACCAGGTAGTCAAAGTCGCGTTTCAGCTCTTCCTTTGTCTGGTCGACCCCAGCAGTACGGACGATGTAGCCCATGTTCTTTGGCAGATCGAGGGAGTTCATCGTCGCTTTAAGTTTTTTACGGACAGAATCCTCTTCAATCTTTCGGGAAACGCCGGTGCTATCACTCTCCGGCATCAGGACCATGTAGCGCCCGGCCAAGGAGAGGAAGGTGGTGAGGGCCGCCCCTTTGTTGCCGCGCTCCCCTTTGACGACCTGGACTAGAATCTCCTGACCGCGCCGAAGGACGTCGTTGATGCGCAACCGTCCCTTGCGCTCTTCGTTGGGGTCGGTGGCCTTGAAAAGATCGGGATGAATCTCCCCCATCTGCAAAAATCCGAGGCGTAGTCCACCATAATCGACAAAGGCGGCCTGTAATCCGCTTTCAACACGGACCACGGTCGCCTTGTATATATTCCCCCGGGTCTGCTCTCGTCCGACCACTTCAATGTCAAGTTCGGTGAGAATCCCGTCCTCAACAATCGCCACCCGATTCTCTTCGGGCTGGGTGGCGTTCACCAGCATCTTCTTACTCATGGAAATCCTTTCGGCCAATGCGGTTCGGCCTTGAATGGGTTCGTTGCGGGGAATTTCCCCGTTAAGCGCGTTTGCACCACTGACTCGGAAAGGTTTATTTCACCGTCAGTTCGTGCTGTGCGCCTGAAAATCTATCTATCGCCAGGGCCGCAAAGCCCGTTGCGTTACGAATCAAGAGCATTAAAACGCTCGTTGCGGCGGAACTATAGCAGAGAAAAGGGGGATTGAAAAGTGCTAAGGTCTCTAATTGACAGAAATATAGGATAAATAGCGGCAGGATTGACAAGCGGCCGCTCTCCAGAGACAATCTCAACAATTACAGCCAAGGAGAAAAATATGCCCAGCCAGCAACCGACCTGTATCGACCTTGATCTCACCTCGCAACAGGGGTTTCGTAAATTTATCAGCTCGTGGCTTTACCGCGACGCCGGGTTGACTTTTGTTGTTGATCCCGGTCCGCTTGCGACGATTCCGCACCTGCTGGCTGAACTCCATGAAAACGGCGTTGAACACCTTGATTACATCCTTCTTACCCATATCCATATTGATCATGCCGGCGGGACTGGTGCCCTCCTTACCGCTTTTCCGGAAGCGCAGGTGATCTGCCATCCCGAAGGGATCCCCCATCTTGTTGCACCGGAGAAACTCTGGCAGGGGACACAGAAGGTCCTCGGTCCCCTCGCTGCGGCCTATGGTGAAATTGTTGCGGTCCCGTCCGGACGTATTACTTTCCAAAAGGTGGTCGGCAACTGCCGGGTCTGGATGACCCCCGGCCATGCCCAGCATCATCTCTCCTTCCAGTTTGATGACCTCCTCTTTGCCGGGGAAGTCGCCGGTGTCCACTATCCACTCGAATCGGGAATCTTTATGCGCCCGGCGACGCCGCCGCGTTTTATCCTTGAAGTCGCGCAAAAATCTCTGGATAAGATGATCGCTCTGGAACCGCAACGCCTGGTCTTTGCCCACTACGGTCTGGTCAATGAGGCAGGGAAATATCTGCGGATTGCCAGAGAACAGCTTGATCTCTGGGTGCGAGGGGTGGCAGCGACGGCGACTATCGCGCCGGGAGAACGCGAGGAAACGATCATCGCCTGGTTGCGGACCAACGATGACAATTATCGTAATGTCGACCAGTTGCCGGAAGACATCCTGGTCCGCGAACGCTACTTTCTCGGGAATTCATTGCGGGGGATGATCGAATATGTCGATGGAGCCCGCTCCTACAAGTACTTTTTACCCGCCAGAAGCCTTCTCGACAATTCTGACAAAACGACTACCGCGATCCTGGTTGGAGAGGAGGAAGCGGGGGAGGGCAGCGAGGCGTTCACCATTCTTCACCGGGCGGGCCTCAATCGTTAAGAGCGCCGTATAGCCGGCAGCCGTGGCGCGCTTGATCAATTCCTCATCATAGATGCCGAAAGGCCAGGCAAGAGTATCGACGTTCTTGCCGATCTCTTTTTCCAGCTTATTCTTCGCCTTGATCAACTGCACATCGACGAGTTTTTCATATTCTGCCTGACTCAGGCGCTTCTTCTCCTGTTTAAAGTTTGGGTGCCAGAAGGTATGCGACTGAATTTCGAAAAGGCCGCTCTTCTCGACTTCCCGCAATTCGTCCCAGGTCATGGCGTAACTGGCGTTAGAGATGGCTGACGGGTAGGTAAAGAGGGTGACCGGAATCTGATATTTTTTCGCCAGAGGGTACATGACCGTATAGGCGGATTTGTGGGCATCGTCGGCCACGATCACCACCGGTTTTTTCGGTAATGGCTTGAGATCGCTCTTGTTGAGATAGTTGACCAGACGCCGCAAGGGGATGACGGTGAAGCCGTTCTGTTTCAGGTAATCCAGATGTTCAATAAAGACCGGGGTCGTGATCGTCATACTGTCGGCGACAGTGGGGCCAAAGCGGTGGTAAAGGAGGATCGGCACGTTGATCTCACCGGCCAGAAGCGGGGCTGGGAGGAGAATGAGCAGGACTAAGAGTGTCGATAAAACTGAACGCATGATTTATATCCTGATTAGTTGAGGCCGTTTTGGGCCATTTCAATGGCCCGCACGACGGCGCGGGCTTTATTGATCGTTTCCTGGTATTCGGCTTCCGGATCAGAGTCGGCAACGATGCCGGCCCCGGCCTGGAGGTGGACAAGTCCATCCTGCACCACCAGCGTCCGGATAGCAATCGCCATATCCATATTGCCGGAGAAGGAGAAATAACCGACCGCGCCGCCGTAGATTTCGCGGCGGCAGGGTTCGAGTTCGTCGATAATCTCCATGGCACGGATCTTGGGCGAACCGGAGAGGGTTCCGGCCGGAAAGGCGGCGCGAAAGACATCGAAGGCGTCGAGTTCGGGGCGAAGCTCACCGCGAACATTCGAGACGATATGCATGACGTGGGAGTATCGCTCCACGACCATGAGTTCGCTGACCTCGACCGTCCCCGGCAGGGCTACCCGCCCAATATCGTTGCGGCCAAGATCGACAAGCATGATGTGCTCGGCGCGTTCTTTGGGGTCAGCAAGAAGGTCGGCTTCAAACTGCCGATCTTCATCAGGAGTCGCTCCCCGCGGCCGCGTCCCGGCGATCGGCCGGACTTCTACGCGAGATCCTTCCTTGCGCACCAGGACTTCCGGCGAGGCGCCAATGACGAGGGTTTCGCCGAAACGGAGATAAAACATGTAAGGGGAGGGATTGATGGTGCGTAGCGCCCGATAGATGTCAAAGGGATCGACGGTCAGTTCACCGGAGAAGCGTTGCGATAAAACGACCTGGAAGATGTCGCCGGCACGGATATACTCTTTGCACTTCTCGACGGCGGCGTGGAAGGAGGTCGCCGAGAAGTTGGGGATCAACTCCGTCTTCTTCGCGCTGAACGGTTCGGGTGGTGCTGGCAGCGGGGTGCGCAGGCTGGCAATCAGAGAATCAATTTCGCGAGTGCCGCGGGCATATGCATCCACCGGGTCTTCGTCCGGCTGGATGTGGACATTACAAACAACTTTAATCTTCTGGCGCATGTTGTCGAAAATCAGCAGTTTTTCCGTCAGCAGGAAGCAGGCGTCATAACTCTCGATTTCACGCGGATTGCCATCGGGCAACTTCTCGATAAAGCGCACCATGTCATAGCCGAGATAACCGACGGCGCCACCACAAAAGCGGGGGAGTTCATCGAGTTGGACCGGTTGAAAGGGGAGCATAAAGTCGCGCAGAGCGGCGAGGGGGTCGGGGGCGGTAAAGCTGTGCACAATGCGCTCGCCTTCGAGCAATTCGATTAATTCGCCGCGACAGCGGAAGATCCGTTCACCGCTGCCGAGAAAGGAGTAGCGTGCCCATTTTTCGCCCCCCTCGATACTCTCCAGCAGGAAGGAGGCAGAGCCCTGATCTATTTTACGGAAGGCCGAGACTGGCGTCTCCATGTCGGCAAGAATTTCCCGCCAGACGGGAATCAGGTTGCCTTGAGAAGAGAGTTCGACGAAGCGATGAAGTTCCGGTGTAAAAGTCATAGATCATCCCTGCTTTATGAAAAAAGTGGGACAAATTACCACGCTAAGTGAAGATCGGTCAAGAAATGGGACCAAAAGTTTATGGTAGACCGGATTCGATCGGATAGCCGCGCACCTGCCAGCCCATAATTCCCTGGCCGAGGTTGTAAACGCTTCCGTAGCCGAGGCTATCGAGGTAGCGGCCAACCAGGGCGCTGCGTACGCCGGTTTCACAGTAAACAATAATCGGGCGATCTTTAGGGATTTCATTGATGCGGTTTTGTACCTGATCGATCGGGATCAAGCGCGCCCCCTTGATCCGTTTCTGTTGATATTCACCGAGGGTACGGACATCCAGAAGATAAAGATCCGGAGTCTGCTTCGTGATTTTCTGCATCTCAACCGCATTGATATTTTGCATGGCGGCTGTTGCAGCTGTTGTTAGTACACTCGTTGCGAGAGCCGCAAGGAAGAAGTTTTTAACTAGAGACCGGAACATGGGAAGACCTCCCTGCTGATAATTTTTTTCAAAATATTCAATTTACCGAATATTGTCCAGTTACAATTTTATAACAAAGTTGAAGGCGCGGGCGGTGTCTTGAGATCTTCATCGTCTTATGACATGATGCGGCATAATTTTCAGGCTCTGAACAGAGAAGGAGAGCAGCTTTTTATGGATCGCAATCTCGCACTTGAACTGATACGTGTCACCGAGGCTGCCGCCCTTGCTTCCGGCCGCTGGGTTGGCAAGGGGGATAAATTCGCCGCTGACGAAGCCGCGACCAACGCCATGCGTCGCACTCTCGATTCGATGGCTATTGACGGGACCGTGGTGATTGGCGAAGGCGAGATGGATGAAGCGCCCATGCTTTACATCGGCGAAAAAGTCGGGGACGGTTCCGCTCCCTGTGTCGATATTGCGGTTGATCCGCTGGAAGGCACAAATATCTGCGCCAAGGGGACGAGTGGGGCGATTACGACGATTGCCATGGCCACCAAAGGTGGTTTTTTAAACGCGCCGGATATGTATATGGAGAAGATCGTCGTTGGACCGGATGCCTGCGGCGTCATCGACCTTGATGCTTCTCCTGCGGAAAATCTGCAACGGGTTGCCGACGCCAAGAAATGTTATGTCGAGGATCTGACGATAGTTATTATTGATCGTCCCCGGCACGATAAGATGGTTGCGGAGATTCGCAAAGCCGGGGCGAGAATTCATTTGATCTCAGATGGAGATGTTGCTCCGGCGATTGCCGCGGCAGTTAGCGGCAGCGGCGTCGACATGTTGATGGGGATCGGCGGCGCTCCGGAAGGGGTTTTGGCCGCTGCGGCGCTCAAATGTATGGGAGGTGACATGCAGGGCCGTCTCGTCTTTATGGATGACCATGAACGGGAGCGGGCGGTGATGATGGGGATTACTGATTTTGATCGGGTTTATAATGCCGAAGATATGGCGCGGGGAAATGTCTTCTTTGCCGCGACGGGTGTCACCTCCGGCGACTTGTTGAAGGGCGTGCGCTATTTTTCCGGCGGGGCCGAGACCCACTCCGTCGTCATGCGCTCCAAAAGTCGTACGGTTCGATTTGTCAACAGTCTGCACTATTTTGATTATAAGCCCCTTTATTAAAGGACGTCTTGCCAACGTCCATACGCGGTGCTATTATCCGCGAACTTCAATTTATCATTCATCTATTCGAGGAGAATCATGGCGATTATCACCATTTCCCGAGAGATGGGGAGCGGCGGCATCCCCATCGTCCAATCAGCTGCCGAAGAGTTAGGTTATACCCTGGTTGACGGCGACACGCTCGCCAGCGTTGCCCTTGAGTATGGCCTATCTTTGGAGTTACTAGAGGCAGTTGACGAAAAGCCCCTGGCCTTTCTCGATAAAGCCGATAAGAATCTTGAAGTTGCCCAGCGACAGGTAGAGTTGATTATCCTTGAGTATGCGCTGGCGGGGAATATCATTGTTTACGGCCGGGGTGGGCAGGATTTACTCACGGGTGTCGATAACGTTTTGCGCGTACGGATTACTGCTCCTTTCGAAGAGCGTGTCGAACGCTGGGCGGAGCGGGAATGGCTTGACCCGGAACTGGCCAGGATTCTGGTGCGCAGAAGTGATCAGCAGCGGGCCGGTTTCATCAAATATTATTTCGATCGGGACTGGACGGATCCTTTAAGCTATGACCTCGTTATTAATACCTCGCGCTTAACCGAAGAGACAGCCATCAAGCTGATCTGTGAAGGGGTACGAGATCAGAATTTGTTGGAAATGAAGGACGGCGCCAAGAAGATTCTGCGTGATAAAATTCTAGCCAAACGGGCTGAGATCAAGCTGTTGTCGAGTGGATTGCTGCACGGCTTGCATTATTATCACTTCCACCTGGATGTCGTTGATGGTGTCGCTGCTTTAGGCGGACATGTACACAGTAATCAGCAACGAGCCGAAGTCCACAAAATCCTGCGTTCAATCGAAGGAATCAAAGAGATTATTGATCACCTTGAGATTCGGGCTTACGAGTCGACCCCCCAGGAAAACTAACGAAGTCAGGCGGATCCATAATTCAAGCCCACAAACAAGCCAGTCACAACCGACTGGCTTGTTTGTGCAAACCTTGTCACAATGTGGTATATAAAAATTCATGCCGCTATATCAATGTAAAATCGGGGCCAGTGACGGTCGGGTCTTGGCAAGAGAATTTGAGGCTGTCAGCGCCCCTGTTTTGCGTGAGAGTCTCGAAGAACAGGGTTTTTATGTCTTTGACATTCATAAAAAACAGTGGTGGAAAAGCATCGGCAACAGCTTTGGTGGTGGCGGGCGCCCTTCAGGGCGGGATTTTTTAACATTTAACCAGGAATTGCTGGTTCTCTTACGCTCTGGTCTGCCAATTCTTCAGGTTCTTGATGCGGTCACCGAACGTATGGAGCCCGGATTGTTTCGTGAGGCGCTCCGTGATATCCGTGAAGAGATTCGCGGTGGAGCCATCCTTTCCGAATCTTTCAATAAACATTCGCACCTTTTCCCTCATCTCTATATCGCATCCATCAAGGCCGGTGAAAAGTCCGGTGATCTGCCGGTCACTCTCGGTCGTTTTATTGTTTATCAAAAACGGGTCGAAGCCATTCGCGCCAAGGTCAAAAGTGCTATCTTTTATCCTATCCTTTTGAGTCTTGCCGTCGTCACTGTCGTCCTTTTTTTACTCTTTTATGTCATCCCCAGTTTCAGTCAAATCTATTCAGATGCGAATGCGGTCCTGCCGTTGGCAACGCGAATCCTGATTACCTTATCAAATTTTCTGATTTCCGCTCTGCCGTTGCTTGTTCCTTTATCGATCGCTTTAATCTTTGTTTTAAAGGCTTATCTGCGTAGCGAGAATGGAATCCGTTGGAAGGACAGGCTCTTTTTACGTCTGCCCTATCTGGGAAAATTGGTCATCGATTATGCGATCCTGGGGTTTTGTCGGACCTTTGGAACAACACTGCTCAGTGGCATTCCCATCGTCCAGGCGATGAGTATGGCGCGCGGGACGCTCAATAACCGTCTGCTTGAAGACAAAATGTCGATTGCAATCCGGCGCATCGAAGAAGGCGCATCGATTTCACAAGCGATCTCCGAGGGTAATTTTTTTCCAGGATTGGCATTACGGATGATCGGGGTTGGCGAATCGACGGGAGCATTAGCGGAAATGCTTTGGGATATCGCCGATTATTATGAATCGGAAGTCGAACGGCGCCTCGACCGTTTGACCACCATGGTAGAACCCTTAATGATGATGATGATGGCGATAGTTATCGGTGGTATAGTTATTGCCATGTATATTCCGATCTTCCAGTTGGCTGGTACGGTTCGCTAGCCCCTATCTACAAAAGGTACTTGTTCGCATGGCGACCGAGAAGAAGAATATTGGCCAGATCCTCATCGACCTTGGGGGTTTGACACCGGCAAAGATCCCGGAAATTCAGCGGCGCATGGCTGAGACGGGCGATCATTTTGGCGAGGCTGGACTGGCGCTCGGTCTTTATAATGTGGATCTGCTGCAACGAGCCATAGATGAAAAGGGCAATGACGAGTCGTTTCTGCCCTTGGCCGGTACTTTTCCGCAACGGAGAAAAATCGGAGAAGTATTGGTCGAGATGGGGACGTTCACACCTGCAGAGGTTGAGCGCATCCTTGAACAGATGGCACTATTGGGGGGACGTTTCGGTGAAGTAGCATTGCGTGAAGGGTTTCTTGCCGAAGATCAACTTGCTCAGGCCCTGGCGCGCCAGTTTCACCTCGCTTATCTTAACCTCGAAGGTTTTGTTGTCGACGCCGAACTCGTTGCCTCTTTGCCGCCGGGTTTGCCCGCCCGATTTCAATTTATTCCAGTGCGGCGACGGGCTGGGCATCTTGTTGTTGCTGTCGCTGACCCTGTCGATGTCAAGCGTCTTGATGAATTGGAACAGCAGCTCAATACTCCCTTGATCCTTCTTGTTGCCGCAAAAAGTCGCATCCAGAAATTAATCGAAAGGTCGGAGGGTTCTAATCGAGTCCTTAAGGAAGTCTCTGAAGATTTCAAGCTGCATCTTGTCAAAGAGACCGAGAAAGGAGACGAAGTTTTATCGATTGAAAAGATGACGGCCGATACCAGTCCGATCATTCGACTGATCGATTCGACCCTCTTCGATGCCCTCAATAAACGTGCCAGTGACATTCATATTGAATCGAGTCTTGACGGTGTGATTATTAAATATCGCGTCGATGGTGTCCTGTTTCGCGCCACCGAACCTCTTGATGGGCGATTCCAGGGGCCGATCATCTCCCGCATCAAGGTCATGAGTGAGCTCGATATCTCGGAGCGGCGTATTCCGCAGGATGGTCGTTTCAAGGTCCGGCTCGGGGCAAAATCGATCGATTTTCGCGTTTCAATCATGCCGAGTGTCTTTGGCGAGGATGCTGTTATTCGTATCCTCGATAAGGAGAGTATTGCCGAGGATCTCAAAGGTTTGACCCTTGATTCGCTCGGAATCTCCGCACGAGAGAGAACTCGTCTGCGGCGGATGATTCGCGAGCCTTACGGTATGATCCTGGTGACGGGTCCAACCGGCAGTGGCAAGACGACGACACTGTATGCGGCTCTTTCCGAGATCGACAGTGAAGTTGAGAAGGTTATTACCATCGAGGATCCTGTTGAATATCAGTTAAAAGGCGTCGTCCAGATTCCTGTTAATGAAAAGAAGGGGTTGACCTTTGCCCGCGGTTTACGGTCAATCCTGCGACACGACCCGGACAAGATTTTGGTCGGAGAAATTCGTGATCCGGAGACAGCGCAGATTGCTGTCCAATCAGCGCTGACCGGTCACCTGGTCTTTACGACAGTACACGCTAATAATACATTTGACGTTCTCGGTCGCTTTTTGCACATGGGGATCGAACCGCATAATTTTGTTTCGTGTCTCAATTGTGTGCTGGCACAGCGCCTTGTGCGCAAAATATGCAACAAATGCAAGCGCGAAGTTGTTTACACTGACGATGAGCTACGTGAAAACGGGCTAAACCCTGAGCTTCATCGCCACCACTTGTTTTACGAAGGGGCCGGATGCGGGGCATGTAATAATACCGGTTATCATGGCCGTGCCGCTGTTGTCGAACTTCTCGATTTAAATGATGATTTGCGGGAATTGATTGTCACCCGCGCGCCGGCGACGCAATTAAAAGCGGCAGCACGTGCCGCCGGGACGATATTTTTACGTCAGTCCGCGATTGAGAAGGTGGTCGAAGGAGTTTCCAGTCTGCGTGAAATTAATCGGATTACCTTTGCTGAAGAGGAGATCGCATGATCTTCCCGAGAACTTATCTTGCCCTTGACCTGCGCCAGCAGGAGTTGCGCGCGGTATCTTTGACTGGTCGACGAAAAAAACCGATCCTTAAAGGTGCGCAGTTGATGGCTCTGGAGCCGGGATGGCTTCAACCGTCTCCGCGGGCAACCAATATCAGCGATCCCGCCCGGTTAAAGGCAGCTATACAGGAAGTCCTTGCCCCGATAGCTGCCGGCGAAGAGCGGTTGGCCGTGGTTTTGCCCGAAAACATCGGGCGCCTCTTTACAATCGAGATTGATACTCCCTTTGCCAACAAGGCTGAGGGAGAGAAGATCATCAAATGGCAACTTAAGGGGAATCTCCCTGCGGATCCGGACGCAACCGTCCTCGATTTTCAGGTTTTGGATCAACGCGAGGACGGAACAAAACGACTCTTGGTTGCCGCCGTTGCCCGCAGTGTGCTGACCGAATATGAAACCGTCATCACTGACGCCGGTTTTTTTCCTGCATTGGTCGGTTTTCATTCTATTTTCCTGCATAATTACTACCGGACCCGCTTGGAACAACCCGATGAGAGTGTCCTGTTGATCTTTGAATCCGGGTTCCTCAGTTTTGAATATAGCCAGGGTCGGGTGCCTCTTTATCATCGTTTCCGTCAGGTCGGGGATGATAGTTCAACGATTTTTCAGGAAATTTCCCGGGCGCTGGTCGGGGCACAGAAGGATTATCCGGGATTGAAGCGGGCGGAGGTTTTTCTGCAAAGTGACCTGGCTGAGACGGAGGTCGTGATCGATATTCTGCGGTCCGCGTTTCAACGTGAGGTTGTCCTTCTTGACCCACATATCGACCGGTTTGTTTCGCAGCCATCGGACTGGCCGAAGTGGCGCCTGCGGGGTCTGGCTGCGGCTGTCGGTGCAGCCGAGCAGATGATTTAGGGATAGAGTCAATGAAATATTCACTGAATCTCGCCACCGGAACTTATGTTCACCATCGCCGTCTCTTTGCGATTCTGGTGGCGTTGGGTCTTTTTATGTTCGGATTGCTGTTGATCAACACACTAAGCGTTATTCGAGACAGTCATCGAACACGGCAAATCGAACTCCGCCTCGAAGAATTTCTAGGTCACAAGCAGGGTGGCAACCAACAGACTGAAATCACTGACGCTGCCATGGCTAGATTGGCCAAGCGGATCGCAGAAGCGAGTGAACTCCTGGTCCGCGACAACTATCGCTGGACAGCCCTCCTGGACCAGCTTGAAGCGCATTTGGCTGAGGGCATCAGTATTCGCGGACTGCAACCGGATTACAAAACCGGAGTATTGAAGTTAAGTGGGGTCGCCGACTCTGTGACCGACCTGCGCCACTTTATCGACAATTTGACCCGCTCCGAGGTCTTCACGCAGGTCTATTTAAAAGAACAGAGGACGGAAAAGACCAATGATGATCTTGACGGTGGGATTTCGTTCTCCGTTGAGCTCAGGAAAAGGGGTGGTGATGAGTCGTAAACCGCTCTTGATCACCGTTTGGATGACGCATCGTCGGCTGCTGATCGGCCTTGGCAGCTTGTTTCTGTTGAATATCCTTCTTTTCTCCCTTCTCTATTTCGTTGTTGCACCGAAACTGTCACACAGTGAACGGGAACTTGCTCTTTTACAACAGCAGTCACGCAGAAGCGACGTCGTTGCGCCGCGGCAGGCATATGAGCAGGGAGTCAAGGATTACGAACGCTTTCGCACCCTGCTGCCGTCTCTGCGCAATTTCAGTGATTTGATTGGTGACCTTTATCGCTTGGCAGAACAATGTAATCTCGAGATCAGCCAGATTGGTTATACGCAGAAAGAACTCCCTGACTCCGGACTTTTGGCGTATGCCCTCAAGTTTTCCCTGATCGGGACCTATGATGAATTGAAACGCTTTGTTTATGGACTTGAGGAGTCGAAACGATTGGTGGTCATCGAACAGATGACCCTCAACGCCGCCAAAGGGGAAGAGGGTGATGCGTTGGTCTCTTTAAGCCTGAGTCTTACGACTTATTTCGGGACAGAGGAGGGCCAGTGATGTCAAAACGCCTTCTCGGCTTCCTGATTCCGGCTTTTATTGCTTCCTTGATCTATGGCTATCTGCAGATGCCGAAACAGGAGCGGATCACAACCGGAGAGCAGCGGCCACAGACCAAAAAGCAACAAGAGAACCTAGGGAATGCGCCCTTTCCGCGTTTACGCAGCGATTTACTCGATCGTAAGTCGCAACCCTATCCTGGCGTACACCGCAATCTTTTCGGTAGCAGCCAGCGTGTAGAAGAAATAGAAGTTTACACCAAGGAACCACCGCCGGTTATTATTCCGCCAGTAGTGGTCACACCACCACCACCGCCACCCTTGCCGTCACCGCAAGAGATCGCCCGGCAAGAGCTTTCCCGCTACAAATTTGTCGGTTTTTTTAAAAAGGGTGACAAGAAGACCATCTTCTTATCGACGGACGGAGAGGTCCTTCTGGTGCGCAAGGGCGAATATATCGGCCGGGATCGCAAGTATTATGTTGTGAATATTACCGACACGGACATGAAGTTGCGGAAGGAGGGTGCCGGTGACTTTTCGATCAAACTGACTGATCAGGAATCGCTCTCGGCAACGCCATTCCGTCCACCGCCCCCTTCCAGGCCAATCTTACCGGAGCAGATAGAAGATCGATTGGATCAGCCGGAATTTCTGGTCATTCCCGATGATGAGACACAAACCGAGGAACAGTTTCAACCTGAAGAGGCTCATAATGAAACTCAAAACTAAATCGTTTCTACTCCTTCTATCGCTTATGCTCCTGGC
>JAXMLA010000058.1:0-5568 GCA_034370465.1 Desulfuromonadales bacterium
ATCTCGGCGCGACGGATGTCGACCGTCCCGGCGCCGTAATGGCCCTCCAGGGCCTCCTGGACGTTATTGGCAAGGCTTTCAGTCTTGCTGCTCGATTCCTGGGCTTTAATCAGAAACTCATCAGCAAGATCACCGACCTGCTGAATCGTCATCCCCTTAAGTTCCAGGGGTGAAAGGGTCTCGCGCATCTCGGCAGCGGTCGTAACCTTACTCATCTTGACCTGAACCAAAGAACCGCCGGCAAAATCGAGACCGAAATTGAGTCCGCCTTTGGAGACCATGGAAAAGATACCGATGATGATCAGTATCCAGGAGAAGGTGATCGCCAGTTTTTTATGACCGACAAAGTTGATATTCGTGTTTGGTTTGATGATTTGCATCGTTATCCCCTAGACGCTCAAGCGCTTAATGACACGGTTTTGCAGATAAAGATCAAAGATCCAGCGGCTGCAAAACATGGCCGTGAAGAGGGTAGTGAGAATGCCGACCGAGAGGGTCACGGCAAAACCCTTGACCGGGCCAGTCCCGAACTGAAAGAGGATCAGACCGGACAGGAGGGTCGTCAGGTTGGAGTCCATGATCGTCCAGAAGGCCTTTTCAAAACCGGCTTCAATCGCGGCGCGGGGAGTCTTTCCAAGCCGCGCTTCTTCACGGATACGCTCATAAATCAGGACGTTGGCATCGACCGCCATCCCCAGGGTCAGGGCGATACCGGCGATACCGGGGAGGGTCAGGGTCGCTTTAAAGAAGACCAGCGCACAAAGGAGGAAGAGGAGATTGAGAACCACCGAAATAATCGCGACGACTCCCGACCAGCGGTAATACAGAATCATGGCGACGGCAACAAGAATAAAGGCCAAAATGACCGCCGTCTGTCCCTGAGCGATAGAGTCCCGACCCAGGGAGGGTCCGACCGTCCGGTTTTCGAGAATGCTGACCGGCGCAGGCAAGGAACCGGCGCGGAGGATGATCGCCAGATCGGTCGCTTCCTGCTCGGTAAAGGAGCCGCTGATCTGGGCGCTGCCGCCGGAGATGCGTTCGCGAATCACCGGCGCCGAATAGACGGTGTTGTCCAGAACGATCGCCATGCGTTTACCGACACTGGCCGCAGTGACCTGATCAAAACGCTTGGCACCGATCGCATTGAAATCGATGGCGACATACGGTTCATTAAAACGACTGTCGATACGCACCTGCGCATTGGAAAGGAGGTCGCCGGTCATGGCGGTCTTCTCTTCAACGACAATCGGCGTTTCGGTGAACTTGCCGGTCCCTCTTTCCGGCCGACGCTCATAAAGGAGCTGGGTCCCGGCGGGGAGCTCGCCCCGGACCGCCGCCTGCGGGTCGGCATCTTCCGCGACCATCTTGAATTCGAGCCGGGCGGTTTTCCCCAAAAGGGCAATGGCGCGTTCCGGATCCTTGATCCCCGGCAGCTGAACGAGGACGCGATCCGCCCCTTCCTGCTGCAGAATCGGCTCACTGACGCCGAACTGGTCGATCCGGTTACGCATCGTTTCAACGACCTGCCGAACCGACATCTCGCGAATCGATTGCGCCTCATTACTGTTCAAGCGAAACTTTTTAATCAGGTAGTTGCCATCCTGCGTTTCGCCGGCTTCGTCGAGAATACCGAGATTATCGTTGACCAGCTTGTCGAGACTCTTTGCCGCCTCTTTGTCGTAGACCGTCACCGACAACGCATCATTGCCGGTTCGCTCCACCCGCTTGTAAACGACATCCTTCTCGCGCAGCAGGGTATCAAGGTGGTCGACCAGACCGTCAAGCCGTGCCTCCACCGCTTTTTCGGTATCGACACCGAGGATGAGATGCATCCCCCCCTGTAAATCCAGACCGAGGTGGACAGGATCAAAGGTCTTGGTCCAGGCAGCCGGCAATGAATCACGCATAAACGTCGGGGCTATAGCCACCAGAGCAAGAAGAGCAAGTGCAACGATCAACACGCCCCGCGATTTAAGACTAGACATGAGCTGATTCGACTCCTTTAGAGATGAAAAGTGCCGGACTATCTATTAACTGTCGGCATGAAACCGGCAGATGGATCAGTCCGACTACTCGCTCTTGACCGTCACAATCGAGGAACGGCTGAGTTTGATCTTAACCCCGGTGGCGATTTCAACCTGAATCGTTTCATCCTGCACCGCGGCAACCTTGCCATGGATGCCGCCGGCGGTAATGACCTGGTCACCGACCTTGATACTTTCGACCAAAGCCTTGTGCTCTTTGGCCCGTTTTTGCTGGGGACGGATCAAAAGAAAGTAGAAGATGGCAAACATCGCCACGAGCAGCAGTACGTTCGCCCAGGGACTCGGAGCTGCCTGCGCAGCGGGGGCAGCTTCAGCATATGCAACAGAAACCATTGGTAAATCCTCCTTGTTGGTTGATGAATCCTGACAGGTAAAAGATAAAACTACAGTTGTTGATGCCGCTTTTCGTAGAAAGTTTTTCTGAATTCAGTAAAGGTGCCAGCGGTAATGGCACTCCGCATCGCCGCCATGAGGTGGAGATAATAATACAAATTGTGCATTGTGTTCAACATCGAAGCAAGAATTTCTCCACTTTGGAAGAGATGGCGGAGATAAGCCCGACTATAACGACGACAGACCGGACAGCCGCACTCCGGATCGAGAGGGCCGGAATCGTCGGCATAACGCGCCTGTTTGATGCTGACTTTGCCAAAAGAGGTAAAGAGGACACCATTACGGGCATTACGGGTCGGCATGACACAATCGAACATGTCGCCACCGCGCGCCACCGCTTCGACAAGATTCTCCGGGGTCCCGATCCCCATGACATAACGGGGTTGATCCTGCGGCAGGTGCGGCAGGGTCGCTTCCATGACGTCATACATCTCTGTGGCGCTCTCCCCGACAGAGAGGCCGCCCAGGGCATAGCCGTCAAAGCCGCCAGCAACAAGATCTTCTGCGCTTTGTTGCCGCAGTTCCGGATACATCCCACCCTGAACAATCGCAAAGAGCGCCGCATCGTCATCCTTGCGGCGGGCAGCCTGACAACGCTTCGCCCAGCGACCGGAACGGGCGGTGGAGGCCGCCACATACTCACGGCTGGCCGGATAAGGGATGCACTCATCAAAAGCCATAATAATATCGGCCCCCAATGCTTCCTGCACGGCAATCGACGATTCCGGCGTCAGACTAAAGAGGGTGCCGTCGATGTGGGAGCGGAAACGCACCCCTTCTTCATCGATCGCCCGTAAATCTCCGAGACTAAAAACCTGGAAACCGCCGCTGTCGGTGAGGAGGGGACGATCCCAATCCATAAAGGCATGCAGTCCGCCAAGTTCTTTGACCAGTTCATGCCCTGGCCGCAACAGCAGATGATAGGTATTGGCGAGGATGATCTGCGCTCCGACCGCCTTCAAATCATCGACGGTCATCGCCTTGACCGTCCCGCGCGTCCCCACCGGCATAAAGATCGGGGTCTCGATCACCCCGCGCCGGGTATGGATACGACCGCGGCGGGCCTGACTGTGAGGATCGCGGGCCAGCTGCTCGTAGTAGAATAAGCTCAAAAATGCTCCTGAATCAAAGGATCAACATGCAGTCACCATAGCTGAAGAAGCGAAAACGCTCCGTAACCGCCTGGCAATAGGCACGCATCGTTAAATCGTAACCGGCAAAAGCCGAAACCAGAACCAGGAGAGTCGACTCCGGCAGGTGGAAATTGGTGATCAAACCATCGACAACCCCGAACTCAGCACCGGGGGTAATGAAAATATCGGTTTCGCCGGACCCGGCAACGCAAAACTCCGGCCCTTTGGCGGCCACCGCTTCGAGGGTGCGGGTCGTGGTCGTCCCGACGGCAATCACCCGTCGCCCTTCGGCCTTGGCGCGGTTCACCGCGGCCGCGGTCTCGACGGAAATATGATAAGATTCGCTATGCATACGATGTTCGGAAAGATTTTCCACCCGTACCGGGGTAAAGGTGCCGATGCCGACATGCAGGGTCAGCGCTGCAATCTCCACCCCTTGCGCCCGCAAACCGGCAACAAGAGCCGGCGTAAAGTGCAGCCCTGCCGTCGGAGCAGCCACGGCTCCCGGCGCGGTCGCATAGATGGTCTGATAACGCTCCCGATCAAGCTCCTCATCACCGCGGCGGATATAAGGCGGCAACGGCACATGCCCGAATGCCTCAACCGCGGCAATAAAATCACCGCCACAGGAAAATTCGATCAGGGTCAGCCCTTGCGCATCAAATCCCTGTACCGTGCCGCTGATGCTACCGGGGAAGAAGAGGCGGCTGCCGGGACGGGGCGTTTTGGACGCGCGGGTCAGACAACTCCAGATTTCTTGCCCCCCCGCTTGTCTTTGCAACAAAAAAGCTTCAATCTGACCGCCGCTCTCTTTATGGCCGAGCAAGCGGGCCGGACGAACCCGGGTATCGTTGACCACCAGCAGATCACCCTGACGGAAATAGGACGTGAGGTCAGGGACAAATCCTGTACTGATTTGCGCTGTGGCTCGATCCAGAACCATCAACCGGGCAGCGTCACGCTGTGGTGCCGGATACTGGGCGATCAGCTCTTCCGGAAGGGTAAAATTGAACTTATCGAGACGCATGCAGACTCAATCCAGGCACAGAGTTAAAACGGGTAAAACAACCACAAACAACCCTGAAAAGTCAATTTCTTTATCTCCTTGACGGGCGGATTCCTCCCCCCCATAACTGGCAGCAGCCGCCTATGGTTGTGCAGTCGAAAATCCCGAAAAACATAAGGAATATTAATTGTACCGCGTTCGGAACTGGCAAAAAACTTGCTAGGATATCGAATTGCCTGTAAGGGTGCTAACGCCGGGTGGCAGCATTTCCCCTCATCCGAGTGACTTGGCGCGATTTACAGCGATAGACAGTACATCGCGAAAAAATGCCACTCATCGCTAAAAAGCAGGGAATTACCCAGAGTCACGGCTTTTAACGGCACAGCTGGTAAGTTTTGCACATGACATGAACATGTATACCGAACCTTTAACAGGACAACCCACCACCCTATGAACTCACTCAAGATTAAAATACTCGGTCTCATCGCCCTCATCATGTGCGGGGTTATTGGCCTGATTACCTGGAAAAATATAGAGACCCAGCACAACATGCTGGCCGAGGTCGCCAAACAGAACGGGCGATTAGTGAGTGAGACCATTCGCAACAGCATTAACAGCAACATGAAGAATGGCGAGCAGGACAAAGTCCAGGAAATCTTTGCCGAGATCAGCCAAAACCCCTCCATCTCCTCCGTCAAAATTTTCGACGAATCCGGGCGCATCCTCACCTCAGCCCAATCAGAGGACATCGGCAGTCTGATCAATCCTGCTGATCTTTTGGCTTATCGTTCCGGCCGCACATCAAATTTTGAAATCGTCAACGACCAGGAAAGCTACAAAACTCTCCTCCCCATCGAAAACTCGACGGAATGTTACAGTTGCCACGACCCCGAGCAAAAGATCCTCGGTATCCTTTCCCTGCAACTCTCCCTGAGAGATATTGAAAGTCTTCAGGAAAGCAGTCGCAACACAACACTCCTCGCCTCAATCA
>JAXMLA010000059.1:0-3859 GCA_034370465.1 Desulfuromonadales bacterium
GAAGCTTTTCAAGGTCGGCGCGGTCCTGCAAACGGTTGGAGGCTTCCTTGTTGCGGATCAAATCGGATTTCCCGATTACAGGAACCGATACCCCGTGTCGCGTCGCGCTTTTTTTTCTCATGAATGGATTAATTCTCCCGATTTCTTGAATAGCAAGAAGTAGGGGGAAAAGATAAGGAGAGCGGGAACAAAGGTTTGGCGACCTCCCGCTCTCCTGTCCATAATCAACATCATCATTATCGGAGCATCAGCGGAGACGTACAAGCCCTTTCGTGGGTTTTCCCGAATCACTGGCATGTCCCGGCTGTGGACAGACCGGGTTGGGGTATCATGCCAGGTATTCCAAGTACCATCGCAACACGGCCATAAGCATCATCAGGGTACTCTGCCACGGTTGCGGCATAACCCATGCGCTCATCCCCTCGTTTTCCCTGCCTGGCAGTTCACATGACACCGGAGATGTAGAGCAGTACCTCGCTACCCGTGAGTTGGGGCAAACCCGTGGCAAGGCCGGAGCACATTTCCTGGCTTCAGGGCGGAGCCTACGGGTGCTCAAGCGGATCGAACGGAGCTTTGCCCGCTGCATGCGAAACTGGTCCGCGATCTTCGCAATGGCCATAAGCACAAGGCTGGCCTTCACTGCGCTTGCCGCCATGCTCGCGGACTGCACCGGTACCGAAGATGATTGTGGCGGTTTTTTCTTCACGGCCAACCGCTACGCCCTTGACCGAAGGGTGAATGCCGTCTTCGCCTCCCGCTCTTCCATCCTGGTTTTCCGGGCAAGGAAGGCGGGAAGGAGCTTCCCACGTAACCTGGCCTCTGTCCGGGACGCTCCCGTTGCACCAGATTCGTCCTGAAGCCAATTTCAGGAGGTTCCCGATGATTACCAGTGATGTGAAGGACAGGCAGAAGACGGTCTCGGATTTCAGGTTCGGCATCATCGCCGATCTTGTGTACAGCCATGCTGCGGGCAAGGAGCTGGCCAGGCTCATCGCCGAAAAGGCCTCGCGGACTTACGATATCCCCTTCTCCAAGAAGGAACGGATCACTCAGTCATGCATCCGCAAGTGGCTGACTGCCTACCGCACAAAGGGGCGTGATGCGCTCGCTCCCAGGATCCGCAAGGACAAGGGGTCCTGTCGTGCGATCGCCGATGGAGAGAAGGAGTTGATCCTGAAGCTCCTCGAGCAGAAACCCCAGATGGACGCATCCTCAGCGGTGCGGACCCTGGTCAGGGACGGAAAGCTGCTCAACGGCATTTCCAAATCATCCCTATCCCGGTTCATCCGCTCAAGCGGCTTCGACAGGGCCAGCCGCCTCCATGTCGCCACGAAGGATCAGGTTCAGGGGTTCAGCTACGAATACCCCCTCGAATGCGTCCAGGTCGATGACATGCACTCCTTCGCCGTTCCTGACCATACGGGGAAGCTTCGCAAGGCCATCCTCATCGCCTTCCTCGATGACGCCACCCGCCGAATCCTGTACTCCCGGTTCTCGTTCTCCGAGAGTGCCCTGGAGTTCGAGCGCGGCATCCTCCACATACTCCGCTCGCATGGCAGGCCTCGCAGGTTATATACCGATCATGGATCCACTTTTATCTCCGATCAGACACACCGCATCCTGGACACCCTGGGCATTCCCCTCATACATTCGCGTGCTGGAATCCCTAAAGGGAGGGGGAAAGTCGAGCGCTTTTTCCGGACCGTCAGGACACAGTTCGAGATCACCCTTGAGCCTGCCTCCATCCGTAGTATCCAGGATTACGACACGCGTTTCCGAAGCTGGCTGGAGAGCGAATATCACCGACAGCCCCATTCGGGCCTTGGCGGACGCACGCCCCTGGATGCCTACCTGTCGGGTACGGATCGAATCTTCCGTGTCGATCCCTCGATAGACCTCGACGAAGTTTTCTGCCATGAGGATTCGCGGGTCGTCGCCAACGACGGGACAGTCAGTGTCGGTGGCATACACTATGAGGTTCCCTCCATCCTGATCGGTTCGAAGGTGAAGCTCCGCCGGAACCCCCACGCGGACCTCCCGGTCATCTCCGTGTACAGGGACGGTAAGGCCTATGGAAATGCCCGCCGTGTCGATGTCTATGCCAACGCACGCTCCAGACGCCTGATGGATCAGGATGATCCTTCCCAGGTTGCCTTCCGCTCTTCCAAGGGCGACGCAAGAACGACAGGAGGTCGGTAACATGGCTGGCCAGTTTTCCGACATGCTCTCCTACTTCGGCATGTCAGCAGATCCCTTCGCCCACGACCTCGACCAGTCGCGACTCCTCCGTTTGCCGGGTATCGAGGATTCCCTGTCATCCCTGGGCTTCTTCTGCGAGCGCCGCGGCATCGGCGTCCTCGTCGGCAAGTCAGGCTCGGGTAAGTCCTGCCTGTTGCGGCTTCTGGTGGCCGGACTCCCCGTCGGGCTGTACAGGCCAGTCTACCTCTGTCATTCCACCGTTTCAGTCTCCGAGTTCTATGGCCACCTCGCTTCAGCCTTCAACCTCCCGGTCCGCGGCCGCCGCGCCTCGCTCTTCCGCGCAATCCAGGACCATGTGCTCCAGCTCCACCGCTCAGACAAGATCCACCCCATCCTCATCATCGACGAAGCCCAGTGTCTGTCCTCCGATATCCTCATTGAGCTTCGGCAACTATTGAACTTCCAGTACGACTCGGCTACCTGCATGAGCATCCTGCTATGCGGCCAGGAGGACCTCCTGGCCCGCCTCAGGCTCAGCTTCCTTGAGTCCCTTGCCAACTCCGTCACGACTACCGTTGTCATGAAGCCCCTCCTGCCCGAGGAGACGGCGTCCTACCTCGAAGAACGCCTGAAGCATGTCGGTGCCAGGGCTGATCTCTTCAGCCCTCCGGCGGTCAGGGCCATCCACAATGCCTCCCACGGCATTATGCGCTCGCTGAACGCCCTTGCGTCGGCGGCGATCCAGAAGGCCTGGAGGGCGAAGTCCGAAATTGTGGAAAGTGACCTTGTGCTTCCGATGACCGGTTGAGTCGACGACACTGGCTCCGTTGTTCGTTTTCCTGATTACCATGACAGCAGATCGGGCATCCACTCAGGGATTCCCGATCTTTTTTATCGCCGGCGCGTTGGCTTATATTTCGGGAATCGGTGTTGGATCGAATTGTTTTCCCTGCTACCGAACTCGGGTTTCCCGCACTTGTTTCTCATGGATCAGAGGAAAAGAGCGCGGGTAGGGATTGGAAAAAAGTGCGGGAGGCTACACCACATCGCTGACAAGCATGACAGATTTTGATCTCCTTGCCATAGGCCGCCGCCTTCCGCTGCGTGCAATGCTGACCGGACCCCATGTCGGATTCCCTGGAGAAATATTTCCAGGTCTCGTTATCATCGCAGGTTTGCTGTATATCATCCTGGGGGATGTTAACATTCGGACGCCGCTGGCATTTCTGGCAACAATGGTGCTGGCTAGTATCGGGGGAAATATCCTGTTTCCCGATAAGGTGTTGCCGGCTATGCAGGCAGTTGTGGGCGGTAGCACCCTGTTTTTTGCCTTTTTTATTTTTACAGATCACTGGACCAGTACAAAAACAAAGGGTGGCAGGCTAGCAGCCGGGGTGATGGCTGCCTTCATTACGATCATTGTGCGATCGTTCTCTCCGATCAGTGAAGGTATAGTGTTTGCTGCTATGTTCAACTACGCCTTTGGATCCTTGTATGACACGATTGCACTGGCTTTACGGAAGAAATTGCAGAGGCTCGTGCCATGAAAAATCTTCCTGAAGAATTACGTATGTCCATCTTCCTCATCGTGCTTACCACAATCTGTACTGTCTTTCTTACAGCTGGAAACATGATGTACATGAGGGTGCTTGCGGAGCAG
>JAXMLA010000060.1:0-1726 GCA_034370465.1 Desulfuromonadales bacterium
TGCATTATCCGATGCACAATTCGGTCATATCATTCGGCAAGATATGCAGTAATGACGGTCTTGACGCGCAAGTGAACTCCACCGAGAGAGTCGAGGCCTTCCTTCATCCGTTCCCACTCCAGTTGAAATCCATAACCGTGATAAACAACATGCCGAAATTTACGGTACGGCGAGAGTGCGCGAGCGAGTGAATCGTCGAATAGTATCGGCAGATCAAGGTAACCGGGAGGGCTAAAACGCTTGAAGATTTCAATGTGCCAGGCATCGCCGACAGGCATGGGAATGCCGTGATAACGATGTATTCTCTTGAGGATGTTTTCAATGCCGCCGTAAAATTGGGCAATAAAAGCAGCGGCAGCGGTCTTCTCCCTGACCGTCGGCTCTCTCCCCCCCACATCATTCCGCAACGAAATCGCCTCCGCAACAACCGCTTCAATCAATTCAAGCTCTATCCCAATCTCCTCGCGAAGTTCTTCGATCGTCATATTAACCGACGTCCCCTGGATTCAACCAATCGGGTAAAGCGATTCGGCGGAGAGAGGGGAACCAGGTCGAAAGGTATGCTCAACTCGTCCTCCAGCCGTGCGGCAAGTTCATATAATTTCCAGCCGGGGACACCGTCGCAGGCCAGATCGAGGTCGCGAGCTGTCTCGGGGCTGTCGAGTGCGCTGCCGAACAGGAAGAGTCGGGTTGCACCGTAACCACGGGCCAAGGCGGTGATTTGTTCAAGTTGTTGCTGACTGTACTTCACGCCAATCCTCCATGAGGGAAATGTGATAGAAAGTTTAGAGGGTTGAAGAGAAATATGCAAGTCGCGTGATGGCGCTGCCCCTCCGTCGGCACCAGCGGTTCGTCGCTCGCCACTGCCAGCAGGGTCGGGTCGTGCTGCTCGCCACGGCAGAGGAGGGTGCTGCCGTGTGCGGCGCGGTGCACCTCGATCTTCGGCAGGGCACTCTTCTTCAAACCCTCGGTGAGGACGATATCGACATCGCCAAAGTAGGTCGCCAGCAATGCCTCGATCGGGGGAGCGGCCGGGTGCTGCTTGACCAGCGCCAGCTTGCTCGATGCTGTCCTTGCCGGGGTGGTCGATCTCGAAACGATGAGCATCGTGCTTGATCGCCCCGACCTTGTAGCCGCGGCGCTTCAGCTCGGCAATCACCTGCTCCAGCAAGGTCGTCTTGCCGGTTCCGGAGCGGGCGATGAAGGAGACGACCTTGCACTCCCTGCTGGTCTTCTCGGCATCCACCCCTTGCAGCCACTCCGCATCCCGGCCGAGGAGATGGACCGGAATGGCGTCGCCAGCAACGTAATCGCCGTGCGCGAAGGGGAGGACGGCAATGCCGTTGGCGTGCAGGCTGGTGCGGAGAATGCCGGTATTCTGATCGCCGGAACTGACGACGACCAGGCCGCCCGTCCCGGCCTGCACCGTCACCCGCAGCAACTGTACCCGCCCCGGCTTCTTGCGCAGCG
This sequence comes from Desulfuromonadales bacterium, assembly GCA_034370465.1. Lineage (GTDB taxonomy): Bacteria > Desulfobacterota > Desulfuromonadia > Desulfuromonadales > UBA2197 > UBA2197. The sequence continues at coordinate 1,471 of JAXMLA010000060.1, forward strand.
GCTCCTGGAGGGTGGCATGGACCAGGGGTTTGAGGAGTTGCCGCTGCCCCATGAGTTTGAGGAGGGCGGGGCGGACAAACTCCTCGAAGGTGATCATCGTCGAGACCGGGTTGCCGGGGAGGGAGAAGATCGGCACCCCCTTCTTGATCGCGAAGGCGAGGGGGCGACCGGGTTTGATATCGACCTTCCAGAAGAGCTGCTTGGCGCCGAGTTCTCCGAGGATTTCGCGCACCAGATCGCGGTCGCCGGCCGAGAC
>JAXMLA010000061.1:0-1216 GCA_034370465.1 Desulfuromonadales bacterium
TGTTGGGCACGCTTCGCTTTGCCCAACCTTGTATGTTTAAAACGAAAGGGAACCAGACTGAACGAGCGGTCTGTAACGCTTGCTGGAGGCCGTCCCAACCTGAAGGCGATGGAAACATCGACCTTGTGCGTAGATTGGCCCCCCGCCCTATTCGCCCAATCCGTGGAGTATCCGAGGCTTCGAGCCTGCGTCTACAAGGAAGGAGGGCGCATACCCAGGGTCGGGGAACCGGTGAGCATGGTAGTCCAACCTGTCCAGGAGAAGAATCATGACCAAGCCGATTCCACTTTCCACGTTTGCAGGCATCGATGTCGGTGCGGAGGAACTGGTCATGGTGTTGCGGAAGGGCGGCGCCGCCGAGGCGGCGACGACCTTCCGCAACACCGCCGCCGGCCGCACCCAGCTGGTTCGCCAACTGGCCCGGATTCCCGGAGCCACGGTGTGTGTCGAAGCCACCGGGGCCTATTCGATGGAGCTTTCCATCGGCCTGGCCGACGCTGGCGTGCGCCTCATGGTGGTCAATCCCCAGGCGTCTCATAACTTCGCCAAGGTCTTGGGCAAGCATTCCAAAACCGACCAGGTGGATGCCCATACTCTGGTCGAATTCGCCGAACGGATGCCCTTCGTTGCCTGGCAGCGTCCGTCCGATGCCCTTCTGGCCCTGCGCGCCTACGCCCGGCGCTTGCGCACCCTGACCGATGAGCGGGCGGCCACCAAGAACCAGTTGCATGCCTCGGACTTCAACGAGCATGCCCCCAAGGCGGTGCTGAAGGACATCCAGCGGGGCATCCTCCAGCTCGATAAACGCATCACTGTCCTGACGCGCGAGGCGCTTGCCTTCATCAAGGAGACCTCGGAGCTGAAGGGGCCTTATGACCTCCTGGTGAGTGTGAAGGGGATCGCCGAAACCAGCGCCATTGCGATTCTTGGCGAGCTCCTGCTGCTCCCCAAGGGATTGCGCGCTCCGCAGTGGGTCAAGTTTGCCGGTCTGGACCCCAAACATTTCCGGTCGGGCACCAGCGTCGAGAAGAAGACGCGCATTTCCAAGGCGGGTAATCGACACTTGAGAGCCGCTCTGTACATGCCGGCGCTTTCGGCCAAAACCCATGACCCCAACGTCAGAGCCTTTGCCGAGCACCTCGCTGCACGCGGCAAAACCCCGATGCAGGTCGTCTGCGCCGTCATGCGAAAACTCCTTCATGCCATCCACGGAATG
>JAXMLA010000062.1:0-4110 GCA_034370465.1 Desulfuromonadales bacterium
ATCGATGACGCCTGCCGCGTTTGCAACTTTTGTTGCAAATGAGTGCAGGGAATACCGGTAGGAGGTGCCACCATCGCAGCCAAGCAGGAAGTTAATATTAATCGCGCTATTCGCGCTCGTGAAGTTCGTGTCACCGACGACGAAGGAACCCTGCTCGGGATTTTGAGTCTGGCTGAAGCGATGGCAGCAGCTGAAGCTCGCGGTCTTGATCTTGTAGAAGTCTCTCCGACGGCCGTGCCGCCGGTTTGCAAAATCATGGACTACGGCAAGTTTAAATACGAGCAGAGCAAAAAAGCAGGTGAAGCAAAGAAGAAGTCGGTTAAGGTCGAGCTCAAAGAAGTCAAGATGCGGCCGAAGACCGAAGAGCATGATTATCATTTTAAGGTGAAGAATGCCCGCCGTTTCCTTGAAGATGGAAACAAGGTCAAATTTACCATTATGTTCCGCGGTCGCGAGGTGACTCACCCTGAGTTCGGTCGCCGCCAATTGGAACAGGCTGTCGAGGATCTGAAAGATATCGCAGTGGTTGAATCGCATATCAGTATGTCAGGACGTTTCATGACCATGGTCATGGGGCCGACCAAAAAAGCCTGATATTGAATTTGTCCAGAAAGTGATGCGCTGTCCTTTTGATTTGCGTGCACTTAAATAGAGAGAAAGAGAGACGGGTCATGCCCAAGATCAAGACCAACCGCGGCGCCGCCAAACGTTTTCGGAAAACCGGAACTGGCAAGATTCGCCGTAACAAGGCTTTCACCAGCCACATTCTGACTTCGAAATCGACCAAGCGTAAACGTGATTTGCGCCAGTCGACCGTCGTCGCCAAGGCCGATGAGCGCAACATCAGAGAGCTCATCCCTTACCTGTAAGCTCAGCTGTTTCACACCCCGTGAACTGGGGGGATACGGCTCCCCCTCCAGATCCGGCGACGGTTTTGACCGTTGACAAATTTAACCTAAGGAGAAAGAGATGCCGAGAGCAAAAGGTGGTTTTAAGACGCGGCAACGCCGCAACAAAGTCCTCAAATTGGCAAAAGGTTTCCGCGGTGCCCGCAGTAAACTTTTCCGCAGTGCCACAGAGGCAGTCGATCGCGCCCTCAATTATGCGTTTCGCGATCGTAAAGTGAAGAAACGCGATTTCCGGGCTCTCTGGATTGCACGGATCAACGCAGCTGCCCGCGACAATGGTCTGTCCTACAGTCGCTTGATCTTCGGCCTCAAGCAGGCGGAGATTGCTCTTGACCGTAAGATCCTTGCTCAACTGGCTGTTGTCGACCCGTCAGCTTTCAGCACGGTCGTTGCCAAAGCCAAAACCAAGCTGCAGTAATTAGCTCCGTCAAGGACAAAAGAGATGAGGGTTTCATCCCCCTCATCTCTTTTTTTTTGATCGCTGCTCTGCCAGTTAAAAATCTCTGCTTAATTCTCTGAATTCCTTGAAGAAATGGTGTCTATGCCATGAATGAAAAGAACATCGATGCACTTTTAAGCTCCCTTGAGCAGCTTGCCGCGGCAACTATTGCCGCTCTGGCGGCAGCCAAGAGTCAGCATGAGCTGCAACTCGCTTTTGCCGCTTTTCTGGGTAAAGGGGGCGATTTTACCGCTCTGGTGAAATTGACCGGTACCTTGCCGACTGAGGAGCGGCCCCGTTTCGGGGCGGCGATCAATGTTGCCAAGACTCGCTGCGAAGAATTCCGGGCGCAGCGGCAGAGCGAACTCAGTGCTGCGGAGATCAGTCATAAACTGGCCTCCGAGCGAATCGATGTCACCCTTCCCGGTCGGCGTGGCTTCATCGGCAGCAAACATCCGATTACCCTGGTGAGTGAAGAGATTTGCGAAATCTTCACCTCCCTCGGTTTCGGTATTGCCGAAGGACCGGAGATTGAACGGGATTTTTATAATTTTGAGGCACTCAATATGCCCAAGGATCATCCTGCCCGGGACATGCAGGATACCTTTTATATCTCCGATGAAGTCGTACTGCGCACTCATACCTCACCGGTACAGATCCGGACAATGCTCAAAGAAAAGCCGCCGGTCCGGATCATCGCGCCAGGAACGGTCTATCGGCGCGATTCGGATATCACCCATAGCCCGATGTTTCACCAGATCGAAGGCTTTCTTGTTGATCAGCATGTCACCTTTGGCGATCTGAAAGGGATTCTTCACAGCTTTATCGGTCAATTCTTTGGCAAAGGGGTGAATGTCCGCTTTCGTCCGTCCTTCTTCCCCTTTACCGAGCCTTCGGCGGAAGTCGATATCGCCTGTGTCATCTGTGGCGGCAAAGGTTGCCGGGTTTGTAAAAATTCCGGCTGGCTGGAAATTCTCGGCAGCGGCATGATCGATCCGGAAGTCTTCAAGTCCGTCAATTATGATCCGGAAGTCTACAGCGGTTTTGCTTTTGGCATGGGACTGGAACGGGTGGCCATGCTCAAGTACGGCGTGAGTGACCTCCGCCTCTTCTTTGAGAACGATCAGCGGTTTTTACGACAATTCTGATGGTATGTTTCCCTATTGTTGGTGTCGGTCTATTGCATAACAAAGCGCTGGAGTTCCCGTCATGATCGTTACTTATAACTGGCTCAAAGAATTTGTCGATTTCAATTTCACGGTTGAGGAACTCTCGCACCGTTTAACCATGGCCGGGCTCGAGGTCGATTTCCTCGAAAAGATCGGCGAAGGGCTTGACACCGTCGTTGTCGGCCAGTTACTGGCGGTCGATCCTCATCCTGAGGCGGACCGATTGACCCTGTGCAAAGTCGATGTCGGCAGCGAAGTGTTACAGATCGTTTGTGGTGCCAGCAACCATCGCCGTGGCGATTTTGTCGCGGTGGCACAGATCGGGACAACCCTGCCGGGTGATTTCAAGATCAAAAAGTCGAAGATTCGCGGTGTTGAATCGCAAGGGATGCTCTGTTCCGAGAAAGAACTCGGACTGGCCCTTGAATCGGAAGGGATTATCATTCTCCCCGCTGGTCTAACCTTGGGGATTCCGGTCTTTGCCGCCCTGGGTTTGAAAGATGCCCGCTTTGAACTCGGCCTCACCCCGAACCGTCCGGATTGTCTGAGCGTTGTCGGCGTTGCCCGTGAAGTTGCGGCGATGGCCGGTCAAAGCTTGCGCCTGCCGACCCCGGTTCTCAGTGAAAGTACCACGGCCAGCACGACCATGACTTCGGTGACGATCGAGAATGCCGAACTCTGCCCCCGCTATGCCGCCCGTTTAATTCGCGGCGTCAAGATCGGGCCATCCCCGCAGTGGCTGGTGCGCCGCCTGGAGTCGGTCGGCCAGCGCTCGATCAATAATGTTGTCGATGTTACCAATTATGTCCTGATGGAGCTCGGTCACCCGCTACACGCCTTCGATTTCAGTTTACTGCGCGGCGGCAAAATCATCGTTCGACCGGCTGCAGAGGGGGAATCTTTTACGACTCTCGACAGTCAGGTGCGGAGCCTCAAAAACAGTGACCTGATGATCTGTGACGCCATCGGTCCCGTCGCTCTGGCCGGGATCATGGGCGGCGAGAATTCCGAGATTCAACCCCAAACAACAGATATTCTGCTGGAGAGCGCCTACTTTAATCCATCGACGATCCGTCGCACCAGCAAGCGCCTCGGCATGCATACCGAAGCCTCGCATCGTTTTGAGCGCGGCGCCGACATCGATATGGTCCCCCTGGCGCTCGACCGAGCCGCAGCGCTGATCGTTGAAGTTGCCGGTGGAGCAGTGCTAGCGGGGATGATCGATGCCTATCCGCAGCAGATCGTACAACGCTGCATCACCATCTCTGACCGCCGCACCAAGCAGATCCTCGGCATCGATCTTGGCCTGGAGCGGATCGGGCAGATTCTGACCAGTATCGGCCTCACTGTTCAGCCTCCAGCCATCGATATGGTGCATAACGGCATCCTGCAGGTGCTCATCCCGACATTTCGTCCCGACCTAGAGCGGGAAATCGATCTGATCGAAGAGGTTGCCAGGCTCAACGGCTATGACGCCATCCCCGAAACGATGCCGGTCAGTCGCCTGGTTAACCAGCGGCCGTCAAAGCGCTATCAGTTGGCAGAAAAAGTTCGCAATCTCATGGTCGCCAGCGGCAGTGCCGAGACGATCAAT
>JAXMLA010000063.1:0-10846 GCA_034370465.1 Desulfuromonadales bacterium
TTTCCGCCCCGAAGAGGCGTTGCAGGGCGAGTTCGAGATTCTCCTCCATGACCACCTGGTCGTCAAAGGAGACGATGACCCGCTTCAGTTCGGGCAGGCCGGCCTTGTCGGCGGCGAGGAAGAGAGGTTGAACATACAGCAGCGACTTTTCGATCGGGATGACCAGCAAACTGCCGCGGATAACGTCAGAGCCGCGCTGACTCCAGAGGGAGAGCTGCTGCGAGATAAAGGAATCCTGATTGATGCGGGCGTCGATCTGTTTCGGGCCATAGATCAAACGGTCACGCGGAAAGGTATAGGCCATGATCTTGCCGTAATTCTCCCCGTCGCAGCGCGCCGTCAGCCAGGCCGCAAGGTTGTCCCTTTTCGAAGGGGTAAAGGGGAGGAGGAGGATGTACTCTTCCTTTGCTTCGCCCGGCAGCTTCATGATCGTGTAGTAAGGCTCCATCGGCTTGTCGCCGAGGGCAGGAATCTCCCACAGGTTCTCCTTGTTGTAGAAGACCTTGGGATCGGTCATGTGGTAAGCGGAGAACATCGCCGCCTGCATCTGTAGATACTGATGCGGGTAGCGGATATGCTCGCGCAGATCGGCAGGCATGGCTGTCATCGGCTGGAAAAGCTGCGGGAAGATCTTCCCGTAGACCTTGATCAGTACATCGTCCGGGTCGCTGATATAAAAGTTCATAGAGCCGTCATAAGCATCGACCACCGCCTTGACCGAGTTGCGCAGGTAATTGATCCCCCCGCGCAGCGGTTGCGAATAGGGGAGACGGTCGGAGAAGGTGTAGGCATCGATGATCCATTTTAACCGCCCGGCCTGGTCAACGACCATATAGGGGTCGCCATCAAAACGGAGGAAAGGGGCGATGGCTTTGACCCGCTCATTGATGTTGCGGTTATAGATGATGCGGCTCTCGGCGGTGATATCGGTCGACAGCAGGATCTTTTCGGTCTTGAACTTCGCGGCGAAAAGAGCTTTTTTCAGCATCGAATCGATCACCACCCCGCCATCGCCGGCGTAGGTCGTATTGATGTTGCCGGTGGCGGTCGGATAACTGAACTCCGGCACCTTGGTCTTGACGATCACGTAATCGTTGGAGAGTTCACCGAAATAGATCTCCGGGCGGGTGACCTTGATGTCGGCGAGGCTAACCGCCGGGATATCCTTGACGAAAAATTCCGGCAGCCCTTCCTTGCTGATGCGGCTGACCGGCCCGAAGGTGATGCCGTTGCCGTGCGTGAAGATCAGGCGTTCGTTGATCCAGTTTTTACTGGGCAGGTCGGCGTAGGACAGCTCGCGCGGCGACAGCATGACCTGGGTGTACTGGCCGTTGACGGTGTAGCGATCGTTATCGACATCAAAGAACTTGTAATAGGTGCGGATCTGCTGCAACTGGCTGTAGGTCTTGAGCAGCGGCGCATGATCCCAGAGGCGGATGTTCTTGATCGTCGCATCATTGTTGGCGATATCGGCTGCCGTCAGTTTGGTATCGACATCGAAGGGGATGGTTTCAATCTTTTCGAGATCGTAGCCAAAACGGGTCGATTTAATATTATGCTCGATATAAGGGGTCTCCAGGGCCAATTCGTTGGGGGCGACCTTGAATTTATTGAGCACTCCCGGATAAAGGCGGATGCCGATCAGATAAACAGCGATGACCAGAACCAGCGGCAGCAGCGCCTGGCGCCAGGACCCTTTCCAGCCGCCGATCGCCAGCATGATCCCTGCCAGCGGGGTGAGGAAGGTGAGGATCTGGTAAGTGAGGAGGCGGGAATTGACGTCGACATAACCGGCGCCATAAAAATTGCCGTTATGGGAAAAGAGCAGGCGGAAGCTTTCGAGATAAAAGCCGGCCGCGAGGACGCAGAAGAAGGTGCCGACCAGGACGGCGAGATGACGGCGCACCGCAGCGTCGATGATTATCCCCTGCTCGGTCAAGGTGATGCCGCCGCGCAGATAATAGGTCACGAGCGTAATGACCGTTGTTGCCAGGAGCAACAGGGTGGCCAAGCCCTTGAGCATCTCCAGCAGCGGCAGGCTGAAGAGATAAAAACCGAGATCCTTGCCGAGAACCGGATCGACGGTGCCGACCGTGGCGCGGTTGATAAAGAGGAGGACTTGTTCCCACTGCAACGCCCCCCACTGGCCGACGAGAAGAGCCAGGGCAACGCTGACCAGCAGGCCGAGCGGGGTGACAAAGCGCTGAATTTCGCTTCGCAGCAAGCGGGCGCTGCCGACAACGATGTAGGCGCCGGCATGAGGAAACGCCGCTTTGTTGGCGTAGAAAAGATTGATCTGGGCAAAGAGGAAGAGGAGCCCCGCAAAGAAGAGACCCGTGCCGATCTTCGCATACAGGGTGGTGGTGAAGACCGCAGGGAAGCCGGTTTCGACGAAAAAGAGCCAGTCCGTGTAAAAACCGATCAAAAAGGAGAGGAAGGGAAGGGCCACTAAGAGCGCGGCAAAGAGCATGAGATTCTTGTACTGCTTGAGCATGTTGACTCCTCGTCATCGAAAGATTTCCGGTCTGGCCGTTTGTTGCGGGGGTAAAAAAAAAGATCCTTACCCCGGCATGCGCAATGCCCTGGATAAAGATCTCGCTGACGAATTGCATCGTCTCCAGCCCGGGTTATTCACCGGATTGACGGGCCTGGAGCCGGCATGGTCAATGGCCGGTAGCTACTCCTCTTTATAAGGAAAAAGGATGCCTGCCGACAGGTTGAAAGTCAAGGGCTATCGGTGTGTAGAACCGCCGCCCTTTACTTCGTCTTGATCCGGTGTGCATCGCACAACAACTCTTTGCTCTCAGCGGCGCGGCCGCAAATATGGCATTCGAAGCTCACCGACTCGTGCATCGCGTCGCAGATGTCGCGATCAGGATTGATGCCGCAATACGCTTCTTTGCTTTCGACTTCTTGCGGCTGGCAGAGATGTGGTTTGTCTTCGGTTACGACGCCGCACTTGCTGCACTCATAAAGTTTTGTCATCACTGCGCTCCTTTCTGACAAATCGAAATAGATACTCTGCTAAACCTATACCACAAAATTTAAAATGGGCAATCGAGTCCGCCACCGACTTGCGTCGGCAATAACAGCTGTTAGACTTTTAAAAGTCTACAATCGTAGAGGTCTCGGAGAAAAGGAAATTGACTATGAATGCCAGTAACTTGACCCGGAAAATTCTTGCCGCGCATCTGATCGAGGGGACGCTCGTCCCTGGTGATGAGATCGGTCTTCGCATCGATCACACCCTGTTGCAGGACGCCACCGGTACCATGGCGATGCTGGAGTTTGAGGCTCTCGGACTGCCCGGGGTCAAGGCGGCGCTTTCTGCCCAGTATGTCGACCATAATCTGCTGCAGACCGATAACAAGAACGCCGATGACCACAAATATCTGCAGACCGCCTGCGCCCGTTACGGCATTCATTTCTCCCGGCCGGGTAACGGCGTCTCCCATCAGGTGCACATGGAGCGTTTCGGACGCCCCGGGGCGACCCTGCTCGGCGCCGACAGTCATAGCCCCGGTGCCGCCGGTGTGGCGATGCTCGCCATCGGCGCCGGCGGCCTTGATGTTGCCCTGGCGATGGCCGGCTATCCATATTACTTTCCTTGTCCTGCCGTCCTCGGCGTACGTCTCACCGGGCAGCTTACTGATTGGGTCAGCGCCAAGGATGTCATTCTGGAGATGTTGCGGCGCTACGATGTGAAAGGGGGAGTGGGGAAGATCATCGAGTATTACGGCCCCGGCGTGGCCACTCTCTCGGCCAGCGACCGTGAAACGATCGGCAACATGGGGACCGAACTCGGGGCGACGAGCACTGTCTTCCCCTCCGACGCCCGCACCCGCCAGTATCTGATCGCGCAGGGTCGGGGCGAGGTCTGGATCGAACTTGCCGCCGATACCGGCGCCGATTATGACGAGCACGCCGAACTCGATCTGACGACCGTCGAGCCGTTGATCGCCTGCCCCTCATCGCCGGGGAATGTCAAGCGGGTGGCGGAGGTGGCCGGGATCAAGGTCGATCAGACGATTACCGGTTCGAGTGTCAACTCTTCTTACCGCGATCTGCTGACCGTGGCACGGATTGTCAAGGGGCGGCACGCCCATCCCGACGTTGCTTTCCACATCAACCCCGGCAGTCGTCAGGTGCTGGAGAACGTTGCCGAAGCCGGCGGCGTCCTCGATCTCCTCCTCGCCGGCGCCCGTATTCATCAAAGTGGTTGCCTCGGCTGTATCGGCATGGGGCAGGCGCCCGGTAGCGGCCAGGTCTCACTGCGCACCTTTCCGCGCAATTTCCCCGGCCGTTCCGGTACCAAAGATGATCAGGTCTACCTTTGTTCGCCGGAGACCGCGGCCGCCGCCACCCTCAAGGGGGTGATTACTGATCCGCGTGAGCTCGGCAAAGAGATGGACTATCCGGATATTGTCGATCCCGAGCGCTTTCTCGTCGACGAATCATCGATCATCTTCCCGTCGCCGGAGCTGGCAGCGACCGTGGTGGTGCGCGGTCCGAATATCAAGCCCCTCCCCGAGTTCGCGGCGCTGCCGGCGGAACTGCGCGCCACCGTGGCGATCAAAGTCGGCGACAACATCTCCACTGATACCATCATGCCCGCCGGAAACAAGGTATTGCCGTTGCGCTCGAATATCGCCGCCATCAGCGAGTTTGTCTTTTACCAGCTCAACCCCGATTTTCACCGGCAGTGTCGGGCTCTCGGCGCGGGCGTGGTGATTGCCGGTGAGAATTACGGCCAGGGGTCGAGCCGCGAACACGCGGCTCTGGCGCCGCGTTTTCTCGGGATTTGTGTCAAGATCGCCAAGAGTTTCGCCCGTATCCACCAGGCCAACCTCTGTAACTTCGGCATCCTCCCCTTGATCTTTGCCAATCCTGCCGACTATGAACACTGCCGGGTCGGCAGCGAGTTGATCTTCGCTGCTTTACAGGAGCAGGTCGCCAGCGGGGCGGTAGAGATCCCGGTCACTATCGACGGAGTGCAGATCCTCACCCTGTTGAAGGTTTCAGCGCGGCAACGCCTGGATCTGCTCGCCGGAGGTACTCTCAATTATGTGCGGCAGCAGATGCGCTAGCACGCTTTCTCCGGACCGTTACGTCGTAAACTCCCATTTAATGGCGCTGACCGGACAGATCTCATCGCAGGCACCGCAGTCAACACAGACCTCCTTGTCGATGACATAGATCGGCGAGCCTTCGCTGATCGCCGCCACCGGGCAAACGTCCACACATGCCCCGCAAGCGATACATTCTTCGGTGATATAATGAGTTCCCATCGTCCTGCTCCTTTGTCTCTTTGGCGAGGCCCCTAACGATCGACCTTGCGTCCGAAGTTGTGGAATTGGTCAAGATTGCTGAATTCTCGCCAGGCCAGAAACTGGTTGGGGGCGTTGGCGAAGGCATGAATATTTTCGAGAATCTCGAAATGCTTGTGTTCTTCAGCGGCGATCTTCAGTAACAGTCCTTTTGTCCCTTCCTCTGCTTCCTCTTTCGCGGCGCTTTCGTAAAGGCGAAAACTTTCGGCTTCGAGCTGCATGGCGTGACTATAGCTGTCAAGGTCGTCCTTTACCGCCTCGCCTGATTCCGTTGGCAACGCCGCAAAGACGTTTTTCGAGAATTCGAGAACTGTCGAATCGGCCATGGCAACATTCTTCCCTCCGTCCCGCAAAGCCACAAAGATGTCATAATGCTTCTGCTCATCCTCGGCCAGACCGGCAAAGATCTTCCGCAGGCCGGGGAGAGTGGCGTCTTTCGCCAATTTTTCGTAATACGCTTTGCCGTCCTGTTCCATCTTGATCGCGAAGTTGAAAATGTTCATCTCTGCCTCCGTTGCGAAAAATGTCCGGTCTGCTTAACTGCAAGTCTATCTCCCTGCTCGGTGCTGTCAAGCGGCGTTGCGGTTCTTGATTCCGTCCTTTTTTTTGCCGCTTACCCTGCACTTTGCGTTTGATCGATTATACTGACAAAAAGGGGTGAACGCTGGGCAAAGGGAGGTCAAGACGGAAATGAGCAGAGTAAGTAGCAACGAAATCAATCTGGTCCTCGGTGGCGAAGCCGGGCAGGGGTTGCAGACGATCGCGCAGATTCTGACGCGGATGTTCATGAATGGCGGGCTGCAGGTGGTCGCCGAAAGTGAATTCATGTCACGGATCCGCGGCGGGAGTAATTCCGTGACCCTGCGCGCCGCATCGACCCCGGTTCGGGCGCCCAGCGGCAAGCTTGACCTTTGTGTCCTTCTTGATGGCGATGCTTTGCCGCGCCTGCGCCGTCGCTGTGGGCCGGAGACGCTGTTGATTGGCGACCCGCAGCTCTTTGCCGGGGAACCAGGAATCCTCCCCCTGCCGCTACAGGCCCTGAGCAAAGAGATCGGTGGTGCCATTTATGCCAACATCATCGTCTGTGGCTATGTCGCCCGCCTGATCGGTTGGGAGCTCCTTCCCCTCGAAGCAGCGCTGGCGCGAACCTTTACCGAGGCGGACGTCCTCGCCACAAATTGCGCGGCCGCCCGCCTCGGCTGGGAGGCCGGAGCGGCAGTGACGGGGCGCATTTTGCTGCCGTGCGGGGAAGCGCTCCCCGGTCGTCTCCTCCTTGACGGTTCGCAGGCCGTGGCCCTTGGGGCGCTGGCCGGCGGCTGTAACTTCATCTCTTCTTATCCGATGTCCCCTTCGACCGGGGTCCTCATCCAGCTCGCCAAACAGGCGCACGCGCACGGGGTCGTGGTCGAGCAGGCCGAGGACGAAATCAGCGCCATCAACATGGCCCTCGGCTCCTGGTACGCCGGCGGTCGCGCCATGGTCAGCACCTCCGGCGGCGGTTTCGATCTGATGGCGGAAGGCTTGAGTCTGGCCGGCATCATCGAATCGCCCCTGGTCATCCATCTGGCACAGCGCCCCGGTCCGGGGACCGGCCTGCCGACCCGGACGGAACAGGGAGATCTGGAGATCGCCCGCTATGCCGGACACGGCGAATTCCCCCGCGCCATCCTCGCCCCCGGTTCGCCGGAAGAGGCCTTTGCCTGCACCGCCCACGCCTTTACCATGGCCGACGTTGCCCAGTCGCCGGTCTTCGTCCTCACCGACCAATACCTGCTTGACACCCTTTATGATCTCGATCCCCTGGTTTTGCCGGAGGTCGCGCCGCAGTCGCGGATTATCGCCACCCCCCGTAATTATCAGCGCTATGCGCCCGGCCTCGATGGCGTATCGCACCGGGGGATTCCCGGCTTCGGCATGGGGAGGGTCTGCGTCGACAGTGATGAGCACGACGCCGCCGGCCAGATTACCGAGGATTTTGAGGTCCGCATCGCCATGGTCAACAAGCGCCTCGCCAAAATGCGCCGGTTGCAAGAGGATTACGCCCTGTTGCCGCGCCTCTTTGGCCCGTCTGACTACCGGCGGCTGATCGTCGGTTGGGGCTCGACGGCCGCGGTGGTCGCTGAAGCGTTGGCGCAACTGCAGCCCCAAGGGACAGCCTTTCTGCACTGCGTGCAGGTCTACCCGCTGTCGGCGGCGCTCCTTGAACATCTCCAGCAGGCGACGGAGATTATCGTCATCGAGAACAACGCCACCGGCCAGTTTGCCCGTCTGCTCCGCGCCGAGAGGGCCTGCACTATTCACAAGGAATGGCACAAGTACAACGGCCTCGCCTTTAGCGTCGACGAGGTGGTGGAATTATTGCAGCAGGAGGTGGAGAAATGAGCGAAAATCCTTATCTGCGCAAAGGCTGCGATGTGGCCTGGTGCCCCGGCTGCGGCAATTACGGCATCCTCAAGCTGGTCAGCGCGACGCTGGAGGAACTGCAACTTGATGCGCAGCAGACCGTCCTGGTTTCCGGGATCGGGCAGGCGGCCAAGCTCCCTCAATACCTCAACCTCCACTACTTCAACGGTCTGCACGGCCGCGCCCTGCCGCCGGCCACGGCGATCAAGGCGAGCAACCGCAACCTGACGGTGATCGCCGAGAGCGGGGACGGCGACATGTACGGCGAAGGGGGGAACCACTTCCTGCACTGCATCCGCCGCAACCCCGATCTGACCAACATCGTCCACAACAACATGGTCTACGGCCTGACCAAGGGGCAGGCTTCGCCGACCAGTCCGCGCGGTTTGGTGACGCCGCTACAGATCGACGGCGTCATCCTCGAACCGTTCAACCCCCTCGCCGTCGCCATCGCTCTCGACGCCTCCTTTGTGGCCCGCGCTTATGTCGGCCACCCTGAAGAGACCCGCGCTATTCTCAAGGCGGCGATCCAGCACCGCGGCTACGCCCTGGTCGATCTGTTGCAACCCTGCGTCACCTTCAACAAGCTCAACACCTACCAGTGGTTTGAAGCGCACACCGCGCCGCTGCCGGCCGATCACGATCCCGGCGATCGGGTGCAGGCCTTTGCCCGCGCCTGCGAAGACGACCCGCTGCGCCTCGGCATCTTCTACCGTAAAGAAAAGCCGATTTTCGAAGAACAGCTCGTTGCCTACGCCGACGATCCCCGCCCCCTCTTCGAGCGTCGCGTCGATCTGGAGAAGCTGGCGCTGACGATGAGAGAGATGGGGTGAAGGCAGCGCCTTTTTCGTGGTAGGGGCACCCCTTGTGGGTGCCGGGTTTGCGTCAGACTTAATGGGGCACCCACATGGGGTGCCCCTACCCCAAATCAGTCCTCCCCTCCCCTGAAACATTCATCCTTCTCCCCGTGGAACAAAAAGTATCTTAAGCCCCTGCTTGCAATCGACTTTTTATCAGATAGACTCAAATTCATCTCATAGTCGAGGGAAGCGAAAGAAATGACTGCCCCCAGAAGCGGCATCATTCCTTCCCGGATAAAGGCCAAAAAATGCAGATGAAGGAGTGATTGCGATGAGAAAGAGGATAGAGAAGATGTGGAGGTCGCATGGCCTGATCGAGGATATCATGATTATCCCGCAGGCAGCCCTGCTCCAGGCTTGGGGTAAGATCTGGAAACTGCGGGTCATGGTGGTGATCCTCGTCACCCTTTGCGCGGTCCTGGCAACCGCGAATCTTAAGGGCCGGGATGTCTTTTCCCATTTACTCCTCCTGGAAGCTGAGAACCAGGAGAAGGACGCCACCATCGAAAAGCTGCAAAATGAAAACAAGGTCCTGGAAGATAAATTGTCTTTCAAGCTCAAGGTTGACGACCTGGTCGCCAAGATTCAAAAAGTCGCCCCCTGGCTCGATCAAAGCATTATCCGCCCTGCCGCCGAAAATGCCCTGAGTCACACCACCGACCCGGCTCTTTACCTCGCCATCGGCCTGGTCGAGGCGGAATTGCAGGCCAATGTTGTCCATACGGACGGCGTCGCTTTGGGCATGCACGGCATCTGCCCCAAGGACTGGCACACCTTCCTGCAAGCGAAAGGGATTATGGCCAGTCGCGATGATTACTTTGACCCAGTCAAGTCTTTCAAGGGATCGGAGGCGGTGCTGACCGCGCTGGTGCGGGAGTACGGCTCCCTGGAAAAAGCCCTGCTTTACTACAATGGCGGCGGACTTGCCGCCGCGGGGATGATCCCCAAGAGCACGGCTTATGCCCGGCGGGTGATGCATTTGATGAAAGTTTTTGCCGCTTGATTCTGATCCGGCAGTCCAGGGAATTATAAAGGGATACGCATAGTCTCGGCGACTGTCCGCAAGGTGTTGCCGGCTTCCTTGAACTTGAGGCTGGAGAGGGCGGTGTCGAGATTGCCGGTATTGACGCCGGCCAGGAGGGGCTTCAGCTCTTCCCAGATGACGAGCGCATTCATATTGTTTACATCAAGCAAAATCAGCAGTTCACGGACGAGCAGAACGAGCCGTTCACGGTCAACGGTAGAGTCTGTTGCCTTCGCACCGGAAAGCTTTGCGTCGCGTTCTTCCAGGCTGCGGATGGCGGCGAGGAGGAGTGTGAGGCTCTTTTCGAACGCTGCCAAACTGGCGCGTTGAATCGGAGCGTCTCCCCGCTTCAGCGCCTGCTCCAGGAGACTGGCGGAGTTGGCCAGTTCGGTGGCGCCGAGATTGCCGCCGATCCCCTTCACGGTATGGATGATGCGCAGGACCCGTTGCTCGTCCCTCTGGGCGAGGGCGGCGTTCAGCTCTTGCATCGTTCCCTGGTTCTCCTGACGGAAACCGATGAGAAGTTTGCGGAGCAGGGTGGCGCTTCCCAGCCGGTGGAGGGCTTTGGGCAGATCAATGCCGGGGATATGTTCAGGCAGACCGGGCTCATCTTCCTCCTGCTCCGCTTCTTCTCCGCTCGCCAGGGGGGTATAAGTCTCGGGTCGAACCCAGCGACGCAGGGTGGCAAAGAGTTCAGCCACGTCGATCGGTTTGTTGACCTGATCATTCATGCCGGCCTGCCGGCAGAGGAGGCGATCACTGTTCATGGCGCTGGCAGTCATGGCGATAATCGGCAGAGCATCGAACTCCTGGTGCGTGCGGATGCGTCGGGTCGCCTCCAGTCCGTCCATCACCGGCATCTGCACATCCATGAAGACGGCATCGTAGGTGATGCCGGAATGAATCACGCGGTCCACGGCATCGATGCCATTTCCGGCCAGATCGACGGTCACACCGCGGCCTTCAAGGATCTCTTTGGCCACCTCCTGATTGAGCAGGTTGTCTTCGACGACGAGGACCTTGACCCCGGAGAAGCTCCCGGCCGCCGCCAACATCCCGCTCTCTTCTAACTCCTCCTCCTGGGCAGCAACCAGCAGCGCCGCGGATTCTTCCGCAGACAGGCAGCCAAGGCGGACATTAAAGCTGAAGGTACTCCCCTTCCCCTCTTCACTGATCACCGTCAGTCTTCCCCCCATCATCTCAACCAGTTGCTTGCTGATGGTGAGCCCGAG
>JAXMLA010000064.1:0-8751 GCA_034370465.1 Desulfuromonadales bacterium
TTTGCCTGGGTGCGCCACCCCGTTAAAGGGGTGGCGCGGCGCTGGGCGCAGGAAGAGAATCTTATCTGTCTTCCCGGCGAGGCCTTTGGTCCCGGACTCGGGGGCTGTCTCCGCCTCGCCTTCGGCAATATCACCGCCGCAGCAATCCCGGCGGCGGTGCAGCGTTTCTGCGCATTGTAGATTTTCACCTTCTTACTGGTCTGGATGAAAAGAGCTCCGGGCGAGATTTTCTCTGGACCTCCCTCGTTTGCCGCGTAGAATTAAAATCAGCACCTCCTTACCTCTAACCTGATGGGTGACTGCCGATGTCGTTAATTCGTCCGCCGCCGCAAGGGCCCCTAAACCTCACCAGCCGCTTCTTCGCCCGTTTTCGGCGCAGTATCGATGCGAGCTTTTCCCTGGGGAACCACGCTGTGCTGTTACGGAGTGGCCGGGAGTTCTTTGCCGAGCTCTTTGCTGCTATCGATGCAGCGACTACTTCAATCTGTCTGGAATTTTATATCGTCCGTGCCGACCGGACCGGCGGGATGCTGGCGGCGGGTCTGAAGCGGGCGGTGCAGCGCGGGGTCAGAGTTGAGTTCCTCTACGATTACATCGGCTCTTTTGATACTCCTGCCAGCTTCTTTACATCCCTCGAACAGGATGGTATCCGCTGCGTAGCTTTTAATCCACCCCCCTTTCGTAACGGTCTGAGCTGGTTCGATAAACGCGACCATCGTAAAATTGCGATCATCGACTGCCGCCTGGCTTTCGCCGGCGGTTTGAATATCGGTGATGAATACGCCGGTGACGATCCGTTGCGGAGTTGGCGGGATATGGGGTTACGTCTGGAGGGGCCGGCAGCCCAGGAACTCCATCTACTCTTCATGGAGAATTGGCAGGCCGCATCCGAACATTTACCCTTTTCCTGCAGCTGTTCCCTGACTTCCTCTGCCGATGGCGATGCCGCGGTGGCGATTGTCAGTGGCGGTCCTCATCATAATCGTTCAAGAATCCGTGACACTTTTCTGCTGGGGATGGCGAGTGCCGGTTCCAGCATCCGCATCGAAACTCCTTACTTTGTCCCCGGACCGCGCTTTCTGCGCGCGCTGCTGCGGGCGGCACGGCGTGGCGTGACGGTGGAGATTATTCTGCCGGCACGCAGTGATGTGCCGCTGTTACGACTGGTGAATCGGAGCTACTACGCGGTGTTGCTCAAGGGGGGGGTCAAGGTCTACGAACGGCAAGGGGCGATTCTGCACGCCAAGGTGATGTTGATCGACAGTTCCTGGGCGGTGATCGGTTCGGCGAATCTCGATCAGCGCAGTTTCCATCGCAATTACGAAGTGAGTGTGATCGTCGCCTGTCCGGAGTTTGGTGGCCAGGTGGAGGAGCTCTTTGCTGCCGAACTGTCAGCATCGCAGCCGATTATCCTGTCGGAGCACGAGCGTCGTAGTTGGCTGATCCGCGGGCTGGAGTGGCTGCTCCTGCCCCTCAACTGGTTTCTGTAGGGGCACGGCGCGCCGTGCCCCTACGGAGAAGTTACGCTTGCAGGTGGGACAGGACCGCATCGGCGACCTGATTCGAGGCGTTGACGCAGTCGTTGAGACCGACACCGAAGAAGGCGTTACCGGTGAGGAAGAGCCCCGGCGTCAGGGCGGCACGGGCGCGCAGTCCTTCGACGCGGCGGCTGTGGCCGACAGTATACTGGGGGATCGCCTGGGGGTGGCGGAAGATGCGGACAAAGTCGGGGGGGGTGCTGATCCCCATGATCTGCTGGAGATCGGCGCGGACTTTGGTCAGGACGTCGCTGTCGCTGAGGTCGATGGCGCCGGGATTGGTGGCGCCGCCCATCATTGAACGCAGCAGGACCTTCCCTTGCGGAGCGCGGTTCGGGAAGATACTCGAATCCCAGAGGGTGCCGAGGGTGGCGCACCCTTCTTTTTTGGCAATGAGATAACCGAAGGCGTCGAGGTTGCGGGCAATCTTTTCCCGTTCATAGCCACAGCAGATGACGTTCATCGGCGCATAAAGAATTTCGCGAAGGATCCGCGCCATCTCGGCATCGAAGTTGTCGGTTATCCCGGCCAGAGCATGGGCGGGGGCGGCAAAGATGACGATTTCGCTGCTGACCCTGCTGCCGTCGGAAAGGGTAAGTTCGAAGCCGTCACTTTGCCGGCGGATTGTCGTCACCGCCGTACCGGTGCGCACCGGCCCGCTCAGAGAAGCGGCGGTGGCGTTGGTGAGATCCTGGATGCCGCCGACAAAAGAAGTGAGGATGCCGGCGGGACCGGCCGCGCTGGCCACGGCTTTGCCGGCCTTGACCTCGGCCTTCTTCTTCTTGGCGAGAAGGATCATCGCCTTGAGCAGGCCGCCGTACTGCTGTTCGAGTTCGCAGATGCGTGGAAAGCAGCTCTTGAGACTCATGGTCTCAGGGTCGCCGGCAAAGATGCCGGAGACCATCGGGCCGATGAGTTTATCGAGGGCTTCCGGGCCGAGGCGGCGGCGGGCAAAGGCAGCGAGGGTTTCATCGACGCCGTCGCGGCGCGGCGGGACCAGGAGCTCAGCGGCGAGACGCATCTTGCCCGGCCAGCTGATCAGCTGCGATTTGAGGAAGCTCGGCCCGTTCTCCGGGAGGCTGTGCAGTTGTCCGGTCGCATAGATGAAGCGCTTGCGGGCGTTGTCGTCAGAGCGGAGCAGGCGCTCGCTGATGCCGAGGTGAGCGCAGAGCTCTAAGGTCATCGGTTTGCTGTCGAGAAAACCGTTCGGTCCCCATTCGCAGAGGAAGCCTTCTTCGTGCAGACTCCAGACCTTGCCGCCGGTGCGCGCTTCCTTTTCAAAGATCGTCACCTGAGCGGCAATACCTGCGGCTGTCGTCAGTCGTTCAATCGCATGGGCGGCGGAAAGTCCGGAAATTCCCCCGCCAATAATGGCAATCTGTCGCATCGCATGGTCTCCAGGTTTCTTAAAGAATTCCGAGGAAACTACCGCAGCGCGGGGAAAATGTAAAGGGAGCAAAAAGGCAAAAAAAAGCCGGAAGAGCAGGAGGAACCCTTCCGGCAAACTTTTAAATTTTAAACCTCGCCTGCTGGGGTCAGGCGACTTTTTTCAAACGCTTGTGGTAACGCGGCCTTTCGGCAAAGATGGAAAGAATTTCTCTGGTTTCAGGAATCCGTCCGGCAATGCGAACGGCATCGTCAATCATCAGGGCCGGAGCTACATAAACACGGTGATCAATCATCTTGTGTGCGTCATGATAAATATGAACTTCCGCTTCGATATCCGTCCGCTCCAGTGCTTCTTTGACGTTTTTTAGAACCTGATCGCCGGCTTCAGCGCTCTTGGCATTGACAAGAATTTCGATCTTCATTATTGGCTCCTTTCTACCCCGACAGGATATTCGTGATTTATTTGGTTATATATTAGCACCATTTTTTTAAAGTGCAAGATAAAAGTGACTAAAATCGTCGGTTATTCTCCGCCAATACAAAATGTCGATTATTCCTTGGAAAAATCAGCGAATCTGGCTATAGTGCCGCAGCTTTTTTGACTACTCGCGCAGGATGTCACGCCCATGGATGATCAGGTTGTCGAAAGTACACCAAGTAACTTTATCCGCAATATTATCAGTGCCGATCTCAATGAGGGCCGGCATCGCTCCATCGTCACTCGCTTCCCGCCGGAACCGAACGGCTATCTGCATATCGGCCATGCCAAGTCGATCTGTCTGAACTTCGGCCTCGCCCGTGACTATGCCGGCTGCTGTCATCTCCGCTTCGATGACACCAATCCGACTAAAGAAGAGGTCGAATATGAAGAGTCGATCAAGCGCGATGTCGCCTGGCTCGGTTTTGATTGGGGGGAGCACCTTTATTACGCTTCTGACTATTACGAAAAGTTTTACCAGTGTGCCGAGGCGCTGATCGATGCCGGCAAGGCCTATGTCGACAGCCAGAGCGCCGAGGAGATGCGGCAGCGGCGCGGCACCCTCACCGAACCGGGGGTTGCCAGTCCCTATCGTCAGCGGAGCAGCGCCGAAAGTCTCGATCTCTTTCGGCGCATGCGGGCCGGCGAATTTGCTGATGGCACTCATATCCTCCGCGCCCGCATCGATATGGCGGCGCCGAATATCAATCTGCGTGATCCCGCCCTTTACCGCATCAAGAAGACCGGGCATCACCGCACCGGCGCTGCCTGGTGCATCTATCCGATGTACGATTTTGCCCACCCGATCTCCGACGCCCTCGAAGGGGTGACCCATTCGATCTGCACCCTTGAATTCGAGGATCACCGCCCTCTTTACGATTGGGTCATCGATAATCTGACTCTGCCGGCGCGCCCCCGTCAGTACGAGTTTGCCCGTCTCAACCTGACTTATACGGTGATGAGCAAGCGTAAACTCCTTGAACTCGTCAGTGACGGTCACGTTGCCGGCTGGGACGATCCGCGTCTGCCGACCCTGTCGGGGCTGCGGCGGCGCGGTTATCCGCCGGAAGCGATTCGTACCTTTTGCGACCGCATCGGTGTCGGCCGCAATGACAACTGGATCGATATGAGTGTTCTCGAAGATTGTGTGCGCGAGGAGCTCAACGAAACGGCGCCGCGGGTGATGGCGGTGCTGCGCCCCCTCAAGGTGGTGATCGAGAACTATCCGGAAGGGGGGGCTGAGCTGATGGAGGTGGCCAACCATCCGGCCAATCCCGATTTCGGCGTCCGCACCGTCCCCTTTGGTCGCGAGATTTATATCGAGCAGGACGATTTTGCCGAAGTGCCGCCAAAAGGCTTCTTCCGCCTGGCGCCGGGGAAAGAGGTGCGGCTGCGCAACGCTTATTTCATTACCTGTACAGAAGTGCTGCACGATCCGGCCAGCGGCGCTGTTGTCGAGCTGCGCTGCAGTTATGATCCTGCCAGTCGAGGTGGCTCGTCGCCGGACGGGCGCAAGGTCAAGGGGACGATTCACTGGGTCTCGGCCCGCGACAGTGTTGCTGCTGAGGTCCGTCTCTATGATCGTCTCTTCAGCGTGCCGCAGCCGGGCGTCGGTAAAGAGGTCGATTATCTGCAGCAGATCAATCCCGATTCAATGGAGATCCTGCGCGACTGCCGCTGTGAACCGGGGCTGGCCACAGCCGACCCTTCGATCCGCTATCAGTTTGAGCGCCAAGGCTATTTTTGTCTCGATGCCAACGTGTCGCCAAGTGGCGCGCCGGTCTTTAATCGCATCGCCACGCTGCGCGATTCGTGGAGCAAGGGTGGCTAACAATTCTTAGTGGCAGCGACTACGAACGACGAAAGGCCCCGGTATTTGCCGGGGCCTTTCGTCGTTCAGTTGCGACAAGTTGTGGTTACAGCGCCTTGTAGGCCTTGCGTGCCGCAGCGATGGTCTGGTCAAGATCATCCTGGCTGTGCGCGGCACTCATGAAGCCGGCTTCAAACTGGCTCGGAGCAAGGTTGATCCCCTGATCGAGCATGGCGCGGAAAAATTTGCCGAAAGCGACGGTGTCGCTCTTTAAGGCTTCCGTGAAGTTGGTGACCGGTCCTGCGGTGAAGAAGGAGCAGAACATGCCGCCGACCCGGTTCCAGCAGGTCGGAATCGGCGATTCCTGGGCAGCGTCAAGGAGACCCTTCTCCAGATAGGCACTCTTCTCCTCGATAAGGTCGTAGAAACCGGGTTCCTTGAGGAGCTTGAGGGTGGCAATCCCGGCGCTCATCGCCAGCGGGTTGCCGGAAAGGGTGCCGGCCTGGTAAACCCCGCCGAGGGGGGAGAGTTTCTCCATGATCTCGCGCTTGCCGCCAAAGGCGCCGACCGGTAGTCCGCCGCCGATGATCTTGCCGAGGCAGACGAGGTCACCTTGAACCTTGAAGCGCTCCTGGGCGCCGCCAAAGGCGACGCGGAAGCCGGTCATGACTTCGTCGATGATCAGGACGATCCCCTCTTCGTTGCAGAGCTGCCGCAATCCTTCAAGGAAACCGGGGCGGGGGGCGACGCACCCCATGTTGCCGGCGATCGGCTCAACGATGATGGCGGCGATCTGCCCGGAATTGACCCGCACCAGGTTGCGGGTCTCTTCGAGATCATTATATGTCACGGTGAGGGTGTGTTTGGCGAGGTCAACGGGGACGCCGAGCGAGGTCGGAACCCCGAAGGTGGCAGCGCCGGAGCCGGCCTTGACCAGGAGGGAATCAGCGTGACCATGGTAGCAGCCATCGAACTTGAGGATTTTATCCCGACCGGTGTAGCCGCGCGCCAGGCGGATGGCACTCATCGTCGCTTCAGTGCCGGACGAGACCATGCGCACCATCTCGATATTCGGATAGGCCTCGCAGACCATCTCGGCGAGTTCGATCTCCAGCTTGGTCGGTGCGCCGAAAGAAGCGCCGTTGCGCGCCGCCTTTTCGATGGCGCTGACCACTTGCGGGTGGCAATGGCCGAGGATCATCGGCCCCCAGGAACCGACATAATCAATATAAGCATTGCCGTCAACGTCATAGATTTTTGCGCCGGCAGCGCGTTCGATAAAGATCGGTTCGCAACCGACCGAGCGAAAGGCGCGAACCGGACTGTTGACACCGCCGGGGATAACCTGGTTGGCTTCTGCAAAGCATCGGGATGATTGGCTGTGAATCATGTGACCCCCTGTATCGGGTTGAAGTTAAAGGTCGAGTCGCCGAAAAAGCAGATTTTGATTAGCATGCAGTCCGTATGCTGTCAAGAAGTTCTTCCCTTCTCGCCCCACGCGATAGCCGTGATATCGCATGGGGGGGCACGCGGTAAAGCGTAGAGGTGTCGGCGACCGCCAAAAAAGGATTAGCGGTAATATCTTAAAAAAAACAAATCACCCCAAAATTACAGGCTAACTGTCTGAATTTACAAGATAAAGCAATGTTCAACAGGCGATATTTTTTCCTTGACATCGAGGATGAATTATCCTAACTTTGCTCCGCCGAAACCCACCTGTAGAGCTGTGCCGGTGGTCGTTGTGCGGTTTTAATATTGTCCGGGTGTTGCGAGTAAAAAATACAGGAGGACTAACATCGCATGTTGGATACTTATCTACCGATACTGGTGTTGCTCGGTATCTCTTTAGCCTTTGCGCTGGGATCTTTGACCTTTTCGGGTCTGATCGGCATGAAGAAGCCGTCTGCGGTCAAGTTGGCCCCTTATGAATGTGGTATGCCGCCAGTCGGTTCGGCGCGTGAGCGCTTTCCGGTCAAGTTTTATCTGGTGGCGGTGGCCTTCATCGTCTTCGACGTCGAGGTGGTCTTTATGTATCCCTGGGCTGTCATCTTTAGAGAGTTGGGCTGGTACGGTGCCGCGGCCATGGGCTTTTTCTTCTTTGTCCTGATCGTCGGATTAGCTTATGACTGGAAAAAAGGAGCGCTCGAATGGGAGTAGAAACGCTGGGCGATAACGTCATTACCACATCTCTGGACAAGGTGGTCAACTGGTCCAGGTCTCGTTCGCTCTGGCCGATGACCTTTGGTCTGGCTTGCTGTGCTATTGAGATGATGGCGACGGGTGCTGCCCGTTTCGACCTTGACCGTTTCGGGATTATCTTCCGTGCCTCTCCGCGGCAGTCGGACTGTATTATTATTGCCGGTACGGTCACCAAAAAGATGTTGCCGGTCATAATGACAGTTTATGAGCAGATGCCGGAGCCGAAATATGTCATTGCCATGGGCGCCTGTGCCTGTTCGGGCGGGGTCTTCGACACTTACAGTGTGGTGCAGGGGATCGATGAGCATCTTCCGGTTGATGTTTATATTCCGGGATGTCCGCCGCGTCCGGAGGGCTTGATGTACGGATTGATCAAGCTCCAGGAGAAGATTATGCGCGAGCGTAACTCTTTCGGCGCAGCCATCGGCATCGGCGAAGTCATTAATGACGCGTAATCGGTTTGTTGCGGCTATTTAAGTGACGATAAGGACGAAGAGATGAGTATTGAAGCTGTTGTTGAAAATTTAAAAGGAAAATTCGCTGCTTCGATCCTTGAAGTTGCCGAGTTCCGCGGCGAAACAACGGTCATCGTCAAAAAGGAAGAGATTGTCGCCATCTGCAGTTATCTGAAGATGAGTGAAGGTTTTAATTTTTTGAGCGATCTCTGTGGCGTCGACTATCTTGGGAAAAAAGATGACCGATTCATGGTGGTCTATAACCTCTACAGTATATCGACGCACGAGCGTTTGCGCTTGAAGGTCGCTGTTGCCGAAAAGGACGCGACCGTCGATTCGGTTGCTTCGGTATGGAAAACAGCAAACTGGCACGAGCGTGAATGTTGGGATTTGTTAGGAATCTCTTTTAATAATCATCCTGACCTTCGGCGTATTCTTATGCCTGCTGACTGGGTTGGACATCCACTACGTAAAGATTATCCCGTTCAGGGTCCTGACCGCGCGCCCTACCAGGGCAGGCTTTCCTGATCAATCTTCCGCAGATCTAATTTAGACTGAAGAGGCACGCGATGGCATCGACCGAAACCATGATCGTGAATATGGGTCCGCAGCACCCCTCCACCCACGGAGTCCTGCAGCTGATCCTTGAACTTGACGGCGAAACTGTTATCAAGGCAACCCCGCACATCGGCTTTTTGCATAGGGGTGTAGAAAAACTTTCCGAAGAGCGGACCTATCATCAGGTGCTGCCGCTGACCGATCGCCTCGATTATCTGGCACCGATGCATAATAATCTCGGCTATGTTTTGGCTGTCGAGAAGCTCTTCGGGATTACGGATGCAATCCCGGAACGCGCCAAGACGATTCGCGTCATGATGGCGG
>JAXMLA010000065.1:0-4246 GCA_034370465.1 Desulfuromonadales bacterium
TCTCCGTTTAGACTTTTTACCGCTTCATCAAGAATGACGAACTCGTAAAAAGTCGAGAAACACAACAACAAATCTATGGTAATAAGCAGGGAACCTATAGCATAAGGGATATCCCCCTTTCAACGTTGAAACAGCAGGAGCCTCAAAATGAAGGAAGCAAAGGCCGTGAACCATCCCGCGGAGCTCTGGCGGTCGATCTCGGAGTCCCTTGGTCGCCACGAAGACGTGGTACTGGCGACGATCATCGACCGCTCGGGATCGGGTCCGCGGGAGGCGGGCGCATCGATGCTCATCCTGAAGGACGGCGGGAGCCTGGGGACGATCGGCGGCGGTCTCCTGGAGGCCCGGGTCCTGGAAATGGCGGGAAAGGTCCACCGGGACCGCCTTCCCGCCCTGGAGAGATTTTTCCTCACGGCAAAAGAGGCGGGCGCCGGCGGGATGATCTGCGGGGGAGAGCTGGAGGTCCTGGTGGATTATCTGGATCCCGGGGACCCCTCCTGCAGAGGGATTTTCGACCGGCTCTTGAAGGCCCAGGGGGAGGGTCGTTTCGTCTGGCTGGTCAGATCCCTTGGGTGGTCAGGGGACGGTACGGTCTTGAAGACGGGCCTCGGCCTGATCGAGGATGAGGGGTTTGCCGCAGGCTCGCTCCATCACGCCTGCCAGAATGAGGACCGACTGAAAAATGAGCGCCGCCGGGAGGAGGCCGTTATGATCGACTGCGGCGTTGTCCGCTGTATTATCCAGCCTGCGGGGATCCACGAGACGGTCTTCATCTTCGGGGCAGGCCACATCGCCCAGTCGCTCGCGCCGATCTGCACCATCGCCGGTTTCCGGATCGTTGTGATCGATGATCGTCCGGAGTTTGCCGCTTTCGAACGCTTTCCCATGGCGGCCGAGGTGCTGGTGACGGAGGCCTCCCCCGCTTGTTTTGAGAGGCTGACGATAGACGGATCGGGCTATGTGGTCATTGTCACCCGCGGCCATGCCCACGACAAAACCGTTCTGTCATCCGCCCTCAAGACGCGAGCGAGGTATATCGGGATGATCGCCAGCCGCCGTAAAAGGGAGATCATCTTTGCCTCCCTGCGGGACGAGGGGATCTCTGAGAACGAACTGGTCCGTGTCCACAGCCCGATCGGTCTGGACATCGGGGCGCGCACTCCCGCGGAGATCGCCGTGAGCATCGTCGCCGAGCTGATCGCCGTCCGGGCGGGGCGGATAAAATGACCGCCGCAAGGGGAACATCCCCCTCTCCCGCCTCCTTTTCCGCCCTGATTCTCTGCGCCGGCCGCTCCTCGCGGATGGGGGAGTTCAAACCCCTCCTCTCCCTGGACGGGGAGACCGTGATCGAGCGCGTCATTGGCCTCTTTTACGGGGTCGGGATCGGACAGGTTGTGGTGGTCCTGGGACACGAGGCCGAGCGTATCCTGCCCCTGATCGGGCGGTTCGGGGTCGATCCGGTGATCAACACTCGCCATGACGAAGGAATGTTTTCCTCGGTACAGACGGGGGTGAGCCTTCTCGGTCGCGGCTGCCAGGCCTTTTTTATCCTTCCCGCGGATATCCCCCTCGTCAAACCCGAGACCCTGCGGACCCTGCTGGACGTTTTTCGGCAGGGAGATGCGGATGTCTGCCGTCCCTCATTCCGGGGACGATACGGTCATCCGCCGCTGATTTCAACGGCCCTGATCCCCGCCATCTTGGATTTCCGCGGACCCGGGGGGCTCCGCGCCCTTCTGACCTGCTACGGGGATCGGACGGTCGATGTCGCCGTCGATGACCCCGGGATTCTCCTGGATCTCGATAACCGCGAGGATTATGAAAGGGCGCTGAAAACCGTTTCTGGCTGACCTGCCGACACCCATCCTGTTTGCGTTTCATGGACCCGGTCGCCGCCGAAGAGATTGCCTCAAGCTGAATCCCATTGACTTGCCCTGGCCTTTCTCCTATACTCGCGCCGCCTGGCTGGCCCCCGCGCCGGGCATATCCTGCAAGGGAAGGGAAAGACTATGGGCGAATCCGGAAACCGCAACCTCCATCTGTGCCTCGAAGCCCGCGCCCCGTTCGTCCCCGTTGTCACGCAGTTCGTGGAGACAACCGCCTCCCTCTTCGGTCTGGGGAAGACGGAATCCCTGAAGCTCGTCCTGGCTACGGAAGAGATCTTCCTCTACCTCAGCAATGCCGTATGCCCGGGAAGCAGTCTGGAGGTCGCGTGTATGGACGGCCTCTATTACACCCGGGTCTTCTTTCGCTTTTACGCCCCCAGACTCAACCTGAAGGGGCTCAACATCGCCTCGGCCTCGGCCGATGACCGGCAGTGCGATCTGGAGGAGATGGGCCTCCTGATCGCCTCGCGTTCGGTCGATCGGCTCCAGCTCACCGTGGAAAAGACAAACCGGATCAGCCTGGCCGTGACAAAGGAGAAGGCATACCCGCGGATCTCGGAGGAGTTGCCCTGCCCGGAAGCACCGGACAGGGTGGTTCTGGAGACCCCCGATCCGGAGAGGGTCAAGCGCTTTGCCCTCCTGGCGGGTCGGTTCTGCCAAGGGAAGGACCGACCCGCCTTCTTCGATTACCCCGGCACGGTGGCGGATATGGTCGCCGGCGGGGAGTTCCGGTGCCTGACGGCCATGAATTCCAGAAGGGAGATCGTGGGGGGCGTTCTCTTCGGCGAACGGTCGGAGCGGATCGTGGAGTCGTTCGGTCCCTATCTCTTTCATGGCGAAGAGAGAAAGGAGACCGGCGAGGCACTGCTCGACGCCCTGCTTGCCCGGATCGCCCGCACAAAGATCCTGGGACTCCTGAGCATTGATGGTCTTCCACCGGACTTGGAGGCCCGTTTTGAACCTCTCGGCGCCCTCTCCTATCTGGCCGCGAACCGTGCGCCGGTCAAAAGACCCTTCTTCTTCAGACATCTTCACGAGGATCCGGGAGGCGAGGTCTGGTCCCGGGAAGAACTGACCTCCTGGCTCGTCCGCCAGTACGAACGGCTCGTCCTGGCGCGGGAGATCCGTACCGGTCGGGATATGGGCGAAACACGCGCCGGTTCTTCCCTTTTCGCCGCGGAGATTTCGCGGGAGAGGGCGGAGGCGCTCCTCAGACCCCTCTGGCCCGGCGCCGATCTGGCTGCCAATGTGGAAAGACACATCAGCTATCTGAAGGGGGATGGCCTGATCAACCTTTTCTTCGAGATCGATCTGGGCATTCCGTGGCATGCGGAGCTGATCCCGGTCCTCATGGCCGGAGGGTTCCGGCCGGAAATCCTCTTCCCTTTCGCGGGGCAGTCGGATCTCGTGATCTTCCAGCATCATGATGCGACCGAACCTGGATGACATGGTCCCGGCCTATGTCCGGGAATTCGAGCCCTATATCCCCAGCAAGCCGGATCCGGAGCTGATGAAGCTCTATGGGTGCAAACGGCTCTTCCGCCTGAACAACAACGAAAACCCCCTGGGCCCCCCGCTTGGCGCCCAGGAGGTGATCCGGCGGTTCCCACCGCCCCTGGGGGCCGTCTATCCGAGCGGCGATTCCTTCTATCTGAGGCAGGCGATCGGCGCCGCCCACGGCATCGACCCCGATCAGGTTCTCGTCGGCAACGGGGCCAACGAGGTGATCGCCTTCGTAATCAAGGCCTTCTGCGAGCAGGGGGACAATATCGTCACGGCGGACAAGACCTTCGCCGTCTATGAGTGGGTGGCCGTCTTCTCCGGGATCGAGGCCCGGATCATCCCCCTGAAGAACGAGGGGTTCGACGATGTGGCAATGCTCGGCGCCATCGATTCAAACACGAAGATCATCTTTGTTTGCAATCCGAACAACCCCACGGGCAGCTACTGGTCGCGGGAGAGGCTCGTGGCCTTCCTCGAGGCGGTCGGCGGTAAGCGAATCGTCGTCGTCGACGAGGCCTACTTCGAATTCGTCGAAAAAGAGGATTTCCCGAATGGCATCTCCCTGCTCAGGGATTATCCGAATCTCGTCGTTTTTCGGACCTTCTCCAAAATGTACGGCCTGGCGGCGCTCAGGATCGGCTATCTGGCCGGCGATAAGGACGTAGTCGACATGATCCGCCGGACCTGCGTTGTCTATTCCGTGAATCGCATTGCCCAGGAGGCGGCCCTGGCCGCCCTCGGGGATGATACGGGCCATATCCGCCGAACCCGCGACCTGATCCGGGAGAGCAGGGCGTTTCTCCGTGAGGAGATGGACCGGATGGGACTTTCTGTCATCGCGGGAGAGGGGAATTACC
>JAXMLA010000066.1:0-14055 GCA_034370465.1 Desulfuromonadales bacterium
CAGGCCCTCTACGCCAGCCAGAAGTAGTTTTCTTTTCGCACGGCAAAAAAAGAGGCTGGCACCGTCATGGTGTCAGCCTCTTTTCATTGGTGAATGGTAGGAGCAGGCTCCTGCCTGCGATGATCTTTGATAACAGCGCCAGATGTCCTTGCTTCGTCGGAGGCGTTGCTGCCGGGTTATCCTGAGTCGACGACGCGACCGATTGACTTGTGATAATTTTGACCTATCTTATTAATATCAGTTTTTATTTTTTCTATCGAAAGGGGTTCTGCCATGTCCGGAAAATTCGAGTTAAAGAAGTCAAAAGACGGGCACTTTATGTTTAACCTCAAGGCGGCGAACGGACTGATCATCTTGACAAGTGAAATTTACATGCAGAAAGCGAGCGCGGAGAACGGTATCGATTCGGTCCGGAAAAATGCGCTCAGGGAAGGTGCTTTTGAGACCAAGACGAACATCAAGGGCGAACCTTTTTTTATCTTGAAAGCGACAAATGGGCAGGAAATCGGGCGCAGTGAGAACTACTCGTCAAAAGCCGCCCTGGAAAATGGCATTGAGTCGGTGAAAAAAAATGCTCCTGACGCGAAGGTCGAAGATGTCACGGGTTAGATTTGGCCTTTTAAGCGGTCGTATCACAAAGGCGAGGAGGAAACCAAAGGGAATGGTCGCCTCATTCTTGTTGCTCCGTCAATCCCCCTACATGCTGACAATCTTGTTCTTCAGCACCAGGATTTCAAAGGCCATGGCGGCTTTAATCGTGATCTTCTGCAGTTCGAAGAGCTTCTCCGCCAGTTCCTCCCCCTTGCCATCGACATAAATGATGCCGACGACGCGCCCCATCATCAGCAGGGGGACAAGGAGGGCAGTCTGCGGGACGCGGCCGCCGATCTCCTGCAGGAACATGGAGTTGAAAGGGGTGCGGGGGATCGGCCCGAGGAGGAAGGAGCTGGTCTCGGTGACGGTCTTGAGGACCGACGGTTCGTCGAGAGGGAATTGCGCCTGCTTGAAGTCGCGGAGTTCCTGCCCGTCGATGCTGGCTTTCCAGCCGTGCGCGGCATTGCCGCGCACCAGAAAGAGGGCGACGCAGGCATATTCATGGGCAAGATAAGACGCGATGCTGTCGAGGACATCGTCGCGATCGCGGGCGTCGGCAAGAAAAATGGCTAGGGTCTGGCTGTCAAGAATCTCTTCAAGGGGGTCGATCTCGGCAAGTTCTTCGGTCGCGGCGAGATCGGCCAGGGAAAACTCCAGGTCGATCTGCGGCCGTCGGCTCTCCGTGGCCGGGGGGGCTGACGGGGCGGCCGGCAATGGTAGGGTTTCCGGCGCCACAGGCGGCGGCGGGACCGGTCGTTTCGTCGCCAGCTTTTTGGTGACGTGAATATAGCGGCGGTCGCGGCCGATGTTGTAATGCTTTTCCAAGGCGAGGATCAGGCGAACCTCGGCGGCAACGACCGGCTTGATAATCATCCCGGTGCGAAAGGCCAGGTCGTCGATGAGGTTGAAGTTGGAGGGATCGGGCATGAGCAGGGTCAGGCGCCGTCCTTCCAGTTTGAGGGGGATGACATTGTGCTGTTCGGCCAGTTCCCGGGGAAGGAGGGCGAGAACCGGCGCTGCGACATTCATCACCTCATCGGCGCTGACCGTCGGCACGCAATATTGCTGACTTAAGGCTCCGGCGATTTCGTCCTCTTCAAGGAGCCCCATTTCGATGAGATTGGTGCCGAGCTTGCCGCCGAAGATGACCTGATACTTCAGGGCTTCATCGAGCTGCGCCGTCGTGATCAATCCCTGTTTGAGCAGCAGATCGCCTAATCGCGTTGCCATGTTGTTTCTCCATCCTGCTGACAATTCTTCCGGAAACTTTAACCGAAAAGGTCACCACAATCAAAGCGGCGAAAATACTCCTGGCGGCACCAGCGTTCAATCGCGACCAGGGACTGAAAGGGCTCGGCAAAGTCTTTGCGGCCGATGGCAAAGACGCCATGGCCGTAGACGATCGCCAGGCCGCTGGCATTGATCACCGGCGGAACCCTTTGTGCCAGACCGCCGGCGCCGATCTCGCCGGCGACGATCGGCACGCCGCCCAGCCAGCGGACCTGCGGGCAGTCGCGCCAGCAATCGCTGATCGGGCAATCTTTCTCTCCGGCGCAGAGCATGCTCAGGGCGACGGTAAAGCGCGGGTGGCCATGGAGAATTGTTTGGGCATCGGTGGCAGCATAGATCCCCTGATGGGCGGCGAGCTCACTCGACGCCACCAGCCCGAGGGTGGTGTGATGGTCAAAGGGGACCGGGTCGATACAGCCGCGCAGGGCATCGAGGCTGGAAGCGGTTGCCGAGATAAAGACCTCATTGCCGCGGCGGCAGGAGATGTTGCCGAAGAAGGAGTCGACAAGACGGCGTTCGACGGTATAGCGGCCGACGCGGATCATCTCTGCTTCGATGGTGGTCGCATCCAGCAGTGGGCCGGAGTGAAAAGTGAGGCCGGCCGCACTCGGTTCGTTCAGGGCCTCGGCGCGAAAGGCGGCGAAGACCGCGGCTTCTTCCGGGAGGAGAAAGCCATCTGTCAGAACGTCGAGGAGATATTTGATGAAGAGCGCATGCCAAAGGGAGGAAGCATTGACATAAGCCTGCTCCACCGTCAGGGCGCCGCTGACGCAAATAATGCCGCCTTCGAGCAGGATTCCTTTCCGGTCGCCGAGGGCGGCAGCGACGTTGGCCGGATCGAAGGGGCCGCGCAGCAGGGGAATTTCGTGGAGGAAGGTGCGGGTTTCACTGTCGCGCGGCACGATCGCACTCGCCTGCGGGTTGCGCCGCAGCAGGAAATCGGCAAAGGGCCAGGCCGGTTCAAGGAGGCAGAGGGCGGTCGCGTTGCTGAGGCCAAGGATCTCCTGCCCCTGGCCGGCCAGGTCTGCGGCGCCGACCACAAGGGGACGATCGTCCTGGGCGAGGAGTGCCACCCGGCCGCTGCGGCCGATCCCCTCCGCGACGAGTTTGGCGGCGTAATGATTGAGCGTTTTGATGATCTCGGATTTTGTCTCTTCTTCCTCACCGGGTGGGAGAGAATTCTCCCGGCCCAAGCGCCAATAACGCTGCACCTCGGCCTCTCCCTCTTGCCGATTTAGGGGAAGCGGCGGGGCGGGATGGGTCTTTCCCTGGACCGGCGCAAAGAGGCGTGTTGGCAGCGCGGCGATCCCGGCAGGGACGGGGGGGAGTTGTGACCAGGAACGTTCTAGGGCCAGCGTCTCCTCCCTGAGCGTCCCGAGCAGGGCGGCGTTGCAAGATTCCCCGCTGGCGGCGGCATACAGGGCGGCCGCTTCTTCCAGGCCGGCGGCGTAAAGGAGATGGCGGCACAGGCCGAGGCTGTCGAAGGCGGCGACGGCGGCGGCATTGCTGTGGACAAGGCGCGCCTTACCGCCCCAGGAAAGCCGATCGACCGGCACCGGTTTGCGCAGCAGTTCGGCACTGAGGGTCAGGGCGTTTTCTCCCTGCCCGGCGACATCGACGGCGTGCGCCAGGGCGAGTCCCTTTAAGCCGCGCGGGTCGAGAGGGGCGAGTTCGAGGTTGCGGACGGTCATCGCGGCGTCCGGTCGATTGCATTGTGCTGCATAGCGGGCAGCGCCGTTTGCCAAAAGATCCCCTTCGCCGCTGCGGGTGGCGATGCTCTGCAGCAGGGTTGCAAGCTCTTCGCCCAGCACTGGCTGCTGCTGAATTTCGCTGCGGGTCGCGAGCACACCGGCCAGGGAGATTGGATCGAGGCCGAGACGGTTGCAGTCCGCATTCAGCCGATGGATGCTCGCAAGATCAGGGAGATGGAGGTGGGCGCCAAAGGCGGCCAGGGTGAAAAAATCGGGGAGGGGGCGGCCGTCAGCATCCTGGCGTTTGCAGGCGATGGGACAGCCGCTGCAACCAAAGCCGCAACTCCTCCCGGCGGCCATCAGGGCGGCGCCGTTGAAAACCGAGGCGTCCGACGGGAAGGTGGCGGAAAAGTTTTCCGTCGGCAGCAGGCCGCGGCGTGCCGCCAGATCGACCAGGGCGGCTTCGCCAAAAGCGCCAAAACCGACCGGCCCGGCCAGGAGGGGGGAGGCACGCAGCAGACGCTGCAGATCCGCACAAGCAGTGGTAAACGCCGGCGAATCGACGACTCCGTCGTTACCGACTCCCGTGACGATGATCGCCTTGAGCCTCTTTTTTCCGAAAACAGCGCCGGGGCCGCCACGGCCAAAGAGGTTGCCGTCGCCGGCAGAGAGGCCGGCATACAGTACGCCGTTTTCGCCGGCCGGTCCGATCGTCAAAACTCCGGCGTTCTCCCCTTTAAGGCTTTGTGCGGCGACATCGGCATCCCCCCCCCAGCAGAGCGATCCATCGACCAGCTCTGCGCCCTGGTCATTGATCCGCAACAGCACCGGCGCTGGACTTGTTCCGATGATGACAATCGCCGCGAAGCGGGCGCGGTGCAGGGAGCGGAAGAAGTCGCCCCCCTCGTTGACAGTGAAGATCGTTTTGGTCAGCGGCGAGGTGAAGACGATGGAGCCGCGATTGCTGGCCGGAGCGCCGCTGCCGCAGAGAGCACCGGGGGCGATGATCACGGCATCGTCACTGCGGGAAGTCGTGCCGAGGAGGCGCACAGCCAGGGCGCGCCCGCCGAGTCCCGACTGCCGGACCTTCTCCGGCAACGGGCGCATGACGCTACTGCCGGCACCGAGATTAATTTCGAGGAGACAGTGGATCATTCTTCTCCCGTCTCCGGCGACGGGGCGGCGATGCTGGTCATCTCCGTCGAGATCGTCGCGAGTTTGGCGAGGAGGGGGCCTTGCAGCGCCCGAAAGGCGTCGAGCTGGCCGCGACTGATCGGTTCCCCCGGGGTTGTCGGGATCTTGGCGGGGTTGACCGGAACGCCATTGCGGGTCATCCGATAGCAAAGATGCGGCCCCGTCGCCAGTCCGGTACTGCCGACATAGCCGATAATATCCCCCTGTTTGACCCGTTTGCCCTGATGCATCCCTTTGGCAAAGCGGCTCATGTGCAGATACATCGTCGCCAGGCCGCCGGAATGCTGCAACTTGATATAGTTGCCGTTGCCGGAGGTCTTGCCGATCTGCACAATCGTCGCATCACCGACCGCCATGATCGGCGTGCCGGTCGGGGCGGCATAATCGATGGCGGGATGGGCGCGCCAGGTCTTGGCGATCGGGTGGAAGCGGCGCATGGTGAAGCCGGAACTGACCCGACTGAAGGGGAGGGGGGCGCGCAGCAGCGCTTTGCGCAGACTCTTGCCGGCACTGTCGTAAAAGGCCGGCTTCTTCTTGCCATCTTGAAAGCGGAAGGCGCGATAAGTTTTTCCGGCGTTGCTGAATTCGGCGGCGAGGATCTTACCGTAGCCCTTGGGCTGTCCGTCGCGCAGCCGGCGCTCGACGATGACGCGAAAGGTATCTCCCTGACGGATATCACGAAGAAAGTCGATGTCGCTGGCAAAGATATCGGCAAGGATGACGGCAAGACTGTCTTCTTCGCCGATGGCGGTCATCGCCGCAAAGAGACTGTCATTGATGGTTCCGCCGACCGCATGTTCCGCGTAAGTGTAAGGGATTTCCACCCGGCCTGCCGTTGCTTTTCCGTCCGGCGATCGGGTGATGAGGAGCTGATAAGTGTCGTTGATGTCGTGGATAAAGCTCCGGAACTGGTCGTCGTAGAGAGTCATTTCCCAGCGGTGCCCGGCGGTCAAAGTCGTCACCGCCAAACTGTGAATCTCCGGGAAAGAGAGGTAGGGAGTCAGGATCGCCGATAAGGTTTCGCCGGATTGGACGACGCCGGTGACGATCCGTTCGCGGGAGGGGACGGGGATGGTGATTGTCGGTGTCACCACCACCGGCGGCGATACAACCGGGAGGAAAGAGAGGCCTACGACGATCAGGATGATAACGGTGAGCGCCCCCCAGAGGAGTTTGCGCGACAGGATACGGCTCACCGGAGCGGTGCCGTGCAAAGTCTGGCGGCGGCGCAGGGCGGGTCGATTCAATGCAAAAAGATGGGCGGTCAACCGCTCGCGCAGGCGCAGGCGGCGTAGTGAATGAAGGATTTTACGCGGGAGGATTTTTTTGATCACGAGTACTCCGTACCAGGACAGGAAAGTTTAAAAGATGGGTATCCTACCAGTATCAAGACGTCACTGTCCAGAGCGTGCCGGTGAAATTGGCGTGGGTTGACCTTGTGACAGATCCCTTCTTGCCGTATAATCGGCGAACATAACCAGCTAAACCGGGAAGGATTCTACAGGATGAAATTCGTCAAGATGCACGGCGCCGGCAACGATTATGTTTATGTCGACGGCTTCCAGGAGTCGATCAACGATCCGGCGGCCCTGGCCATTGAGGTCAGCAACCGCAACTTCGGTATCGGCTCGGACGGGCTGATCCTCATCCTCCCTTCGACTGTGGCGGATGTGAAGATGCGCATGTTCAACAGCGACGGCAGCGAAGCAGAGATGTGCGGTAATGGCGTGCGCTGTGTTGCCAAGTATGCATATGACCATGGCTTGGTAGCTAAGGAGGTCATCACTGTCGAAACCGGCGCCGGAGTTCTGACTCTGCAGCATTATCCCAACTCTGCCGGTCGCGTCGACAAAGTGCGGGTCAATATGGGCCGGCCGCGCTTGACCCGCGGGGAGATCCCCATTACCGGCGATCCAACCGAACAGGTGGTCAATGTCCCCCTGACCATTCTCGACCGCACCTTTGCCATCACCTGCGTCTCGATGGGGAACCCGCACTGTGTCATCTTTGTCGACGATGTCGAGAATTTCCCGGTGGAAAAGTACGGGTCGCTGATCGAACAGCACCCCCTCTTTCCGAAGCGCACCAATGTCGAATTTGTCGAGGTGCGCTCCCGTAGCGAAGTGCGCCAGCGTACCTGGGAGCGGGGAGCGGGGGAGACCCTCGCCTGCGGCACCGGCGCTTCGGCGGTACTGGTTGCCGGCGTCCTCACCAATCGCACCGAGCGGACGATCCGCAATCTTCTTTCCGGCGGCGAACTCGAACTGGAGTGGAGTGCCGGCGGTGAAGTCTTTATGACCGGTCCGGCGGTCGAAGTCTTCAGTGGTGAGTACCACCCACAATGAGTGGCGCCAATGATGTCATCCGCAGTGAAGCACCGGCATATTACCACCGGTCGGTGGACGGTTGTCCGATGTGCCGGAAATGGCAGGAGGATGTTGATCTCCGCGTCATTGAACTCGATTACTGTTACGTCCTTCTCAACCGCGACCAGTTCTTTGCCGGTTACTGTTTCGTTCTGAGCAAGGCGCATGTCACTGAACTCTTTCACCTCGATGTCGAGACCCGGCAGGGGATCATCGAAGAGGTCAACCGCGTTGCCGCGGCTCTGCATCGCACCTTCTCCCCGACCAAGATCAACTACGAGCTCCTCGGCAACATGGTGCCGCACATGCACTGGCACCTGGTCCCCCGCTTCAGCGACGATCCCCTTTGGCCGAAGCCGATCTGGAGTGAAGGGCACGCGGAAAAATTGTTACTGTCGCAAGAGTATGCCGCCCGGATTGACTCGATCCGCGCCGCCCTTCGTGCCGCGCGATGATGGCCACGCCGGAGCTTCTCCTCTTTGACCTTGACAATACTCTGTACGCGCCGGAGCATGATCTCTTCTCCCTGATCGACTGCCGCATCAATCGCTTTATGGAGGAGGTGGTCGGGATCGCGGCCGACGATGTCGATCCCCTGCGCCGCTACTACTGGCAGGAATACGGGGTCACTTTGCAGGGGCTGATCCGTCATTTCGAGGTTGATCCCGAAGCCTATCTCCATTATGTCCATGATGTCGATGTGACCTCCCGGCTCGGGGCTGATCCCGCTCTGGCCCTTATTCTGGCTGGTCTGCCGCAGCGCAAAGTGATCTTCACCAACGGTTCTTCCGCCCACGCTGAACGGGTGCTCGCCGCCTTGGGGATTCGTCAGGCCTTTGAAGCAGTCTTCGATATCCGCATTGCCAACTATCTGCCCAAACCATTTCCCGCCCCTTATGAAGAAGTCCTTGCCCGGCTCTGCACCTCGCCAGCGTCCTGCGTGATGATCGAGGACGTCGCCAAGAACCTGGCGCCGGCCAAGGCTCTGGGGATGGGAACGATTCTGGTCGGCGGCAGCGACGAACTCCCGTCCTTTGTCGATCTGCGCATCGACACCATCCATGAAATCACGGCTGCCCTGCAGCGCCTTCAGGAGTAAATCCATGCTACTCGGCGTCCATGTCTCCATTGCCGGCGGGTTTGACAAAGCCGTCGAACGCGGCACTGCCCTCGGCTGCACCGCCCTTCAGATCTTTACCAAGAATGCCAGTCAGTGGCGGGGCAAGGCGATTACGGCGACCGAAGCCGAAACCTTCAAGGCCGCCCTTGCTCACAGCCCGATACAGACCGTCGTTGCTCATGACAGTTACCTGATCAATCTTGCTGCGCCGCCGGGAGAGAATCGCGACAAATCGATCGCCGCCTTTGCCGATGAAATGGAGCGCTGTGCCGCCCTCGGTGTCCCTTATCTGGTCATGCACCCCGGCGCCCATCTTGGCGCCGGGGTACAGGTCGGTCTGGAACGGATCAGCGCCGCCTTTACCGAGATTTTCCAAAGAGCGCCGGCAGGGGTGACGGTCCTTCTCGAAAATACCGCCGGGCAGGGGACCTACCTCGGCAGTCGTTTTGAAGAGTTGGCGGAGATTGTCGCCCGGACGCCGACCGGTCGTTTTGGCATCTGTTTCGACACTTGTCACGCCTTTGCCGCCGGCTACGATATCTCGACCCCCGGCGGTTATAGTGCGGTGATGAACGATTTCGCGCGGATTCTCGGTTTGGAGCAGCTGCGCCTTTTTCACCTTAACGACAGCCGTAAAGGGCTCGCCAGCCACGTTGACCGGCACGAAGGGATCGGCAGCGGCGCCCTCGGTCTCGAAGCGTTTCGGGCGGTCATGACCGATCCCCGTTTTGCGATGGTGGCGAAGATCCTCGAAACACCGAAGGGGGAGGACGAGATCAGCGGCGATGTGGCGAATCTGGCGATCCTCCGCCGTCTGGCCGGGGTGGGGTAAGCTGATGCGGGCGGTGGTGCAGCGGGTCAGCTCGGCGCGGGTGGTGGTGGCCGAAGAGATTGTCGGCGAGATCAAAGAAGGATTGATGGTGCTGCTCGGAGTCGAGAAGGAAGATACAGAGGAGGATGCGCGTTTTCTCGCCGGAAAGATCGTCGGGCTCCGAATCTTTGCCGATGCAGACGGCAAGATGAACCTCTCTGTGCAGGAAAAGGGGGGTGGGGTATTGGTCGTCAGTCAGTTTACACTGCTCGGCGATTGCCGGCAGGGGCGGCGCCCGGGTTTTTCAGCAGCGGCAGGGCCGGAAGAAGCGGACCGTCTTTATCTCTTTCTCTGCGAGCTCCTCCGCCAACGGGGGATTCCGATCGCCACCGGCGTCTTTCGCGCCGATATGGATGTCCATCTCGTCAATCACGGTCCGGTGACCTTTATCCTCGACAGCCGTAAACGGTTTTAACAGAGCTGCCGCGTGATCGTAGCGGCGATCTTGTCCGCGGGCTGAACCTCCCGCACCCCCCCCAATTCAAAGGCGACCCTGGGCATGCCGTAGACAGCGCAGGTCGCTTCATCCTGGGCAATCGTATACGCCCCCCCTTCTTTAAGCGCTAACAGCCCTTCCGCCCCATCTTTCCCCATCCCGGTCAATAGGACCGCAACCACCGAAGTCGGATTTTCCCGGGCCAAAGAGGAAAAAAGATTGTCGATCGACGGCCGGCAGCCATTGACCTGTGGAGCATTGGTCAGAACGATGCGGCCGCCGTGCACCTCCATATGTTGATCGCACGGTGCGACCAGGGCGACGCCCCGTACGAGGGAATCGTCGTCTTTGGCAATACGGACTGTGTAAGCGCTCTCGGCATTCAGCCATTCAGCAAAGCCGCGGGCAAAACCACTGGCGATATGCTGGACAATGACGATACTCGCATCCTTGTCGGCCGGAAGTTCCTTGAGAATCTTCATCACCACTTTCGGGCCGCCGGTCGAAGCGCCGATGGCGATGATCGAGCGGCAGTTGGTGACCGTCGGCAGCAGGGGGGGTGTCGTTGTTTTTTCGCGGTGCGAGCGGAAGTGATGGATGACCCGGACCCGGCTGAGAGTGTGGACCTGGGCGAGGAGGGTGCTGGCAAAGGATTCCCAGGCGGCGCCCGAAAGCCCCACGGGTTTGCGCATGACATCCAGGGCGCCGAGGCGAATGGCGTTGAAGGCATTGCTCTGCTCACCGACCGCACTGTCAGAGGAAAGGATCAGGATCGGCAGGGCATGGATCCTCATGATCTTCTGCACCGCCGTCAGTCCGTCCATGACCGGCATCATCACATCCATGATCAGAAGATCCGGCCGGAGTTGCGCCACCATTTCAATCGCCTGACGCCCATCGTAGGCTTCGCCGACGACCGCAATTTGCGGGTCATGGGCAAGGAGATCCTTGAGGATACTCAAGGTCAGGTACGAATCATCGGCAAGGAGGACGCGAATCATAGGCAAAGATTATCCAATCAGGGTTTCAACGGTTTCGAGCAGGGCGCCCTGATCGAAATTCCCTTTGACGATATACGCCTGCGCCCCGGCCTTCAGTCCCATCCGTTTGTCTTCGTCGGTGGCTAAAGATGAAACGATAATCACCGGCGTCCCTTTGGTCCGTTCGTTGCGCCGCACCGCCGCGGTCAGCTCAAAGCCGGTCATCCCCGGCATCTCGACATCGGAGACGATGAGATCGTATTCCCCTTCGCTGAGGCGTTGCAGGGCGTCCGGACCGGAGCAGGCGACGGTCACGCGATAACCGTGCGCTTCGAGAATATTCTTTTCCATGGTCCGCGTGGTGATCGAGTCATCGACGACCAGAACCCGCCCTTTTGCGGAGCGGCGGCGGCCTTCTTCGTGCGCCTGTCGTAAGGACGTGCTCCCTTGACTGCGCCCGGAGGCAAAGAGATCGGGTGCAGCCAGGATCAGGACCGGTGAGCCGTCCCCCATGATCGTCACCCCGGAGAAGAATTCCACCCGCTTGAGTTGTTTCCCCATCCCTTTGACGATCATCTCTTTGACGCCGTACGAATGGTTCACCAGGCAGGCGAGCTGACGTTCGCGGCAGGTCATCACCAGGACCGTTTGCTTCTCCCCGGCATCGAGTTTTCCCCCCTCCAGGCCGAGGACCTCGGCCAGGGAGATCATCGGGATGCTGCGCCCATGCACCCGCACCATCTCCCGGCCCCCTTCGCTGATCACGTCGGCGGGATCGATGCGGAGAATTTCACTGATGTAATGGAGGGGGACCGCCAGGGTCGTGCCGGCGCAGTCAAAGAGGAGACCGCTGATCATCGCCATGGTCAAGGGTAATTGCAGGCGCATCTGCGTGCCGCGCCCGTGGGTCGAGGTGATAATAATGTCCCCTTTGACCTTGTCGAGACTGTTCTTGACCACATCCATCCCCACCCCGCGTCCGGAGATATCGGTGATGTACTCCCGCGTCGTGAAGCCGGGGCGCAGAATCAGGTAGGCGGCTTCTTCGTCGCTGGTCTGGGCGGCCTGGGCGCGGCTGAGGAGGCCGCGTTCGACCGCCTTGTTGCGAACCTGTTCGGGATCGATGCCGCGTCCATCGTCGCTGAGAATCAGGCAGACATAGCCCGATTCATAGCGGGCAACCAGATCGATCTTTGCGGTCGGATTCTTGCCGGCGAGAAGACGTTCATCGGCGGATTCGATGCCATGATCGACGGCGTTGCGCAGCATGTGCAACAGGACCGGCTTAAGGATCTCCAGCATCATCCGGTCGAGTTCGACCTGGTCTCCGGTGATGGAAAGGCTGAGCTCCTTCCCCTGTTCGCGGGCAAGTCCCCGGGCCATGTGGCCGAGATCGTCGGTAATTGTCGAAAGGGGCAGCATGCGCAACTCCATGGCACTGTGGTGCAGCTCTTGCGTCAGATAAGAAAGATTGCCGAGATCGCTGTCAAGATTCGTGGTCAGGTTGGCGAGGCGTCCGTGAATATCCCGTAACCCCCGGACATTCTCGGCCCGTTGCAGCTGGCGCACAAAGTATTCGAGTTCGCGGACCAGACCGCGCAGTTCCCGGCCCCGCTCTTCAAAGGCATGACGGGTAATGCTGACTTCACCGAGGTGGTTGATGATCTGGTCGAGCTGTTCGACGTCGGCACGCACGGTGAGCATCGCCAGGGGGAGAGTTTCCACCGGCGGCGCGGCACTGACCAGCGGGGTGATGTCCCCGGCCCGCATCGATTCGCCCGAGCGCAGGGCGGCGACCAGAGCATCGAGGGAAAGGTCGACGGTCTCTCCGGAGAGGGCATATTTGGTCAAGGTGTCGAGAGCTTCGGTGGCATAAGCCAATAGATCGATAAGGGTGGGCGTCAAGGGGCGCTTGCCCTGCTCAATCTCGCCGAAGAGATCTTCCATCACATGCGCCACCCGCCCGATCTCGTCGAGTTCGAGCATCATCGCCGAGCCCTTGATGGTATGGGCGCTGCGCAACAGGTCGTGAATGCGCCCGGCGGAAAATCCTTCGTCTTTGAGGATGAGCAGGCCGTTGCGCAGGGCTCCCAGGTGCTCCTTAGCCTCTTTGACAAAGAGATCGACGTATTTGCGCGTCTTCACCTAGACCTCTTCAGCGACCAGGGATTTGAGGCGCTCGGCCAACGCCGTCAGTTCAGCAATCGCCTGGGTCGTCTCTTTGCTGCTGACCGCGACCTGGGCGGCGACATCCCGCACTTCAGCGATCGTTTCGGCCATCTGTTCGCTCGCCGTCGTCTGCTGCTGGGTGGAGAACTTGATCTCACGTGCTGCTGCGGTTGTTTCGTGAACCATACGACTGATCTCCTGCAAAGCCCCGGCGACGCGTGCCACCAGTTCGCTGGCCCGGTCAACCCCTTTGCTCCCTTCTTCGGTGAGCATGATCGTACCGTTGGTCGCTTTCTGGATGGCATCGACGAGATTCTTGATCTGGCCGGTGGCGTCGGCGGTCCGTTCCGCCAGGCGTTTGACTTCGTTGGCGACGATCGAGAAGCGCTTGCCTGCTTCGCCGGCACCGGCCGCTTCGATCGCGGCATTGAGAGCGAGGAGGTTGGTCTGGTCGGAGATTTCGTCGATGATATCGACAATGCCGCCGATCTTCTGGGAATCTTCGCCGAGTTGCAGCATCGCCTGTGCCACCGATTCGATCTTGCTCTTGAGTTCGCCCATGCCGGTCATGGCGTTGTCGGCTTCATTGCGCCCCACCTGCCCGGCGGCATTGGCCTGCTGCGCCTGCGATTCGACGAGGATGGCATTCTCGGCAACCTGGCGGGCGGTGACAGCGATCTCTTCCGAGGTTGTCGTCGCCTGCTGCACAGCCGAGGCCTGACCGTTGGCGCCGGCGGCCTGTTGCGCGGAGATCGCCATAATCTCGCTGGCACTGGAAGAGAGTTGCTGAATCGCTTCCTTGACACTTTCGATGAGCCGTTCGCTCTTTTCGATTTCACTGCGCAGGTTGCGGACAATGACCTGGGTCATCTTGTTGAAGGCGCTCGCCAGCTTGCCGATTTCATCTTCGCTCTGGATCTCGATGGTTTCATTGAGATGGCCGGCAGCGATGCGATCGGCGACAACGGTCAGCTCCTTGAGGGGGCGCACCAGGCGGGTGACGACAAAAGCAATCGTGACCGTCGAGAGGAGGAGGATCATCCCCATGCCGAAGAGGATGTCGTTCCGCAGAGAGGTGACCGCGGCATCGATCTTCATCATCGAATAGCCGATCCGGAAACCGCCCCAATGCTTGCCGTTGACATAGACCGGGGCGCTGATGTCCCACATCATCTCGCCGGTGTCCCGTTTGTAGACCTGGCGCAAAATTTTGTTGTTGTCACTGCCGTCGTATTTGCCGGCGGCCAGACCGACCGGATCGTCAAAGATCCGCTTGGTGCGGTTGTCGAGCTTGTCCTTTTCCATGTCACCGGTCAAGGGGCGGGAGTACTTGCTGTTGTGAAC
>JAXMLA010000067.1:0-43642 GCA_034370465.1 Desulfuromonadales bacterium
AGCCCTTCATCACTGGCATGGACGGAGACATACAACGGAGAGAGTTGATCCGTCAGGATGCGCTGCACTTCATCTTCGCGTATCGTCGACAGGGTCACATAAGCGCCGTAAAGGTAGGAGAAGCGATAATCTTCGTCCTTGACATACAAGGTGGGACGCAGGCCGCGCGGCAACTGCTGGACAAAACAGAAGAGGCAGTTATTGCCACACTGCGTTGGCTGCGGATGCTCGATCTCCAGCCCCAGCTCTTCGTCGGCGTCCTTGTCGAGAGGCAGCTCCCACACTTCACCGTCGACACGACGAACATCGAGGACGAGCTCTTCCGCCTGCCGGGTCAGCCGCACATAATCGAGAAAATCACGAAGGGGTTGCCCGTTAACGGCAAGGAGGGTATCGCCCGGCTGCAACTCCAGCTCTTCGGCGATACTGCCGGGAGTGACGGATTGGATGGTGAGCATAACGATGTGCGCCTTGAAAAGAAAAGCCCCCGCGGATGAAAACACCAACGGGGAGCTCGACTTTTGAAACAGATTGCTTTGCTTCCGGCTATTCCTTGGCGCCATGCAGGCGGAAGGTGCCGTCGAGCGAGGTGATGGAGGAAATTGCGTGTTTGTAAAGGAGCATATCGCCGGTACTTTCGACCAGAATACAGAAACTGTCGAAGGATTTGATATATCCTTCCAGCTTTTCACTGGACATCATAACGACAACCACACGCACCCGCTCTTTACGGGCCTGATTTAAATACTGGTCCTGGATATTGAACGGTGTCTTGGCCATGTCCACTCCTTTTCATTCCGCATAGAGACGTTTAGCAATGGTTTTGATTTTAGCAAACTCTGCAAGCGAATCAACCTTAATTATTGAATTATTTTTCCGGAACCAGGTCATCTGCCTTTTGGCATAACGCCGGCTCTCCTGCTGCGTCTGCTCGATGGCAACGGCCAGTGAACTTTCCCCTGCGAGATAAGCGATCGCTTCGCGATAGCCGATAGTGCGCAATGCCTTGAGTTCGCGACTGAATCCCTGCGCCAGGAGGGATTGCGCTTCTTCGATCAGACCGGATGAGAACATCGTCGCGGCCCGTTCATCGATACGGCGATAAAGGGTCGAACGCTCTACCTCCAGACCGATCGTGACCAGGTGATAAGGACTATCGGCAAAGGCGTGCCGATGCTGCAGCGCGGTCAGGGTCTCGCCGGTCAGGGCAAAGACCTCAAGGGCGCGGATAATGCGGAGCTGATCGCGGGGTTTCAGCCGCTGTGCCGCGACCGGATCGACGATCTGCAAACGCTGATGCAACGTCCCCTCCCCTTGCAGTG
This sequence comes from Desulfuromonadales bacterium, assembly GCA_034370465.1. Lineage (GTDB taxonomy): Bacteria > Desulfobacterota > Desulfuromonadia > Desulfuromonadales > UBA2197 > UBA2197. The sequence goes on from JAXMLA010000067.1 coordinate 1,323, forward strand.
TTTCCAACTCCAGCAACTCCAGCCGCAACTCCGGATCTTCCCCCGGTGCGGTAATCAGCCCGCGGGTCAGGGCGTCGATATACAGGCCGGTGCCGCCGACCACCACCGCCAACTTGCCGCGCTGGTGAATGGCTGTAATTGCGGCGCGGCCCTGCGTCATAAAGTCGGCAGCACTGAAGGATTGGTCGGGAGCGACGACATCGATCAGATGGTGCGGGACCAAGGCGCGTTCTTCCGGCGTCGCCTTGGCTGTCCCGATATCCATGCCGCGATAGATCTGCCGTGAATCGGCCGAGATGATTTCGATCGGCAACCCGGACGCGAGTTCGAGAGCGATTCGCGTCTTGCCCGAAGCGGTCGGTCCGCAGATCACGAGGAGGGGAATTTTAGCGGGCGCGGCCAGTTCAGGCACTCCTGCGGAAGAGACGGGCAATCTCCGGGTCACTCAAACGCGAATAGACCGGGCGGCCGTGCGGACAATGGGCATTGAAATCGATGCCATCAAGCTCGGCAAGGAGGGCGGTCATTTCGATCAGCGACAACTTCTGCCGGGCCCGCACCATGCCGTGACAGGAGATGAGGAGGAGAAAGGAGTCGAGGGCATCTTCGATGCGGCGGCTGACGCCGAGTTCAGCGAGGTCGCTGGCGATATCATGGAGGAGCTGAACAAAATTATCCCGCCCTGCCAGGAGTTGCGGCACCGCCTTGAGGGCGAAGGTCCGGGGCCCGAAGGGTTCCAGCTCAAAACCGAGACGACCGAGGGGTTGCAAATGTTCACTGAGCAGGGCGGTCTCCTTGAAATCGAATTGAACAATCTCGGGAAAGAGGAGTCCCTGCCGCGCGACCGCGCCGTTATGAAATTCGCGGCGCAGGCGCTCAAAGCCGATCCGCTCGTGGGCTGCATGCTGATCGATGAGGAGGAGATGCTCGTCATCCTCGGCAACAATATAACTGGCGCGAAACTGGCCGATAATCCGGAGTGAAGAGAAGTAAGCACCGGCAAAACGCGCGGGGGTCGCCGGGGCCGCCCAGGTCACCACCGGTTCGCTGACCTGAGTAACCTCCGCAACCACCGGTGCCGCAACCGGCAAAGTCACCGTCCCCCCATAACTCCCAGAGCTCCCATGACTCCTATCCACCGCCGGTGGTTGCGGAGGAAGGCTCTCAATCCCCGGCCGCAAAGCTTCCCTAACCGCCCCGGCAATAAAATCATGCACCAGCGCCTGCTGACTGAAGCGGACTTCATGCTTGGTCGGATGGACGTTGACATCGACGGCACCGCCGGGGATCGACAAAAAGAGGACGGCCACCGGATAGCGTCCGCGCGGGAAGAGGTGCCGCAGGCCGTCGAGGATGGCATGCTGCACCACCCGGTCGCGGACGTAACGGCCGTTGATATAGGTATAGATCGCCGCACTCGAAGAGCGGTGCAGGTTCGGGTGAGAAATCAGCCCTTGCAGTTCCAGCCCTGCGCCCGGATCAGCCATGGCGACCTTGACCAGATCGGCGAGGAGGGGACGGCCAAGGAGAGTGGCAATCCGTTCTTCGAGCTTATGCTGACGCGGCGCATTGAGAATCGTCCGCTGATTGTGGACAAGTTGAAACTGCACCTCAGGGGAGCAGAGGGCAAGGCGGGTGACGAGTTCAGCGATATGTCCGAACTCGGTCTCCTCCTTGCGCAGGAATTTCCGTCGGGCCGGGGTATTAAAGAAGAGATCGCGGACTTCAATGGTCGTCCCGGTCGGCAGGCCGATTGCGCCGGCCTTTTTGACTGTCCCGGCTTCGACGTAAAGTTCCCATCCCTCGGCCGCAGTGGCGGTCTGGCTGCGTACCGTCAACCTGGAAACGGCAGCAATCGACGGCAGGGCTTCGCCGCGAAAGCCGAGGGTTTGCAAACGAAAGAGGTCGGCGCTGCTGGAAATTTTACTGGTGGCATGGCGTTCCAGACACAGAAAGACATCGTCCTTGCCCATGCCGTCACCATCATCACTGACGCGAATCAGGCGGCTGCCACCCCCGTCGATTTCAATGGTGATCTGCGTGGCATGGGCGTCGAGAGAGTTTTCAACCAGCTCCTTGACGACCGAGGCCGGCCGCTCGACCACCTCACCGGCCGCGATTTGATTACAGAGATTTTCCGGAAGGAGATGGATCGATGGGGGCATGGAGGATCAACTTTGTGCGTCGGATTACGCCCTGCGGGCTAACCCGACCTACTTTATTCGTAGAGCGTAGGTCGGGTTAGCGGAGCGTAACCCGACGATTAACGATTGCTCGATTCAACCTTTGAATTCAAGCCGGGCGAGCATGCTTTCAATATCATCGAGATCGGTGTCTGCCGGCGGTGTGGCCGCAGTGGGAGCGCCCTCGGCAGCAGGTTGCACCACAGGCTGGGGTAAATTCGGGCGCAACAGACCAAGATCGCCGGCGACACTCTGCACGATCCGCTGATCGACATGATTCTGTTTGCGTAAAAAAGCTTCGAGTAAGGTGTTATCACAGACCGTGTTGATCAAACGCGGCACGCCGCAGGAGCAGGCGTGAATAGCGGCAATCGCTTCCGGTTGAAAGATCATCCGTTTTGCCCCGGCAATATGAAGACGGTAGCGAATGTACGACTCGGTCAGAGTGGGGGATAATGACTTCAAGTGATATTTGAGGGCCACCCGCTGCGCCAGGGGCTCGTCGAGCCGGAGACAATCTTCGAGCTCGACCAAACCGAAAAAGACCACATTCAACAATTTTTTTCCGGGGATCTCGAGATTGAGCAGACCGCGAAACTCCTCCATTAATGCCCGGCTCTGCAGCATCTGCGCTTCATCGATCAAGACCACCGCTGTCTTTCCGGCTTCATGGATCTGCAGCAAGCGATCGTAAAGCTGCCGCAACAGCTCCAAACGGTCTTCTTTCGGGGCTTCAACCCCGAGTTGCAGAGCGATGCGGGTGAGGATCCATTCGGGAGTCACTCCGGAGTGGACCATCACCAGCAGGGATGATTGATAGCGATCCTCGCTCAGGCGATCGAGCATGCGGCGGGCCAGAGTCGTCTTCCCGGCGCCGACGCCGCCGACCAGTACCGCCAGCCCTTTATTCGAGTCGACGGCATACATCAGCCGGGTCAAGGCCTGACTATGCTGATCGCTGTTAAAAAAGAAACGTGCATCCGGTGCATTGGAGAAGGGTTCCCGCTCCATGCCGAAAAATTCGACATAACTCATAAATACCTCGCCTTAAACAAAGGAGATCCGATCTTTTCCCGGTGACGCGGCCCCCGGCGTGTCACCACCCTCTTTTCCTGCCCCGGCAGAAACCTGGAGACGCAGCGTTTCGATCTTGTCGCCGACATTGCGGAAGCAGGGATCGCTGACCGCAACGGCCTCAAAGGTCCGGAGAGCATCGGCCGGCCGGCCCCAGACTTCATAAACGAGAGCGAGTTCGTACTGTGTGCCGACCTTGTCAGCGGCCTGTACTTCAGGCCGGGCAATGGCTGTGTTGAAGACGGTCTCGGCTTCGGCAAAAGCCCCTTTTTCCGCATAACAAATGCCGATTAAAATCAGGGAATCGGCGAGACGCTTGGGATTGCGCATCGACTTTTTAAACTCATCGATAGCATCGTCCCTGAGCCCCATCTCTTTATAAGCAATGCCGAGATCGTAGTGCGCCTCGGTATCTTCCTGATCAATCTGGGCATCCACCCCTTTTTTGAATTCCGAAAAGACACTGTCAAAACGGAAACGATCGATCTCGCCGACATTGGTCAGATCTTCGGTTGCCTGCAAGGCCCCCTCGTCAAGGATTTCGGCGGCGAGATCGAAGAAATCATCATCGACGTCCGCACTGTTCTTCGCCGCAGCATCATCACCTGCCACCGTAAAGACCGGTTGCTCCTCCAGAGAGACAATCTCCATCTCCGCATCAAGAAGCTCCTCTAATGCAGCGAGTTCGGCAGAGAGTTCCTCTTCCTCTAAAGGTTCAAGTTCGAGAATTTCTTCATCATCAACAATTTCGTCAAGGATCTCAAGCTCCAACTCCTCGATGTCGTCATCGCTGCTGACACGATAAGGCTCTTCTTCTGTTTCGTCTTCTGATTCAGGGGAAAAGTCATCATCACTCGAACTGACTGGCTGTACCGTCTCTTCTTGAAAACGGTCAATGGGCAGTAATTCTTCTTGTGGCGACAAATCGAGCCACGGCACGCCGGCATTTGTGTCAGGATCACCGGTTAAAATCGGCTCAACCTGATCGACAACTTCTATCGCTGCGGAATCAAGCTCCCGAGTGTCGATAAAATCCGCTTCAATCTCGGCATCCGACTCAATCTCGACATCGTCAAACTGACTGAAATCAAAGTCTATATTAATGACGGATGACTCGACTTCGTCTTCAGCTGCGCCGATCGCGAAGGGGTCAAGCTCCTGGACAGCCAGCTCATCATCCGCAACTTCCATTGCGCCATCGTCCAGGTCCTCCGAAAAGGTGTCGAGGTCAGCGAAAGAAACCTCCCCCATCGGCAGCTCTAGCGAGATCTCGACAGGTTCCTCGGCAACATCCTCTTCCTCTACCGGTGCGGACGACGGCTCAGCTGCGCTGCTGCGTGGACGCGGCGCAAGGAGATCGTCAAGTCCAAACTCTTCTTCCCCGATAGAGAATTCTTCCGCCGTCTCTGGAGAATTTAACGCTGCGGTCGTCTCCGGCAGGACCAAATCGAGTGACGGGGCTGCGACTATCGCCGAAGTCGCGACCGCGTCGCCGGCGTGACCGGCAACAGCGTCAGACACCGGCTGCTGGCCGGGAAGATGAACCGCCAACTCTCGAGCTAGTTCTGCATATTTTCGCTCACCGAGAAGAGCTGCATGCTCTTGCAGGGTGCGCTCTGCAGAACTGTAATCACCAGAGGCGAGGCAGAGGCGGACCAGGCATTCAACGATGGGCGCTGTCGGTTGCACCGCCAGAAGTTGCTCAGTGTAGAGCCGTTCATTCTCCCCGTCGCTCACCTTGCCGTACAGTGTTGCCAGTTCATTGAGAATCAGGAAATCTTGCGGCGCGCCCTGATACAACGCCTGAAAGAGATAGATCGCATCCGTAAAGAGGCCGGCAGCACTCAATCTGCTGGCGAGTTCCGTATGAAATTCTTTGTTGTCGGGCAGGTGAGCAAGGATCGAGTGGAGGATTTTTTGACTTTTCGCGCTATTACCGGACTTGGCACACGCCTCGCAAGCTTTGAGGATCGTTTCTGTGGCTTGGACGTACTTTTTTTCCTTGAGAAAATTCTGTAGAACCCGCAGCTGCAGGTTGATATTTTCCGGCTCCAACGCGACCATTTTCTGCAAAATTTCGGCGGCGTTGGCAGCCATATTACAATTTTCGTAATATCCAAGGAGGCTGCGATACTCGGACATGGCATTGCCGATGAGTCCAAGATGGCAATTAAGCTCGGCCAGTCGCAGATAGATGTTGCCGTCGGTCGGGTCAATCCGCTGCATCTGTTTGTAGACAGCGATGCCCTTGGCAAAGAAGCCCCGCTCGGCATAACCCTTGGCCAGAGAATCGTAAAGGACAAGGGCATCCTCTTTGAGATTAGCCCGGCACAGAAGATCTGCCAATTTCTGCTTATGCTGGTCAACTTTCGGCTCCAGCTTGAGCAGTTCCTGGTAATCTTTGATGGCCTTGTTGATCTGGCCTTTTTCAAGATTTTTTTGTGCTGATGCAATCAGCTGGTCTTTAGTCGCCACATCTTCCCCAATTAGCAGCTCGAATTAAAAAGAATGAGCAAGATATCCGACTTACTTCTCGGGAGTCAAGGGCGAAGCCGGTTTCCGCGGTTGCGGCGGTTTATTGCACTCGGCCCGCAGCTTCGCCACTTCCTCGCCCGTCAACAAGCGATATTCGCCGCTCTTCAAGCGCCCCAGTTCTAAAAAACCGAGTCGAATCCGCATCAAGCGGCTGACCGGATAACCGAGCGCTTCACACATGCGCCGCACCTGCCGGTTGCGCCCTTCGTGGATGGTTATTTCAAACCAGCTGTGGCTGCCGCTGCGGCGCAGATGATCGATCTGCGCCGGGGCGGTCATACCGTCATCGAGAAGCATCCCCATCTCCAGCTTCTTTCGCGCCACCGGATCGAGTTCCCCCCGCACCCGCACCAGATAAGTCTTGTCGATTTCATGGCTGGGATGGGTGAGGCGATAAGCGAGATCGCCGTCATTGGTGAGGAGGAGGAGCCCTTCGGTGGTCAAATCGAGGCGGCCGACCGGATTGAGGCGGACCGGCAGGTCTTTGACCAGATCGATCACGCAGGCGCGCCCTTGCGGATCCTGGCGGGAGGTCACATAGCCGGAGGGTTTGTTGAGGAGAACATAGTACAGGGTGGTCTGGGTCGACAGCGCCTTGCCATCGACAAGAATCTTGTCAATCTGGGGATCGGCCGATTCCCCGAGTTCAGCCGTGCGGCCGTTGACCGTGACCCGCCCGGCAGTGATCCAGGTCTCCGCCTGACGGCGTGAAGCGAGTCCAGCCGCTGCTATGATCTTTTGTAGTCGATCTTTCATTATTCCGTCGTTTCGATGGGGGCGGCTGAGGAGTCCTCATCCGCCAGAGGGAGCATCCCCTCAAGAGCATCCGGTGCCAGCTCACTGAAGTCGCGCAGGGTCGGCAGTCCGCTGAGATCGCGGAGGCCGAAAAATTCAAGGAAATCACGGGTGGTCCCATAGATCATCGGCCGCCCGGCGATCTCTTTTTTACCAAGGATTTTGACCAGCCGTTTCTCCATCAGCGTCTTGACCACTGCGCCGGATTCGACGCCGCGCAGATACTCGATCTCCGCCCGGGTGACCGGTTGGCGGTAAGCAATGATCACCAGCGTCTCCAGGGCCGCCCGCGAAAAACGAAAGGGACGATGGTGGCCGAGACGGCGGATCCACTCGGCATACTCCGGACGGCTGCGATATTGATAGCCCTCGGCGACGTTGCAAAGGAGAAAGCCGTGCCCGGCGCTCTCGGATTCCTGCACCAGTTCGCGCAACAGGGTGGCAATCATCCCGCGCTCAAGGCAAAGGATTTCACAGATCTTCTCGCTCTTGAGTGGCGTTTCCGCCGCAAAGAGGAGAGCCTCGATAATCGCCTTGACCTCACGCGTATCCAAAGGAGTCCTCACTGATGGCGGAGAGACCATCCGCTTCTACCACTGCCGGTGACAGCCAGATCTCGTTACAGCGCTGATTCTGATAGATCTTGATCAGACTCATCTTGACCAGTTCGAGCATCGCCAGGAAGAGGACGACGACTTCGGAGCGGACCAACGGCATTGGTAGAAGGTCACTGAAGGGGAGCTGCGGCCGCTCCTGCAAGCGATTGAGGATGGTTTGAATCCGCTCGGTCACGGAGAGGTGTTCCGCCGTCACTTCATGGACAAAATCCTTGGGGGCCTTCTTCAGCAGGTCGCGAAAGGCTTCGACCAGGGCATAAAGACTCACCGGTTCGAGCTCCGGGCCCTCTTCCTCGTTAACATCTGCGACCAGCGGCGTCGCCAGAAAGATATCACGATCGAGCTGCGGCAGGGAGGCAAAGGTGAGCGCCGCATCTTTGTAGCGCTGATATTCGAGGAGCCGGCGAATGAGTTCGGCGCGGGGATCAAGCTCTTCCTCCTCCAGGATCTCCTCTTCGTGCACCGGCAGGAGCATCCGTGATTTGATCTGGAGCAGAGTCGCGGCCATCACCAGATATTCACCGGCGATATCGAGATTGAGACTCTGCATCGCATCGATGAAGTCGAGATATTGCCTGGTAATCTGGGCAATTTCAATCTCGTAGATATCCATCTCCTCCTTGCGGATGAGGTGGAGGAGGAGATCGAGAGGCCCTTCAAACTTGTCGATGCTGATTTCACAGCTCATCTTAGAGATGCATCCGCAGGGAGAAGTCATGCAGCTGATAGATGGTGCGGCCATCGACGGAGAGGAAACCGTTGGCCTTGAGGAGGTGTCCCGCCTCATCGATTGCGGTGATAACTGCCTCGATCTGCACGAGCTGATTAGTCGGGATGATCTGACCGCGATAGTTCCAGCGCTGCTCTTCGCCGAGGGCAACGGTTTCAAAGATGCTGCTTTCATCCCCGCCCCAGCGTTCCACCGCCACGACCTTGAGGAGCTGCAAAAACGATTCGAGGCCGAGGGAGCCGGGGCAGACCGGATCCTCAAAGAAGTGCGCCTTGAAGAACCATTCGTCGGGATTGACCTTCTTGCTGCCGCGGATAAAGCCGAGACCGGCCGGGCCGCCATCGGGAATAAAGAGATCGATGGCATCGACCATGCGCAGCATTTCGGCCGGGAAAGGGGCGGCCGGCGGATAAGGGAAGGAGCGGGCACGGCTGAGCTCCGCCGCTGTCGGCGCATACAGTTTGGCATCGCGGACCCCGACCTGCTGGGCCAGGGATTCCCTGGAGAAAAAGCCAAAGACGGTGTCGCCGCTGTAGACCGGCCCGGCACTATCGCTGACGACAAAATCGTAGCCCTGGATGATCATGCCGCCACTGCTGGAGATGCGGGTGATCTTCACCCGAATGGTCAGCGTCCCGCTGGCCGGCGTCACCGCCCGATGCTGCACGGCCTTGCCGTCGAGATTACGGAAGGAGAGGTCGATGGGGCTGGTCAGCGCCGAACCGAGGTAAGCAGCGAGCCAGCCGCAGGGCTGCAGGCCGATCTCCAGCAGGACCGAGAAGGGCATCTGCGGCTGCCGGGATTCGCGGAAATACCAGGCATCGACGGGGACATCGTACTCCGCCTCCACCGTCGCTCCCGCCACCAGCTTCCACGGCTCGCCGCTGAGCGCGGTAATCCGGTCGATAAACTGGAAAGGGGGACCGGGGAGACGGGCAATCTTGCGCTGATGATCAAAGACTTCATAAGGCGCGCCAAAGGCCTCGGACGGTTTGCCGATGGCAAAGGCGAGGATCCGCGCGGAGTCGTAAAGGACCGGTTTACTGATCTTCCCGGTCGCGACCGGTCGATTCCACATCTTTTCCAGAGCAGCACGACTGAGCCCGGCGAGGCGCACCGACATATTGGGAATCTCGACGATTGCTTTACCGTCAGCAAACATCAGCGCATCGACGAGTGCATACGGTTCCGGGCGGTAGCCGAGCTCCTTGATACTCACCTGATAAGTGACGGTCCTGGTACGTTCCGTCACCTGGCCGCGGCACTTGAGGCCGCTGTCGATGCCGGGGACCGGTTCGCACCAGGTCTGTCCCTCTTCGCCGATCCAGCCCATACGCAGCAGATAGATGCGCAGGGTGTGCATGCAGCATTCGTACATCAGGGTGCCGGGCATGACCCGATCATCGACAAAGTGGCAGGTCAAAAACCACGCCTGCGGATTTATATCCATCTCGGCACGAATCTGCCCGAGGCCGTAGCGGCCCCCGGTTGGATTGAGCTCGATGACGCGGTCGACGAGCTTGAGCTTGCCGCCGGGGAGAGTATAGGGACGCTGCAATCCGAGGGAGGCAAAGGCGGGACCGAAACAGCTCACGAGATCGCCATTGTACAGGGCCGTCACCTGCTGGTCACTGTAAGTTTCGATCGCCAGCGGCACGAGATCCTGCCAGTCAGCCGGGCGAACCCCCGCTTTTGGCTGGAGGTCGAGACGGGTGTGGACAATCCCCTGCCCGGCTGCCAGCGCCGCCGCGCTGAAGAAACCGGCACACCCCTTCTGCATCGACAGCAGGGGTTGGCCATTGACCGTCCCCTCGAAGCTGAAACGGAAGAGATAGGTCTGATCCTGGCGGAAGAATTCATCGATGCGGATATCGTAACGGATGACATCCCCCGGCACCGGCAGCGGTCGATGGAAGGTGACCACCGCATCGAGGAGGCGGTAGACCGCCTGTCCCTTGGTGATGAAGTCGATACCGAGGTAGGCAGAGAGGAAGAGGTCGGCCTGGCCGGCCTCGACCGCGACACAGGTGGGGATGCGGCCGCCGTCAAGATACCAGCGGTCAGCGGTGACATCATGTTCGGTGATGACACGACCGTGCGTCATCGACCGCGCTATCCCTTCGACCGCCATGATCCGGTCGACGAGCATGAGGGGCTCATCGGGGAGACGGACCCGGGTCGGATGACTATCGATGGGAGCAAACTCCGGCCCGAGCACCCTGGCGATGGAGCCGACGGCAAATTCGAGGCAGAGGGCGCGATCAAAAGCGACCGGTTCAGCAGGGACGGGCTTTGGCGCGGCAACGGTTGGCAACGGCTCCAGAGTCAGGCCGTGACTGCCGCCCAACTGCTGCAGCAGGGTGGTCTGCAACCCGATGTTGGCGCTGAGCGAGGCGGTCATTGCTTCACTGAAACGAAGGTAAGCGGCATGGCTCTCGGCCTGTAGGGTCAGCATCTGTTGCAGATCGGCAAGGAGGGGATCAGGGGTTAGCGGTTCAACGGTCTGCGTACTTCCCATACTTCCCGGAGGAATAGGAATTATGGGAAGTATAGGTTTCGTTGGTTCGATCGCAGTTGTTTTCTTTGCCGGTTTTTTCGGAGCAAAAGCGCTGCCGCCGATCGTCGTCATGATTGTGGCTTTGCGACTGACTGGCGCTTTCACCAGCTCGACATCAGCATACAGAGGAGCCAGATTCACTGGCACCCGCTCGCTGATCACCTGGGCCAGAGAGCGCAGGATCAGCGAAGTCGGATCCTGACCGGGATAACAGACCGCCCGGGCAAGATGCGGCCGCCCGGAGAGGATGCGTCCGATCATCCGGCTGCAGGAGTTACCCGGCCCCATCTCCAGAAAGATCCGGATGCCGTCGCTGTAAGCCTGCTCGATCACATGGGTGTAGTCGACCGTCCGCAGCGCCTGGGCGAGGATCGAATCGGCCACCGCCTCTTCAGTCAACGGGTAACGCTCCCCGTAAGCGCTGCTGTAAAAATCGATTCCCGCCGGCGGCGTGGTCGGGAAGAGATGCAGCTGTCGATACGGCTCCGCCACCGGCTGAGCGACTTCGCAGTGCACGGTCGTCACTCCCTGCAGGGGGAAGAAATGACAGCCGAGGCTGGCGATCAACTCTTCCAACTGACGACGATCGCCGCCGATCACACACTCCTCATAAGTGTTGATGATGAGGAGATAAACCCGCGGGAACTTTTCCAATGCCTGGCTGACCACCGCCGCCGGGGCCGCGACCAGACCAAGGACCCAATCGACACTCTCCTCGGGAGGAAGTCCCCAGACCTGGCGGGCGGCTGTGCAGCGTCCGGCCAGCTCGTCAATAAAGAGGGGCGATTCCTTGAGGCGCCGCGCCATGCCGTCGCGATCTTTCCAGGCACCGAGAGAGAAGAGCCCGGCCGATTCGCCGAGACTGTAGCCACTGACCGCCTGGGGTTCAATCGCAAAGGAGCGAAGCAGATCGCTGCAGGCCGTCCCCACCGCCACCTGGCCGATGACCAGAGCATTGTGATCGTGATGCAGGGCCGGTGCGAGCTCGGGTCGCCAGAAGGCTTGCGGCAGATACTGGCGGGCCAGGAACTGACTCCCTTCATCCTGGCGGCGGAAGATCTCCGGCCACTGCGCCGAAAGCTCCTGTCCCATGCCGGCAAAGTGGTTCCCTGAGCCGGGGAAGACAAAAGCAATCTTGCCGATTGGCGCCAGCGGTTGCGGATTGTAGAAGAGACGGTCCCGTAGTCCGCCGTTCTGGGCAATGGGCTCTTGCGGATTTTCCGCAAGAGAGCGGAGCGCCGAGCTGAGCGCTTCGTCGAGCTCGGCAACGCTCGCAGCGACCATGGCGACCGCGAGCTTTTTATCCGGGGCCGGTAGATTCTCTTGCCACCAGCGCGCCGCCAGAGCTTCAATTCCTACATCATCGGCTGTCGCAGCAAAGTCACGCAAGCGCAGGAGCTGCGCCGATAATTCCGCGGGCGTCTCCCCTTCCAGGGTAAAGAGCCCTTCGGCGCGGGGGCCGAGGGGTTGGCGCAGCGCCAGCGGCAGCGGCGCGCGCTGCTTCTCGTCATAACCTTCGAGAAGGACATGGGCGGCACTGCCGTCAACGGCGACAGAACTGACCAGCGCCCGCCGCGGTCCCTCAGCGCGGTTGCGCAGCCAGAACTGGGCAGCCTGCGGGAGAATGAACTCACGCCGGGCGCGGATCCATTCATAACGGGGATGATCGACATTGCGTAGCGGAGGGATGATCTGCCGGTGCAAAGCCAGGGTCGCCTTGACCAGAGAGGCCAGGCCCGCCGCAGCGCCGGCATCACCGATATCGCTCTTGACGCTGCCGACATAACAGGGATTTTCATTGGTGGTGGCAGCGAAGAAAGCACCGAGGGCATTGACCTCAACTTCATCCTCCGCCGGGCAGCCGCTGCCGTGCGTCTCCAGATAAGAGACACTCCCCGGCAGGATGTCAGTTCCGGCAAAAGTCCGTTCCAAAGCAAGATTGTAGGTGTGCGCATCCGGCCCTGATTGTGTCGCCGGACCACCGATCGCCGAACCGACGCCGCGAATGACCGCATAGATACGATCACCATCCTGCTGGGCGTCATCAAGGCGTTTGAGAACGATTGCCGCCGCCCCTTCACCGATGATCGTGCCGTCCGCGGCCTTGTCAAAGGGACGAATCATTCCTGTGGCTGAAAAGGGACGGCTGCCATGCTGCCCAAGGACCGCACGCAGATCGCCGGCAAGATCGACCGCGCCGACCAGGGCGCGATTGATCTGCCCCTGCTGCAGGGCGCGAATTCCCACCTCGAGGGCGCGCAGCCCCGAGTTCTCTTCACTGGAGATGGTGAAACTCGGGCCGCCGATGCGAAACTCCTTGGCAACGCGGCTGGCGACGATACTGCCGAGGGCGCCCATCGTCCGGTTGGCGGTCAGAGGCGGTCCGACCGCGGTGCGCAGCTCGGCTACCCAGTCACTCATCTCCAGCGGCGTCAGGTGCAGGTCGAGCTGCTCTGCCCAGAGCCGGGCCTGGCGCTGCATCGACCAGCGGACGCTGAAGTTGGTGGCATTAAGATCAAGACCGGTGCCGATAAAGACGCCGGTGAAGGGGAGTTCATCATTCTGCATCCCGGCATCCTGCAATGCCGCCCCTGCCACCTGCAGCATCAGCAGCTGGCGCGGCAGCATCTCCTCCTGCTCTTTCGGGGGGATACGGAACGCACCGGGGACAGCTGCGACCTCAGGGAGGAGGTAACCGCGGAAGTCGACCTTGCCGAGACCGGCGGCATGAAACCACTGACTACTCTCCGCCCCCCACCACCTCGTCGGCGTCTTCGCTTCGACCGGCTGACGATGGCCGAGAACCCGCGGCGCGAAGCTGGTCAGAGAATTCCAGGGACCGAAATGCGCCCCGATGCCGACGATGGCGATCGCTTGATTCTGCTTGTGAAAGGCCGGATGGAAAGCGACTCTCGCCTTCTTTGTCGAACGTGACGGCAGCCACTCCTCGACGAGGAGATGGGCATTGATGCCGCCGAAACCAAAGGCACTGATTGCCGCCCGGCGAGGGATGTCCTTATCCCGGGCCGTCCAGGGTGCGGCCGTATCGAGAAGTTTAAAGGGACTCTCCGCGAGATTGATCCCTGGGGCCGGGGTGGCAAAGTTGGCGGTCGGCGGCAGGGTCGCGGTCTTGAAGGCAAAGAGGGTTTTGAGCAGGGCAGCGGAACCGGCGGCAGTCAGGAGATGGCCGATATTCGCCTTGACCGAGCCGAGGACGCATTGGCCGCGCCGCCAGCCACTCGGTCCCCAGAGTTCCTGCAACGAAGCAAATTCGACTGCATCACCGACCGGAGTACCGGTGGCATGGCACTCGATAAGATCGACATCGTCCGGCGACCAGCCTGCCTGCGCATAAGCTGCCCGCATCGCCCGCAGTTGCCCTTCCGCAGCCGGGGCAAGGAGGCTGCCGCCAAGATCGTTGGAAAGGCCGATGCCGCGGATCACTGCGTAGATATGATCGCCATCGCGCTCGGCATCCTCGGTCCGCTTTAGGAGGAAGATACCGCACCCTTCGCCGACCACCAGCCCATCACCCTTGGCATCGAAGGGGGAGCAAGTGCCGCTCGGGGAGAGGGCGTGCAGCTGGGAAAAGCCCATCTGCGTATAAAGGGGATCAGGACGGGACAGGCCACCGGTCAGCATCGCATCGGCACGATGGGAAAGGAGTTCGTCGACCGCCAGTTTGATCGCGTAAAGGGAGGAGGCGCAGGCAGCGTCGAGGGTGTAGGAGCTGCCGCCGAGACCAAGGGCGCGGGCGAGGAGGCCGGCCGGCAGACCGGCGACATAACGATTGCGGGGATCGATCTCCGGATTTTCGAGCGCAACCTCGGCGCCGAGGAGCTGCTCGGCAAAGGTGCGGCCGAGGGTGTCCCGCGACAGGGAGGAAGACATCTCACTCGGCAGCGCCAGGTTGCCGATAATCACTCCGACCCGCTCCCGCTGCAGATGAGTGGTCACTCCATCAGCAAAAGCCTGGCGGCCGCTATGGAGGAGAAGATGGAAGAGGGGGTCAAAGCGCTCCAGGAAACCGGCCGGCAGATCGAGGCCATCGAAACAGAGTTCGCTGCTCGCTGTCTCAACAAAACAGCCTTTTTGCGAATAGACCTTATCCGCTGCACCGCGGATCGGCGCAAAGACCTCCTCCGCTTCGAGGAGCCAGCGCCCGGCCGGGGGGAGGCGCGCTGCCGTGACATTGCCGGTGATATTGGTCCAAAAACTCTCCAGGGTCGGCGCCGCCGGGAAGATACCACCGACCCCGACAATCGCCACCGATTTGCCATGCTTCATGCGCGCGTCGCCCCCTGCAGGGTATTGCGCTGGAAAGTTTCATTCAGGGACGCATCGATGACACATTCATAATCTTCCAGACGCGCCAGGAGCTCGCCGGTGAGTGGATGGACAAAATCGATCTCCGCCGTCGCTTTGTGGGAATTTTGTTTGCTGACGCGGATACGAATCTCGGCGCCGCACTCCGGGAACTTCTCGCTGTACTGACGATAGCGACCGGCAAAGACCGGCAGGGAGGCGGCTTGATAGCGCTCGAAACTCCACAGGATCATCAGCTGGAAGCTGGCGTCGAGGACCAGGGGATCGGCCAGCCAGCTGTTGCGCAGGGGATGGGAAATCCAGGCAGACGGCTGAGGAGCGGGCCGGGAAAGAGCGGTAATCCCTTCGGAAGCACAGCCGATCACCTCGCGCAGGGCATGAAAATCGACGCCGTGGAAGAGACGCTCCGGACGGTAGATCTCTGCCTGCGGATGCGGATAAAGGGGGAGCTCCTGCCGCTCGGTCGCGGTCTTCCCTTCCGGAAGACGGTTGGCGAGGACGATCTTGGCGCGGGCATGGATAAAGTGCTGACCGCTCGGCGAGGAGCCGGAGAGTTCGACCGGAACGACATGAAAGCCGCCGCTCTTGAAGGCTTTGCCGGTCATCACCTGGAGGTTGTGGAGTTGTCCCGCCTCCAGAGTCACCCCCTTGAGGACGCGCAGATCGTTGAAACCGTGGAAACGCAGTCCGGGATTGTTATGGATCGCCCCATGCCCCAGCCACTCGACGATCATCGCCAACGGCAGCACCGCCTTTTTGTCGATGACATGCGACTTGAGAAAGGGGAACTGTTCGATGGAGAGATCGAGATCGAAGGCCTTGGAGACGTAGATATTCTCGCGCGGCGCTTCCACCTCTTCCGCCGGCTCTGCGGCGTGGGCGCCGAGGATGACCAGCTCGGTGGCCCCCCCCGGCGGCGTCGCCAACTCCTGCAGGAGATAAGCACTCCCGGCGCGCAGGGCGATGACTTCGACTCCCTCTGCGACAAAGAGTTTCTTCAGGGCCGGGGTGACCATGCCGCCATCCCAGGGGCCCCAGTTGAGGGCAACGACCCGGCAGTCGGGACGCAAGCGCGCTTCCTGCTGCGCCAGCTTGTTCAGCACTTCGTTGGCAACCGCATAATCGACCTGACCGGTCCGGCCAAAGCGGCCGGTCGAGGAGGAGAAGAGAGCAATGAACTTCAGCTCGTCGATCGCCAGGGCGGCGAGGAGCGAACGTAAACCTTCGACCTTGGTACTGTAAACGGCGCTAAACTGCTCGACCGTCTTATCCTTGATCAGGCGGTCGGCGAGGACACCGGCGCCGTGGATCAGCCCCTTGACCGGGCCGTGACTGCGCCGGAGATCAGTGATCGCGGCGGCAACGGCGGCACGATCGCGCAGATCGAGGGGTAGGTAGTGCACCTCACTCCCGGCGGCCCGCATCCGCTGAAGATTGTTGGTGATTTCACGCTGGCCGAGGAGGGTCTGATAGCGTTCTTCCACCTCTTTCGGTTTGAGCGGCGTTTCCGCATGGCTGAGCAGGGCCCTTTTAATCTCGGCTTCATTGCACAGTTTCTGCAGCCAGGCGGGCTCATCCTGCGGCGCTGGACTGCGGCCGAAAAGGAGAAGGGTCGCCTGGGTGGCGGCAGCGAGATCGATCGCCACCTCGGCCGTCACCCCCCGCGCCCCGCCGCTGATCACGACAAGATCACCACTCTGGAGCGGCGGCAATGCCCCACTCTCGGTGAGAGGGGCCGCGGAGAGTTTGAGACTGTGCAGACCCTGAGCTGAAATTCCGACTTCCCCCGGCCCGAGCAACAGGAGTTCATTGACAATTGCCTTGGCGGCGACCGCAGCAGGAAGCTCGATCGCAAGATCGAGAGCCTTGCAGCTGACCTGCGGCCATTCGTGCCCGGCGGTCTTGCAGAGACCGGCAAGACCACCAGAGAGGGGATCATGCAAATCTGATCCCGGCAACAGACCGAAATAGCCGTTGAGGCGGGAAACCGTCAGGAGCGCCTGAACTGTGCCGGTGGAGGCCTGCACCGTCTGAAAGGCCTGAAGTAAAAAGAGGTCGCTGCTCCCGGCGGCCGGAGAAAGGATGATCAGCCCATCCAGCTGAGGCGGCAACGGCTGGTCGATGGCAAGAATGCGGGGGGTAAAGCCCAAAAGCGTCAATTCGCTGTCGAGAGCCGGGGTAAGCTCGGAGCCATCATTGATAACGCCGACGACCGCGCCGGGCGGCAACGCCAGCCCTTCCCGTTTACTGCTGGCAGGGAGCGGTACGGCTTTCAGCACCTGCCGCGTGACCCCTTCCCCACCGACTTCCGTTACGACCGTCGGCGTTTGCGCGACCGGCGCAGCCGGGGCACCAGCGACACTGGCGAGGAAGTCAACAATCTGGCCGACGGTCTGCAAGGTACCAAGGTGCTCAGGACGGATCGCCGGAGCGGCCGGCAGGCGCTCCTGCAGTGCCGAGAGGATCTCGACCCGCTTGATCGAATCGATCCCGAGATCGGCATCGAGGGCCATATCGAGCTCTAACATCTCCAACGGATAGCCGGTCTTGTCGGCAATCACGGATAAAAGTGCCTCTGCCACGGTTGTCCGGTCGATCTGTTCATTCTTAACCGCGAGCTGCATCGGGGCCGGAGTGGTAGTGGCCGCGACCAGATAAGTGACAATCTGGCCGAGGGTCTGCAGGGAACCAAGCTGCTCAGGGCGCACCGCCGGAGCATTCGGTAATTCGCTCTGCAATGCCGCAAAAATTTCCACCCGTTTGATCGAATCGATACCGAGATCGGCATCAAGGGCCATATCGAGCTCTAACATCTCCAGGGGATAGCCGGTCTTTTCGGCGATGACGTTCAGGAGAGTCTGCGTAACCAGTCCCGACTCCGGGGCAAGGGACGGAGCTGCATTCGCCGCGACGGTCACCGGTCCGAGGCCGGCCTGAAGGTGGTCGACAATCTGGCCGAGGGTCTGCAAGGTGCCGAGGTGCTCGGGGCGGATCGCCGGCGCTTCCGGCAACTGTTCATGCAGGGCGGAGAGGATCTCCACCCGCTTGATCGAATCGATCCCGAGATCAGCATCGAGGGCCATATCGAGTTCGAGCATCTCCAGGGGATAACCGGTCTTCTCGGCGACGATGCCGAGGAGGACGGCGTTGACCCGATCCGAGGAGGTAGATATTGCCGGGGCCGGGACAGGAAGAGCATGGGATTCAGGGGAAGCAGGGGAATTATAACTCCCGGAACTCTCATACTTCCCATCGACTGAAGCCACGACCGGAGGAGCAACACTGACAACCGGCAATGAAGCCGCCATCGGTGCCCCGCCGTAAAGCATTTGCCGCTGCTGTTCGATGAGGGTCAAAAAGGAGCGCGTCGCCGCTTCCTGACCGCTCAAAAACTGCTGGTGCAGGCGGGAAGTCTGTTCCTGTAACGTCTGCAAGGCCTGCATACTCTGCTGGGTGAGACGCAGGGCATCCTGCAACGCCGCCGGGGCCGCAGGAGGTGTCGGTGCCCCAGTTGCCACCGGAGGAAGTGAAGCCGGGGCAACGACAGCCGCGGCCGCTGCCAAAGGTTGCGGTGTCAGCGCCGGACGCTTCGCCGGCGGATTGAAGTAGTTGGCGCCGCAGAGGGGGACGACCATCCCCTTCTTCTTTGCCACCTGGGCCCGCTCCTGGGCATAGTCGGCATCCCAGGAGGTGAGATCGATGCCATAACCGAAGACCGCCAACTGACTGAGGGTGCGGGCGAGATCGTGAATGGCCGAGCGCTGTCCGCCGGAGGAATCAAGAGCAATGGCCTGATGTTCACGACCAACGAGTATCGCCTTGACCATGCCGGTCAGCCGCGCGCCGGGGCCGACCTCGACAAAGGTGCGGATCCCGCTGCTATAAAGGCTCTCGATCTCGCTGACAAACTCGACCGGACTGGCGAGCTGGGTTGACAAAAGTTGCCGGGCGCCGTCAGCGCTCGCCGGATAAGCCTGACCGCTGCTGTTGGCAAAGACCGGCATCTGGCCGGTTTGGAATTCGGTGTCCGCCAGGGCTGCGGCAAAAGGTGCACTGGCGCTAGCGACCAGGGGACTGTGAAAAGCAGCGGCAACCGTTAACTCTTTGTAGCGCAGACCGCGGGCTTCAAGAAGTTTGGCCGCCTTGGCAATCTCTGCTGTCGACCCGGAGAGGACGCCCTGCTCCGGTGTATTACGGTTGGCGAGAACCAGATCGAGACCTTCCTCGACCAGGAGCTTTTCGACGGCGGCGAGGGGAGCGGAGACCGCGAGCATTGTGCCGCGATCACCTTCGCCGGCGGCCATGAGTTCGCCGCGGCGGCGGGACAGGCGATGCAGAGCGCTTTCATCAAAGTAACCGCCGGCACAAAGGGCGGTCAGTTCGCCATAACTGTGGCCGGCAAAGGCATCAGCTTGCAGGGCAAAGGAGTTGAGTACCTTGAGAGCACCGAGACTGACCGCGCCGAGGGCCGGCTGGGCGACTTCGGTCGCCTGCAGCCGCGCGACATCAGCCTGGCGGCGGGCATCGTCAAAACTGCCGCGCGGATAGATCGCTTCGGCGAGGCGACCGGAGGCGCCGACCGCAGCAGCAAAGGCATCATCAGCAGCCTGAACAGTGGTGAAGAATTCGGGGAATTGCAGGGCTAGCTCAGCGAGCATGCCGGGATATTGCGCCCCCTGGCCGGGGAAGAGGATTGCGAGCTTGCCAACCGCCGCGCCGCTCGCGAAGTAAACGCCATCCGGGGTCTGCCAGGAGCTCTGCCCCCCCGACTTCGCCAACATGCTCAGAGCGCTCTTGATCTGCGCCGGGGGATTGCTCTTCCCTTTTTCCATCACCAGTGACAAACGACAGGCCATTTGCGGATCGAACTGCTGACGGCTCACACCAGCCGCAAGACGGAGCTCCGCCCAGGCGGCGTCGGCCGGGAAGGCGCGCAGGAGACTCTCCAATCCCGCAACATCAGCCGCGCTGAAGGCGGCAATCTGCACTTCGCCGCTTTCGTCGACAACGACTTTCTCTGCCTGATACTCTTCAAGGAGACAGTGGAAGTTGCTGCCGCCAAAACCGAGGGCGCTGACGCCGGCACGGCGCGGGTGGTCCGGATTGGCGATCCAGGGACGGGCCGCAATGTCGAGATAGAAAGGGCTGTTATTGCCGACGACAACCTCCTGGGGCTTCTGCACCTTGAGGGTCGGCGGCAGGATTTTGTGGTAAAGGGCGAGGGTCGCCTTGATCAGCCCGGCCGAACCGGCGGCAGCCTTGGTGTGGCCGATCTGTGACTTGACCGAGCCGAGCGAGCACCAGGGGCGTTCACCTTCACCAAAGACCTGACGGAGCGCCTTGACCTCGACGGCATCGCCGACTTTGGTGCCGGTGCCGTGCGCTTCGATCAGCTCGATCGTCTCCGGCGTGACATTCCCCTGCTGGTAAGCGCGGCGCAGCGCCTTCTCCTGTCCGGCGGCACTCGGCTCGTAAATCGCCGAACCGCGGCCGTCACTGGAGGTACCGAGGCCGCGGATAACCGCATAGATGCGGTCACCATCCCGTTCAGCGTCAGCGAGGCGTTTGAGGACAACGAACCCGAGTCCTTCACCGAGGGTGGTGCCGTCACCATTCGCATCAAAAGGCCGGGCATGGCCGGACGGCGAGAGGGCCGGCGTCTTGCTGAAGCAGGTGTACATGAAGATATCGTTGAAGGTATCGACCCCGCCGGTGACGACCATATCGGCCTTGCCGGCGCTGAGTTCGAGGGCAGCGAGATTGAGGGCGCTCAGCGAGCTGCCGCAGGCGGAATCGACGACGCAGTTGGTGCCGCCGAAGTTGAAGTGTTTGCTGATGCGACCAGCAACGACGTTGCCGAGGAGGCCGGGGAAGGAGTTCTCCTGCCAGGGGACGTAGGAATCGCTGATCCGCTGGATGGCATCGGCGGCGATATCATCAGCAACGCCGGCCTCCTTGAGAGCGGCCCGCCAGCGGGGATGGCCGAGCCGGGCGCCGAGGGGGATAACGAGTTCGAGGCTGCCGGTGACGCCAAGGATGACGCTGACCTTCTCGCGATCAAAGACCTTGTCAGCGCTGTAGCCGGCATCGACCAGCGCCTGCTCAACCGCGACCAGGCCGAGGAGTTGGGCGGTATCGACCGCTTCCAGGGCATTGGGGAGGATGCCGTACTCCATCGGATGAAAATCGACGGTTGGGAGGAAGCCGCCCATCTTGGCGTAGACCTGATCCGGGGCTTTCGGGTCGGGATTGAAGTAATCCTCAGGACGCCAGTGGCTGGCCGGCACTTCCGTGATGGCATCGCGGCCCGAGCGGATATTACTCCAGAAAGCGACCTTATCTTCGGCTTGCGGAAAGATGCAGCCGATACCGACTATGGCGATGGGGGCCATCGTTGCCGACGCCTGCCCGCTCTGCTCTACGCTCTTTTTCAATGGAGGTACTCCTTGATCTTTGCAATCTCCAACGGTGCGGAGAGTTGGTCCGTTGCAGGGAGATAAACTCCCTGCAATGCCAATTGATGGGCGCGCAACAGAACTGCGGCGCCAAAGAGGATATTCAAAGCGACCGGAACAACCTGCCGGCGCGCGACATCTTCGAGAAAAGAGCCTTTGCTCCACTCGTTGAAAGCTCCCATCGCCGGCCCGCACCAGATCTGATAATCGATGCGGCGCGACGATTCACCGGAACTTGCCCAGACCGGCGACTGGCCGAGATACCAGCGAAAGACCAGGGCGAGTTGATGTTTGGGATCAACCGCGGCCCGCTCGACCTGACGGGGATCACGGTGCGCAAAGTAAGCACGGGTCGCTTCCCAGATCTCGGCAAGGGGGGCGCGAAAGATCGTCTTTTCCAGTTTAGCACGTTCTTCGGCCGGCAGGGCGTCGAGACCGGGATAAGCGCGATAAAGTTCGTAAAGCTTGGCGGCGCGCATCGAGAACATCGTGCCGCGTTTGAGAACCTGAACGTTGACCCCCATCTCGAACATATCCCCGGAGGGCGCCATGGTGATATCCGCCTGCCGGGTTTCAGCGAGGAGCTGCCGGACTTCGTCGCAGGTGCCGGCTTCAGTGCAAGCCTGATTGACCGAGCCGGTGACGAGATAGGCCGCCCCCAGACTCAGGGCCGCCGCCGCCGAAGCCGGGGTGGCAATGCCGCCGCCAAGGCCGACCCGCAGGGGCTGCTCGTAATTGTACTGCGCCTGGAACTGCGTTCTCTGACTCAAAATCGTCGGCAGTAACGACAAGGCCGGACGGTTATCGGTATGTCCGCCGGAATCAGCCTCGGCGGTAATATCCTGCGCCATCGGGATCTGCGTTGCCCACTCCGCCTGCTGCGCCGTCAACTCGCCGGCTTCGACGAGCTGATGCAGGAACTTCTCCGGCGGCGGCGCAAAGAAACGGGCCGCAACCTCTTCACGAGAGATCTTGGCGATAATCCGGTTGGGGGTAATAATCCGCCCGTCGTCCTGCCGATAGATGCCGTGGGTGCGATATCGCACCAGCGGCAGAGTCAGGGCGAGAAAGGCGGAAGCCTCGATCAACTTGATCCCTTTGCGAAGATACAGCTCGACAAGAGCACTCTCCAGTTCCGGTTCCTGCGGGCTGTGAATAAGATTACAGCCAAAGGGGAATTCCCCGGCGCTCTTGAGTTCGTCGATAGCCGCTTCGACTGTCGCCAGGGGCAAGCCGGCCGCGCCGAAGAACCCGAGCATACCGGCTTCACCGAAAGCCCGAACCATGGCCACCGAACTGATCCCTTTCGCCATCGACCCGCCAATAGACGGATAAAGGAGGTGAAGATCGCGGCAAAAGTTCGGGTCGCCGAGGGCGGAGAGGGGCGCCGGTGCAACCATGGCAATGAAGGGGAGGAGATTCTCCGGCGTGCGGGGGTCGGCCCCGGTCGTTCCCGGCAAGAGAAGCGTTTTCCCTCCCTGCTCCGTCACAAAGAGAGGGAGATTGATCCGCCGCAGCAGTTCCAAAGGAGGAGCATTCTCACCGCCGACTGGCGAAAAGAGGCCGAGGGGGACGCGGTTATTCTGTGCAACTATCATCAATGCCCTTCCCTACAGATTTTGTAGGTTGGGTTAGGCGGGTGTATGCCGTAACCCAACATGACCGAACTGACAACATTCAAGGCCGTTGGGTTACGCGATGAAACTGCTAACCCAACCTACGGAAAAATATTACAAGTTACTACAGGGTTTCCAGAACCCGCTGGATTTCGTCAACAATCACTTTCGGAGTCGAGGCGCCGGCGGTCAGGCCGATACGCTGATATTTTTTCAATTCATCCAGAGGGAGATCCGCGGCGGTCTCGATATGCAGCGCCGGTGTCCCCTGCGCCAGGACAACCTGCGCCAGGCGCCGGGTATTACTGCTCTCAAAGCCGCCGGCAACAACGACAAAATCGACCTCGCGGGCGATACGCACCGCTTCGTCCTGACGTTCGCGGGTGGCATCGCAGATGGTGTCAAGAACAATGAGATCGAGATCAGCGCGATCTTTGAGCCCGGTGCTGATCTCTTTGAAGATCGCTTTGTCCTGAGTTGTCTGGGCGGCCAGGCAATAACTGTGCGCCGGATCAAAAGTCAGAGCCGCACACGCCTCGCGGCTGTCAAAGACAAAGGCCCCGGCGGCCGCATAACTGAGGAGACACTTCACTTCCGGATGGGTTGCTTCGCCGTACAGAAGGAGAATCCTCCCGGACGCCGTGTGTTTTTCAATCAGGAGACAGGCCGCCTTGACCTTGGGACAGGTGGCATCGACAATCTGCACGCCGCGCTGATTCAGCTCAATCTCGACATCCTTGGTGACGCCGTGTGCGCGTATGACCGCCGTCGCCCCGGCCGGGATCTCTGCCGGAGACTGGACGGTAATCACGCCCTTCTCCGCATAAGCCCGCACCACTTGCGGATTATGGATGATCGAACCGAGGATAAAGAGAGCGCCGGGCTGCGGCATCCGGGCGATGAGAGCGTCGAGCTTGCTCAGTGCGAGATTCACCCCCATGCACATTCCCGCCCGTTCGGCCCTGACAATCTTCATCGATCACCTTTCGCTGTGCAGATAAAAGTGTAAAAGCGGAAAAGCGATAGTAATACAACGCACCTCGCCACTGAGTCAAGTCAGAGAACGGCAAATTGGGGCCGGCCGGCGTATACGTACGACCATCCCATTATCTCAAAGAGCCCCCCTGGTGCCAGGGGGGCTCTTTGAGATAAGTACCTATTAATGTAAGGTTTGGGGCTAGGTGTCAGCCCTCTTCTTATCCAGCAACAGATAGAATGCCGGCAACACAAAGAGGGTGAGCAGGGTCGAGGTCAGGACCCCGCCGATCACGACCGTGGCGAGGGGTCGCTGCACCTCGGCACCGACTCCGGTCGAAAGGGCCATCGGCAGAAAACCGGCGGCCGCGACGGAGGCGGTGGCGACGACCGGCAATAAGCGTTGCCGGGCCCCTTGGACCACGGCATCCGCCAGGGTTGCTCCGTTGTCATAAAAATTCCGGATCGCCGCGACTAACACCTGACCGTTGAGGACCGCGAGACCGGCCAGAGCGATGAAGCCGACCGCAGCGCTGACCGAGAAGGGAATATCCCGCAGCCACAGGGCAAAGACGCCGCCGACTGCTGCGAGAGGGATGCCGGTGTAGATGATCAGGACATCACGCAGCCGTTTGAGGCTGAACCAAAGGAGGACAAAGATGAGGAGCAGAGTCAGCGGCACCACCACTGCCAGCCGCTTTTGCGAACGCTCGAGATTTTCGAACTGTCCGCCCCATTCGATAAAGTAACCGGGCGGCAGCTTGACCTCTTGGGCGATTTTCTCCCGCCCTTCACTGACAAAGGAAGCAACATCGCGGTCGCGAACATTAACCGAGACCTTGATCAGTCTCCTCCCCCACTCGCGATTAATCGTTGACGGGCGTTGCTCTTCGCTCAACGTCGCCAGGGCCCGCAGCGGCAGAATCGCCCCGTTCCGGGTCGGTATCAGGGTGGCGGCGAGGGCGGCGACATCTTCGCGCCGGTCATCAGGGAGACGCAGAACCAACGGGAAAGAGCGCTCCCCCTCATAGACCTCGCCCACCCGCGGGGTGCCGACCGCAGCGATGACGTCGAGAACGTCCTTGGCCGGGACGCCATAGCGGGCGAGCTTTTCCTGATCGAGCTTGATCTGTAAAGTCGGCTGACCGGTGATCTGCTCGGCGGCGACATCGACAGCGCCGCGCACCTTCTCCATCGATTGTTTCACCTGCTCACCGAGAACCACCAGCTGTTCGAAATCGTCACCGTAGATCTTGATACCGACATCGCCGCGAATCCCTGAGAGCATTTCATTGACCCGCAGTTCGATCGGCTGGGTAAAGACGACGCGAATACCGGGGAGCCCGACCATCTCCTTCTCGATGGCGGCGGCCAGCTCGTATTGGGTCTTGGCCTTGGTCCAGTGCTCGCGGGGATAAAGGGACATGAAGATGTCGGTCAGTTCCGTCCCCATCGGATCGGTCGCGGTCTCAGCGCTCCCCAGGCGGCTCCAGACCACTTTGACTTCATCGGGGAATTTTTCGAGAATCAGCTTTTCCAGTTGCTGATTATAAGCCATCGATTCATCCACCGAGACCCCGGCAAGACGCACGACGCTGGCGACGATGGCCTCCTCGCTCATGCGCGGCAGAAACTCGCCGCCAAGGCGGGTAGCGGCAATTCCCGTCACAATCACCAGTAACGCCGCGACCAGCAGGGAGAGGCGGCGATACTGCAACACCCGGGCAAGAGCCGGGTTGTAAAGACGTTGCAGCCAGACCTCAGCCCAACCGGTGTGCGTCTTGCCCTCCTTTGGCAAAAAATGAAAAGAGAGGATCGGCGACAAGAAGATCGCCACCAGCAGCGCCCCCAAAAGGGCGAAGATAAAGGTCCACGCCATCGGCTGAAACATCTTCCCTTCGATCCCCTGCAGGGTCAGGACCGGCAGAAAGACCAGGGCAATGATCCCCATGCCGAAAGCGATGGGACGGCCGACCTGACAACTCGACGCCAGAATCGACGCCATCCGTTCCTGCGGCGTGAGCGGACGGCCGAGCTGCAGCTGTCGCTCGTTCAATCCGCGCAGATTCGCCTCGGTCATCACCACTGAACCATCGACGAGAATGCCGAAGTCAATCGCCCCGAGGGAAAGGAGGCTGGCGGCGATACCCATCTGCCCCATACCGAGGGTGGCAAAGAGCATCGACATGGGGATAGCGGCGGCAACCAGGAGACCGGCGCGCAGATTGCCGAGGAGGAGAAAGAGGATGGCGATGACGAGAATCGCGCCGGCAACGAGGTTGTGCTCCACCGTCTGTATGACGTGATCGATCAGTTCGGTGCGATCGTAAACCGTCTCAAGAATGATATCTTCCGGCAAGGCCTGGCGCACCGTTGCCAGACGCTCCTTCAGCGCCGTGGTCACTTCGCGGCTGTTCTCCCCCATGAGCATGAAACCGAGCCCGAGAACGACTTCCCCCTTCCCTTGCGCGGAGACGGCGCCGCGGCGCAATTCGTGGTCGATGCGCACTTCGGCAACATCACGCACCCGCACCGCGACTCCGCTGTGGCTGGTCAGGACGATGGCGCCGACCTCTTCGAGGCTGGTCACCTGGCCGATGCCATGCACCAGCAGCGTCTGCCCGGCGGTAATCACCTGGCCGCCGCCAACGTTGGCGTTGTTTTCCTGCAGGGCAGCACTGATGTCACCGAGGGTGAGGCCATATTTGATCAGCGACTCGGGGGCAACAATGACGTGATACTGCCGCTCCACCCCTCCCCAGGAATTAATCTCGGCAACGCCGGCGACTTTGCGCAATTCCGGCTTCACCACCCAGTCGTGCAGAGTCCGGAGTTCGTCGAGGCTGCGCTTCGGGTTGTCGGAACGAAGAATATAGTGGAAGACCTCACCGAGGCCGGTGGAGATCGGCCCGAGCTCGGGGCGGTCGATCCCCGGCGGCAGGGTGACGCTGGCGAGTCGTTCCATGATCAGCTGCCGCGAATCGTAGATCGGCATGTCATCACTGAAGGTGGCGACGACCTGGGAAAGACCAAACTTGGAGACAGAACGGACGCTGACGAGAGAGGGCAGACCGGAAACGGCCAGCTCCACCGGCATGGTCAGCTGCCTTTCCACCTCTTCCGGACCGAGGGCCGGGGCGATGGTGTTGATCTGTACCTGCACCGGGGTGGTATCAGGAAAGGCATCGATCGGCAGGTGCAGCAGCGACCAGGCGCCGGCGCTAAAGGTGACGACAAAGAGGAGGACCACCAGCAGGCGGTTCCGCAGGGAGAATTCAATCAAGCGTTCAAACATAACGGCCCCCTAGTGATCGGCGCAGGACGCGCCGAGACGCGACTTGAGGACTTCGGATTTCAGGGCGAAGCCCTGCGTCGCCACCACCTTTTCGTCGGCTTGCAGGCCGGCTTCGACCAGTATCGACTTCCCCCGTCGCGGGCCGGCAGTGATGCGGCGCAGCTCGAAGAGATCGGATTCCCGTTCGATAAAGACAAAGGGCTTGCCGTCGATCATCTGTACGGCATTGCCGGGGATCTCCAGGGCCTCACCCGCCACGACTCCGAGGAGACGGACCTGGCCAAAGAGACCGCTCTTGAGCCGCTGCAGAGGATTTTCCACCTCGGCCAGGACCTTGAGCAGGCGCGTCTGACCATCGAGAGCGGGAGCAATCTGAACGATTTTCCCGGTGAAGCGCTCCCCTTCCATGCCGTCAAAGAGCGCTTCGATCGGCGCGCCGAGCCGGGCGAGCGCAATGCGATCGGCCGGCAGGGACAACTCGATCCCCATGCTGGCGAGATTGACGACGGTGAAGAGGGGCGTTTCCGCAAGGATCGACTGCCCGGCAACGACACTCCGTTCCGCGACGATCCCGGTTAAAGGTGAACGCAGGGCCACGGTCGACCCGCCCCCCTGGGCACCGGCACCATAAAGAGCGAGGCGTTGCTGTACCTGTTGCAGGGTCGCGGCGGCCGCTTCCTGCTCAGCCCGAACCTGTTCAAGCTCCTGCCTGGCGCTGATCCCTTTGGCAAAGAGCTGCTCTTCCCGGCGCAATGCGGTCTCGGCCAGGTTCAGCCGGCTCTGCGCCATCGTTAATTCGGCGCGAGCACTGGAAACGTCCGTCGAAACGATTTCGGCGAGGACCTGTCCCTTGACCACCGCGGTGCCGACATCGACATGCAGACGCTGCACCACGCCGGAAGTCAGGGCGGCAACCTGCGCCAGCCCGTTGCGGCTGTAAATGGTCTGCGCCGGGAAGACCGGGCCGGTGGCGCTCGCCACCTTTTGCGGCAACACCGTCGCTACCCCGGCCCGCGCCGCCGCTTCCGGCGTCCCTAAACGCACCATGACCCCTTGGCCCGGCAAGAGCGGAATAATCAGATCCGGATTGCACAGGGCATCTTCGGCTTCCAGCATCCGATGCTCAGTGCAATATTCACCGGTTTCGGGCTTCTTTCCATGGCCGTGCCCTTCGTGACCTTCTTCCTCGGCTTCTTCTTCGTCGTGATCGTCGTGATCATCATGATCGGCCACTTTGCTCTCCCCGACATGCGCCTGCTCTTCCCCGTGTGATGAGTTGTGGCTGCGGGATGAAGCGGCAAACCAGCCAACTGCAGCGGCCGCGATCAGCATAACAATGATTGTGGCAATACGCGTTACCTTCATAATATATCCTCACTCTTTCGCAAATTAATCGATAGTGGTTGATTCTATGTAATGTAGGAGCGAGCTCCAGCTCGCGATTATCGCAGGCTGGAGCCTGCTCCTACGTTTCACTATTGCGCTGCCACCTGCGGCGCCTGCCCGAGCACTTGCTGCAGCTCAATTGCCGCCAGTTGGGCTCTCAACAGCACATCCAGATAGCGCTCTCGAATCTCGACCAGATGACGCTGGGCATCCTGCACATCCAGCACCCCGAATTTCCCAGACTGATAACCGTAGCTGGCAGCTTCGTAAGTTTGCTCTGCCGAGGGGATGATCTCCTCGCGCAACGCCTGCGCTTCAGCCGAACTGGCGGCGAGGGATTGCCAACTCTCGGTCAGGCCGGCGCGGCTCTGGATCAATCCACTGACTTCCTGTGCCTGCGCCGCCGCCAGACGATGGGTGGCAGCCTGAACATTCCCTTGATTACGGTCGAAGAGGGGGAGCGGCAGGGAGAAGCCGAAGATCAAAGCGTTGTCGTCGGATTCCTTGTAATTACGCACTCCAAGAGCGAGGGTTGGATCGACAAAACGATGGGCCCGGGCCAAAACGAGATCGCGACGCTTCGCTTCGCTTGCCAGTTGCCGGCGGGCGATCTCCGGGCTTTGCCCGAGCTGAGCTTGAATTTCGGCGTAGGGGAGCAGCAGAGGCAGGCCGGTCAGATCACCAACGACTCCGCCCAGCTCCGCCGCTTCCAGTCCAAGATTGTCAGCGAGGGTCTGGCGTGCCGCATTCAGTGTCAGCAGCGCCTTCTCTTTGACCAAACGGGCCTCGGCCACAGCAGACTGGAAACGATACTTTTCCACACTCGGAGCCCGTCCGGCGGTGATCTTGTCCTCGACAACCGCCAAGGTTGCTGTCGCCAAAACCACCTGTTCATCGGCGATCTTGAGGCGCTCCTGGGCACTCAGCAGCATCCAGAAATGCCGGGCAATGCGCGCCTGCACGTCCATTCTGGCGACCTCCAGGTCGCGCAGAGCACGATCATGCTCCAGTTCGGCCAGGCCGCGCCGCAACTGCCGCTTGTTGCCAAGCTCAAGCTGCTGGCTCAACTGCAATGTCGTTTCTGCCGCATCGAAGCCGCTGTAGGCGCCACTGCCAGCAACATTCGCTACTTCGACGGTGAGTTCAGGATTAATGAAACGAGCGGTTTGGTTAATCTCCGCCGCACGGGCGCGACTTTCCTCCGCATAAGCGCTCAGCTCCGGGCTGGTTTGAAAAGCGCGTTCGAGAGCAGCCGGCAAGGTAAGCAGCACGGCTGACGGGATATTTGCCGTGCCAATCGATTCGGTAGCATGGACATGCAACGCCGGCGTTGCCGAACTCAGCAACCCAAGGACAGCCCCGGCAATAAGCAGGGTCTTGGTAGACATCAGGATGACTCCAAAATAAGGATGGAAACGCAGAAACAGTTCTCCCGGCGCGGATTAAATCCCGCAGGAGAGGAACGATCGCAAATTGATGACGAGGGAAGTTTTTTAGACGACCAGGACGATGGTTCGGAGAGAAACGAGTGCTACGGTGCGGGGGAGTTCTACTGAAGAGGGGAATAGGGTTTGCAGATAAACAGTCGTTGTCAGGCAACGCAAAGTCGGATCGAAAATTGCCGAAATAATAGCAACAACGCTGCCGGGTGCGAATTTTTGCGCCGAGGCGACACTGGCCGCGTGCGGGGCCGTGACTGGCAAATGCCGGCATTCAACCCCGGTATGAGACGACTTACCAGCTTCACCTTCTGAACTGAGACAAAAATCAGTGGCAGCACAAGAGCGCTCGTTCGGTCCGGTCATGCAGCCCGCGGCAGTCGCCACGTGGGTATGACCATCGTCGCTCAGGCACCAGGCCAGACCATGCGCCGTCGCATGCCCGCCGAGGAGGTAAAGAAAGACTTGAAGGAAGATGATTATTTTAATCGACGACTGGCGCATGCTACCTCACATATAAGTCGTATTTATAGCATGGGCTGAGAAATAGAGTCAAACGGCCTCACAAGCTGAGCGGTGGAGTGCCCTTTAACTCTTCTTGACGAATTCCGACTTCAGCCCCATGGCGCCGATGCCGTCGATCTTGCAGTCGATGTCGTGGTCACCGTCGACGAGGCGGATGTTCCTAACCTTGGTGCCGACCTTGACGACCAGCGACGAACCCTTGATCTTCAGATCCTTGATCACCGTCACCGCGTCGCCATCGTGCAGTTCGTTGCCATGAGCATCACGCACCACTTTTTGCTGCTCGACCGGTGCGGCGGTCACGGAGCTGGACCATTCGTGGGCACATTCCGGGCAGATGTAGATGCTGCCGTCTTCGTAGGTGTAGGCGGATTTGCAGGCTGGGCAGGGAGGGAGAGTGCTCATGGAGTTCCTTTTAATAATAACAAAATGTGGTTAGTTTTTCCGCCGTCTGAATTACTTCAACCCTGCTCCGCCGCAACCTTCCGCAAAAACGCCGGAGCAGCTCCTTTCGGCACTTTGGCCAACTGCTGCATCAGCGCAAAGGGGACTTGGCTGAACCGGAAGTCATCCTTGAGGTCACTGACCATGCTGATCCAGAGATGGGCGGTCATCTCTGCATCGGCCAGGGCCCGGTGGTAGACGCCGTTGGTGACGAGGTTTTTGTATCTGACCAGGGTCTCCAGACGATGACTCGGCGCCTCAGGATAAAGACGACGGGCAAGGAGCATGGAACAAGCGAATTCCTGGCGGCGCTCCTTATTGATGCGCCGCAATTCAGCGTCGAGAAAGCGCCGGTCGAAGCTGGCGTTGTGGGCCACCAAGTGGTGACCGGCCATGAACCTGGCGAACTTCCCCATCGCTTCGGCGATGGAGGGGGCGCCGGCGAGCATCGTGTTGGTGATGCCGGTATACTCCTCGATGAAGCTGGTGACCCTCATCTCCGGATTCATCAGGCTCTGGAATCGATCAACGATCCGATTATCTTGAAGGAGAACTGCACCGATTTCAATGGCCCGATCCCCATAATCCGGAGAGAGTCCGGTGGTTTCAAAGTCGAGTACCACCACGCTGTAATTGCCCATAATCTAAACTGAATCTCCTTCGCCTATGGCCACAAAAGAAGGGCACGGAACGTCGATGTTTCCGTGCCCTTCATGCTCCTGTGCTGACGGAGCCTAGCGCCCGCCGCGGACCGGCCAGAGATAGTAAGGTTTATCCTCCGGTTTAGCAGTGACTTTACCGGTCGCGAAATCGGCGATATACATTTCACTGCTCGATTCGCGAGTCGAGGTCCAGTAGCCGTAATCCTTGACATCCTCGAAACCCAGATCGCGCAGAGCCTGATACGGCCAGGTTTCAACCTTCTCAACCTTGTACTTGCCGACCTTTTTGGCATATTTGAGCAGTACAATCATCTCGTCACGGGTCGGCACCCGCCAGTCGGCATAACCGGCGAAGGTGCTTTTGTTGAGATTCTGAATGAAGGTATAGACATTGTCATCGGCCCGCCAGGGGAGAGGCTTATTGGCGAGGTTGGCATTCTTCATCCAGGTGATACCGGTCTCGGTGTCGATGGCAATCTTCTCCTTCATGGCCATGCGGCTGACCGGAGCCGAGCAGGCAGAGAGGAGGACAAGCAGGGCCAGGAATCCGGCGAGGTGAAGAACTCGGCGCATGATACACTACCTTCCGAAAGTCGATCTTTTAAAGGTTTTGCGAATTTCTTTTTCATCCGACCATTCAAGAATTCCGGTCCTGAGATTTCTCAGCGTCATGGTGAATTTATAATAGGTATCGGTGATGCTCCCCTGTCTCTGCCGGATTTCCGAAAAGTTAGACGTCAGCAAAAACTCGGCACCGATCTGCTGGCCAAAAGCGACAGCCGTTCGGGGATCGACCAGACCGCTCTCCTGCTGGATCGTCAACTCTTCGATGAGAGCGTCATCGGTGGTCCGATCGATGAAGCGGAACTTGCCGGAACGCATCAGTTTGGCGCGAATCGAGTCGGTGATCGATTCGGTATCAATGTGCTGCATGGTCTTGTTCTTAACCCTGTCGACAGCGATGACCGGGCGCCGTTGCGTCGTCATCTCGACAATCGGCGGAAAAGTCAGGAGGGAATCGACCATCGCTTCAGCGATCTGCTGGAGATCGGAGGACCCAAAGTCCACACTCAACGGCGTGGCCGACCCGGCATCGCCGTACTGAACTTTCGAAGCACAACCGGCGATCAGCGCCAGCGCGAGGAGCATTGTGCAGCCTAACAAAATTCTCTTCATCACTTAATCTCCTATCGTCAAGTTAATTTATTCAGCGTCGCGCAGCAGCAGCTTGTAATCGCGACCACGGGGATCCGGTGCGAGCCCCTGAATGGTTTTGCTCTCTTTGCCGTAAATGATCAACGGCTTCCAGATCGCCGAGGAAGCGTTGAGGGCGAGACCATTAAGATCGAACCACTCAAACTTGTACTGAAAGCTGAGGGTCTCCCCGGCTTTGGAGCGCAGTGTCACTTGCGCCAGCAGCATGTCCCCGGATTTAGAGCTGGTCATCTCTTCAATAGCGACTTTTCGCGACAGAGAGGTACTGTTATAGACAACCTTGGTGTTGAGCATCGGGGCGCCATCATCTCTCCAGCCGACCTTGGCACGGCCTTCGGCACCGGCCGTTGGCGAGCAACCGTAAAGAGCTATCAACCCGACGATCAGCAGTGCTGCGAGTTTCAGTAGTTGCATGGGAATACCTCCGTTTAGATTAAGAGCGTGAGAGCCGGCGCAGCAAACCTATTTTTCAAAAGAAACCGTCGCCGTGTGAAACTGATTACCGGTCTTGACCGCATAAACGATCGCCTTGCCGCCGCTTTTGACATCAACAGCGATATTTGTCCCGAGCAGGCTGTTCGGTGACTGCAAACGCAGCTGCTGCTCCCCGGCCGGCAGGTTGACGCGCAGAATTTGAACATTCTCCGGCAGGGTCAACCAACTGCGCAAGTCAGCATTCTCACTGATCACCGAATAGACCATCATCCCCAACTGACCAATGTCGCCGAACTTTTGCCTGGCCGCTTGTTGCGCTAAAGATTTACTCACTGCTCGCAAGACCTGTCGGGTAAGAAGAATCGGCATCTTCTCCTGCAACGACTTGACCGCCAACCCCCGCACATCGCAAAGCAATTCCGTCCTTCCCAGTGGGGTGTTACCGGTCATAACTTCGAGGGAGGGATAATAATCACGCCACGGCCCGCGATAGTAAGGGAAGGCCAGGGTGACAAGGCCGCCCGGGAGAAAGAAGGGGATCTTGATCTCCTCGCGGGGAGGAACAAATCCCTCTTCGTAAAGGAGGATAAGCTCTCCCTCTCCGCTCTTTGCCGCACCGCTCATCGTATTGTAAAGGGTCGGAAAACGTTTGGCAAGAGCCGCCAGATCGTCATCCATTTGCAGCCGTTGCGCCAAACGCAGGACGTCTCGCTGCACATAAACATTCTCGGGATAGATCTCCAGCGCTTTTTTGTAGTCGATGTAGGCGTCGTTTTCCTCCCCCAGCAATTCATAAACCACACCGGAAAGGTAGAAGGAGTAGGCATTCTGGAAGGAGTTCTTGATTCGGCCGGCGACTTCGTCGAGTTGCGCATAGCGGCGCTGGAACTCATTATTCTCGGCCGAATCTCCGATACCCTTCTTTTCCGCCTCTTTCCCGGCCCGGTCCAACTCTTTGGCGTGACGGTTGAGAGCTTCCCGTTGTTCGTTATTCGCCCAGCGGAATTCGACCGCAGCCCCGCTCAGATCGGCTTCGAGGAGATAATTGAGGGCTTGATAATGATGGAGCAGAACCCGCTCATATCCTTCGCCAGCGTAAGGAAGGGCATTGTCATTTGTTGCAAAAGACGCCAGAGAAGCGCCAATCTGCCCGGC
The DNA here is from genome assembly GCA_034370465.1 of Desulfuromonadales bacterium. Classification (GTDB taxonomy): domain Bacteria; phylum Desulfobacterota; class Desulfuromonadia; order Desulfuromonadales; family UBA2197; genus UBA2197. Next base: position 35,742 of record JAXMLA010000067.1, read on the forward strand.
ACTGACCAGGGCGCGCTCTTCATTGATGCGGATTGTTTCAATCGCCACGGCAAAATCGCTTCGACTGATTTCGGTCTGACCAAGGAGTTGAGCGGCCCGGCCGTGTTCGAGATTGTAAAGGATTTTGTCACTGCCGCGTCTTTCTCTTTTGAATCCTGGGGAGAGATCGACGGGGGGGGGAGTACGGGTGAGCTGTTGCTGCAAGGGGGCAATTTTGTGCGGATAAGGCTGGAAAGTCGTTGAAATTGAACAACCGGCTAAAAGCAGGAAAAGGAAGATTACCCCGAGTCTTTTGCATCCTCGTTGGAACATAAACCATCTCCGGATCTAATGTTTAGCTCTCCTCCTTTTTAAGGAGGGGCTGGGGGTGGTCGATTTCGACCTAGCTTTTATCCAGAGCCACGATAAAAGCAGCGGGGGTGCCATTCTTTTCAAACTCGATACGAACTGCCTCGGCGTCATCGTACTGCGGATAGTTCCCGACGCGGACGCGATGAAAAAGGGTGCCATTAATCCAGCCGCGCTGCACTGAAGAGGAGCCGTAGCGCTTTTCCAGTTGGCTGGCAAGACGGTAAGCATTATCCGGATTGGTAAAGGCGCCGACCTGAACTGTAAAGGGACCGAGGATGATTTCCAGTTCACTGCCGGGAATGGTCTCGATACGGACCGGCGCGGTGCCGCTGGCGACGATATCGAGCTCTTTGGCGGCGGCATAAGAGAGGTCGATAATCCGGCTCTTGACAAAGGGACCGCGGTCATTGATCCGGACCTCGATCGTCCGATTATTGCGCAGGTTGGTGACGCGCAGCTTTGTCCCCATCGGCAGGATTTTGTGGGCCGAGGTCATGGCGTTCATGTCGTAAATTTCACCGCAACTCGTCGCTTTGCCATGAAAGTCCGGGCCGTACCAGCTCGCCATTCCTTCTTCCGCATAACCGTGGTGATCGCGCAGCGGCTGATAAAGTTGACCATTAACCGAATAGGGTTTCTGGTATCCTTTCAAGTTCTGGGTCGCGGCACTGTCATGCACCTGCACCTGATAGTCACCCTTGGCCGTGCAGGCGTTCATCCCTGCCAGGAAGAGACAGACGAGAATAAGCTTACCGCAAAAGTTGTGCATAAAGCCTCTGATAACTGGAAATCATCGCCGGAATGGAAAATTCCTTTTCGACCAGGGCTCGACCGTTGGCACCAAAAGTTTCGGCGAGTTCGCGATTGAGCAAGAGCTCCATAATCTTATCTGCCAAGAGCGTGACGTCTTCCGGCGGCACCAGATAACCGTTCACCCCGTTACGAATGATCTCGGGAATCCCGCCGGCGCGGGCGCCGATCATCGGCCGTCCGGCAGCGGCCGCTTGCAGCAGCGAAACGCCGAGCCCTTCCATTAAAGCGGGATGGACGACGAGATCGAGATTGGGCAGAACCCGCGGCAGGTCATTGCGAAAGCCGGCAAAGATCACCTTTTCGGCCAGACCGCGGGCGCGGCAGTCGGCTTCGAGCTCCTGACGCTGCGGCCCCTGACCGAAGAAGATAAAGCGCAGATTCGGCACTGCTGTCAGGATCTTCTCCGCGCCGGCCAACAGGAAGCGATGCCCTTTACGCTCAATCAACTGGGCAATGATCGCCACGGTCTTATCGCCGGGCAGGAGCGAAAACTCCTGTTCAAACCAGGGACGATCCGCCTGACAGTTGTACTGCTCAAGATCGACAACGCTGTGGATCAACTCCACATGCTTTTCCGCCACCCCCTCGCTGAGGAGAACTTGACGAATCCCTTCGGAGATCGTCACCACCCGATCGAAACGATTGTACTTGAGGCGCACCAGCAGCGCACTCTCGGGGTTGTCGACGCGCCGGGTCAATAGCGACTTGACGCCGCAGAGTTGCGCGGCGATCCCCCCCCACCAATCGGCACCGCGGCGGGAATGGGCATGGACGATGTCCGGACGATGGCGCCGGATGGTCTGACAGAGACCGATCAAAAGGCGGGGATCGATATCGCCGACCGTGGGGAGCTCGACGATCGTGGCAATCCCTGCACATTTACGCGCGATCTCACTACCGGGTGCGCAGACAAGGATATTTTCGATTCCGGCCGCGTGCAGACCGCGCAGCAGATAAAAGACCTGCAGGGCGCCGCCGTAAAGATGGCGACCGGTTTCGATGTGGAGGACTTTCATGTGGTCTCGCGCTCTTCTTCAAGGAGAGTCGTGGCGGCCGCGACGATCTTTTCGATTGTCAAGGCGCGCATGCAATCGAATTGGCCATGACAAGTCGGTTTACGGCGGCAGGGGGAACAGGATGGCGCATCGTAAAGGACCCGGGTGCGCAACGACGCAGTGGTTTGATACGGGCAGGTGGCGCCAAAGAGGGCAAGAGTCGGTGTAGAAAAGGCCGTCCCCATGTGGGTCAAACCGGTATCGACCCCGATCAGCAAGGCCGCACTCTCTATAATCGCCGCACTCTGCCCGAGAGTCGTCCGCCCGCAGAGGCTGTAAACCTGAGTTCGGCTACTCTGCCGGGCAATTTCTTCACCCCGGGTCGCATCCCCCGGCCCGCCGAGGATGATCACCGGTTGGCTGAATTTATCGACTAACTCGACGGCGAGGAGTGCCCAGCGCTCGTCGAACCAATGTTTTTGCGGCCGCGTCGTAAAGGGGGCAAAGACGAGATAATCGCTGCCAATGCCAAGGCTGGCGAGAAGCTGCCGCGAAACCGTCCGTTCTTCCGGGGCAACGACTATCTGTGGCACAAAGAGACCGGGATCCAGCCCGAGAGCAACGATCATCTGCCGGTATTCCGAACTCATCGCCGGATCGTCCATCTCCTTGCTCACTTTGCGATCAAGGAGAAAAGCTCCGGGTTCCTTGGAAAGAAAACCGATGGTTTCCTGTGCACCGCTGAGCCACAGGAGAAAGCGGCTCTTGACCAGACCGACGGCATCGATGGCGAGATCAAAATGACGACTACGCAGCTCCCGCCGCAGAGCCACAACCCGGCGCAGGAGTTCAAGGTAACGCTTTTCCCGGGCAAGCCGGTTCCATTCCCCCTTCGGCCAAAAGATGAGTTCGTCAAGATCAGCATGATGCCGCAGGAGATCAGCCAGACCCGGCTCGACCAGCCAGCAAATCCGCGCCTGCGGATAGGCCCGGCGCAGAGCGGCGAGCATCGGCGAGGCCATAATGATATCGCCCATGGCACCGGGGCGAATGATCAGGATCGACTCCGGCGTCATCACCCTTTGGGAGGGTATGATTCCGGCAATTCCCATCAGCTCTGCTCCAGCGCCTGAATCTTTTCCAGACTGGCATTGAGGATGGCCAGTTTCTCGGTGGCATCGGACAGCTTGGCGCGATCCTTCTCCAGCACCTCCGCCGGCGCCCGGGAAACGAACGCTTCGTTGCCGAGCTTCTTCTCGAACATCTCGACGTCCTTCTGCACCTTGGCGATCTCCTTGCCGAGACGCTCGATCTCGGCGGCAACATCGATCAGCCCGGCCAGCGGCACAAGGATTTCGATCCCGCCCGCCACCTGTGTCGCCGCCTGTTCCGGGCGGACAACGCTAATCGCGCTATCCTGTTCCTTGACCCGGGCGAGGGTGCGGATGTAGCGTTCGCCGGCGTGAGTAATCGCCAGATCCCCTTCATTGCGGCAATCGAAGACGACGCTGATCTGGCGACCGGGGTTGACATCCATCTCTCCGCGGATATTGCGGATCGCCCGGATAATCTCCATGATCTGCTCCATCTGCGCGGCACTGGCACTATCGAAACGCAGACCACTGCCGTCGGGATAAGGAGCGTACATGATCGTGGGGGTTGGGCGCTCACCCGGCAGACTCTGCCAGATCTCTTCGGTAATAAAGGGCATGATCGGATGGAGGAGGCGGAGCAACGCTTCAAGGATGGTATAAAGGACGGTCTGGGCACGGAGCTTGGCAACGGCATCGCTGCCGTAGAGGTCATCCTTGACCAGCTCGATGTACCAGTCGCAGAAGTCGTTCCAGGTGAAAGCGTACAGGAGGGAGGCGACTTCGTTGAACTTGTATTCACGGAGGGCCTGGTTCACCTGCTCGGCGGTCTGACTCAGGCGTTTGAGGATCCAGTGATCCGCCAGTGAGAGGGGCAGAGAGGCCAGGCCATCGACAACCGGGGTGAAGTCTTCGAGATTCATCAAGGTGAAGCGGGCGGCATTCCAGAGTTTATTGGCAAAGGCGCGGTAGCCGGCAATCCGTTCGGTGGCGAGCTTGATGTCGCGCCCCATCGCCGCAAAAGCGGTGAGGGTGAAACGGAAAGCATCGGCGCCGTATTCGTCGATAATCACCAGGGGATCGATAACGTTCCCCTTGCTCTTGCTCATCTTCTGGCCGTGCGCATCGCGGACCAGGGCATGGATGTAGACCTCCTTGAACGGCACCTTGTCCATGAAGTGCAGTCCCATCATCATCATCCGCGCCACCCAGAAGAAGAGGATGTCAAAACCGGTGACCAGACAGGAGGTCGGATAGAAAGCAGCAAGCTCGTCGGTCTTCTCCGGCCAGCCCATGGTCGAGAAGGGCCAGAGAGCTGAAGAGAACCAGGTATCAAGGACGTCGGTCTCCTGGCGGATCTCGTCACTGCCGCATTGGCAGCAATGCGCCGGGTCATTCATCGACACCGTGATGGCGCCACAGTGGTCGCAATACCAGGCGGGGATACGATGCCCCCACCAGATCTGCCGGGAGATGCACCAGTCGTGGATATTCTCCATCCACTCGTAGTAGTTCTTTTCCCACTGCTCGGGGAGGATGCGCGTCTCCCCTTCCCGCACCGCCGCCAAGGCGCGCTTTGCCAGAGGTCCGGTCTTGACGTACCATTGCAGGGAGAGATAGGGCTCGACCACGGTCTTGCAGCGATAACAGCCGCCGATGGACAGGGCGTGCTCGTCGATCTTTTCGAGGAAATCCAAGTCCTCCAGATCGGAGACAATCTTGACTCGCGCAGCGAAACGCTCCATCCCTTCGTACTGGCGACCGGCAGCGTTGATATTGCCGGACTCGTCGAGGATGTTGATCTGATCGAGACCGTGCCGCTGCCCGACTTCAAAGTCATTAAAGTCATGGGCGGGAGTGATCTTAACCACCCCGGTGCCAAAAGCGCGATCGACGTAGGCATCGGCGATCACCGGAATCTCGCGATCGATCAGGGGGAGGCGGACATGTTGGCCGATAAGATCAGCGTAGCGTTCATCTTCAGGGTGGACAGCAACGGCGGTATCGCCGAGCATCGTCTCCGGGCGGGTGGTGGCGACAATGATGAAGCGACCGGGCGCGCCGACCACCGGATAACGGATGTGCCAGAGGTGGCCTTTGGCCTCTTCATGTTCGACTTCGATATCGGAAAGGGCGGTATGGCAGCGCGGACACCAGTTGATCAAACGGTTGGCGCGATAAATCAGGCCGTCCTCGTAGAGTTTGACAAAGACGGTGCGCACCGCCGTCGAAAGGCCGGCATCCATGGTAAAGCGTTCCCGTTCCCAGTCGCAGGAAGCGCCGAGACGCTTGAGCTGGCCGATAATCTGCCCGCCGGACTCGGCCTTCCACTGCCAGACCCGCTTGATGAAATCTTCGCGACCCAAGGTATGGCGATCCTGCCCGGCCGCAGCCAGCTGCCGCTCGACCACATTCTGAGTAGCAATGCCGGCATGATCGGTCCCCGGCATCCACAGGACGTTGTAACCCTGCATCCGTTTCCAGCGGCAAAGGATATCCTGGAGAGTGTTATTGAGGGCATGCCCCATATGCAGGGCGCCGGTGACATTGGGGGGAGGGATGACGATACTGTAGGAAGGTTTGCCATTGTTGAGTGCGCCATGGAAGCAGCCCTGGTTCTCCCACTCGGCATACCATCTCTTTTCAACATCATGCGGTTCGTAGACTTTGGCGAGGGTGCGATCGATCGTCATCGTTTTATCCTGGTCGAATCTATAATGAGTAAACCCGGGGAAATAAAAAATGGGGATTTCGCAATCCCCATACGTTTACTTATGCGAATCGGCTGCTTTACCCCTAATCGGCGGCAACCGACTCACGAATCTTGCGTAACTCTTCCTTGATCAACGTCTCCGCGAGATCGGGGACAACCTCCCAGGCAATCTTTTCCAATAGCGTCCCGGCGAGGCGGGAAATAACCACTTCCGCAACCCGTTCAACGATCAGCTCCAACTGGGCGTCATTGAGCGCCGTAGCAGCCCCTGCAGCGGCAACGGGTGGCGCGACAGGACCCGGAGAGAGCGGCAGGGGCGTGGCAATCGGGGGCGTCGGAACCGGTTCGCTCCGGACATCTGCAACCCCAACCTCTTCAGCTTCCGCCATCTCTTCAGCAAAGGGAAAATTCTCCACGGCAAAAGAGTCTTCCCGCAAAACATCGGCAGATTCATTCGCCATCGGTTCAAGAAGATCGATCTCTTCGAGAATCTCTACTTCGTCGGCAAGCGGCACTTCTTCGACGCTGAGATCAAAAGCCGCAGGGACATTGGCATCATCGTCGGCAAAGGATGAAGAAAAGTTCTCACTCTCCCAGGAATCATCTGACCCGCCCATAACCGCCGGTGCAGGGGACAGGTCGACCGCGGGCGGCGCATCAAAGTTACCCCAAAGATCGTCGGTCTCGCCACCCGCTATCGGTGATTCTGACTCAAAGCCGCTGACATCCCACAAATCATCCTGACTCGTCGCCGCAAAGGGATCAAGCGGGGGGAACGCATCATTACTGACAACTTCCTCAGCGACAAACTCACTCCCCCAGATATCATCGGGCAGATCGCTGGAAAGGTCTGGCAGAGCCACCTCGGCAGGAGCAGGAGAAGTAACAGGGACCGGCGTCGGCATCGCGACCTGAGGCGCAGTGACCGGCGCTTGCACCGCCTGCGTCAAGAGTTCTTCAACACAGGCGATCAACGCCTGCGACTCAAAGGGCTTGGCAATCCAGCGATCGGCCCCCACCGACCGGGCTTTCGCTTCATCGAAGGGTTCGAACGTCCCGGTCAACAAAAGGACCGGAACATTCGTCAGGTTCGGATCATTCTTAACGGCAGCACAGAGTTCATAACCATTCTTGCCCGGCATAAAGACATCGGCAAGAATAAGATCAGGTCGTTGCGCACGGGCCTTTTCGTAAGCGATGTCACCATTATCTACAACGGTCAAATCGTAATCATCATGCGAAAACGTAATTTGAACCACCTTTTGAATTGTTACACTGTCATCCGCAAGCAACAGCTTCTTCTTCATTCAAAGTCTCCTCGGCCGACGTAGCGACATAATCAGTTCATGAGCGCCGCGGTTCCTGCTTACAACAGCGACTTATAACACAACCTACTGAAAACATGAAAAATTTTTGCAAAAATAGCACAGCGGGAAGAGGCTGTCAAGCAAGGAAAATGACCAATCAAAGCCAACAAAATATCGAAATAATTACAGTTTTCCCTCACGGATATTTCCCTTTTGGGCCAGAAAAGCAGGGCGGGAAAGTTTAAAATCAGTTGACGATCTTTGCCTGCCATGCTAATTCAATAACCATTCGCAATCGGCAGAACATGCCGTATGAATTTCTGTTAACGGGATGCCCCGGCCGGGTCTAAACAGACCCGAATATCGGACGAGGGAGGGGAAGCTATCGGCACCTACACAGGAATCCATTCACCATCAACGCATACTGTTTACGGAGGGAAAAATGAAAAGGTTTCTACTTATTCTCGTTGCGATCGCAAGCATGACCTGTACCGCGTCACCACTGCTGGCCGAGCAACCGGTCAGCGCTGCAGCACCTGCTGGCAAAGAGTCGGCCGCCGTTGCCAACTTAACCAATGTCAATACCGCTTCTGCGAAGGAACTTGAAAAACTTCCTGGCATCGGCAAAAAG
>JAXMLA010000068.1:0-2865 GCA_034370465.1 Desulfuromonadales bacterium
GCGAGGTAGAACGAGGCGATGTCGCTCTTGATACAGAAGTAAAAAGCGCCTTCAATAAGTGGGGCGTCGATGCAGGTTAAGTGGACCAGGAAAGCCCTGATCAATCTCGATGATGCGGTTGAGTATCTTGCCGGAGACAACCCGATTGCTGCCAGGAAGGTGGCCCAGCGAGTTTGGGATAGCTCTCAGTTGTTGGCTTTGCAGCCGTGCGTTGGTCGCCCTAGCAGAGTTCAAGGAACAAGAGAGCTCATAATCTGTCAGCGGCCTCGTAAAAATGTAGCAAATGCGGCCTGTTGAAAATGCATTTAATTCTATTTGGTCAAAACCGCCGCCCCATCCATTTTTTGGGGTCGGCGGCGCAGGATGAACGAGTTATTGGTCGATCTGGTCTTTCATGCGATAGCTTTTGCCTTCAATGATCATGGTTTCGGCGTGATGGAGGAGGCGGTCAAGAATGGCTGAAGTGAGCATGCTGTCGTTGTTGAAGATCTCTGGCCATTGTTTGAAGGCCCGGTTGGAAGTAATGATGATTGAGCCCCGTTCATAGCGTTGACTGATGATCTGAAAGAGGAGATCGGCGCCAAGTTTGTCAATGGGCAGATAGCCGAGTTCGTCGAGGATCAGCAGTGAGGGGGAGAGGTATTTTTTCAGTTCCACTTTGAGACGGTTTGCGGCCTGGGCGGCAGCGAGGGTATTGATAGCGTCGACAGCGGTGGAGAAGAGCACCGATTTCCCGGCAAGACAGGCGGCATAGCCGAGTGCAGTAGCGAGATGGGTCTTGCCCAGTCCAACTGCGCCGAGGAAGATAATGTTGGCATTCTCCTTGTGAAACTGGAGATGGAAGAGATTTTGGACTGCCATGCGGTTGATTGATTTCGGCCAATTCCAGGAGAACTGATCAAGGGTCTTGATGACCGGGAAGCGGGCATTTCTGACGCGCCGGAGGGTGGCGCGATCACGCCGGAGATGCAGTTCGCCTTCGGTGAGTTTGGCGAGATAATCGACATGGCCCAAACCATCGCGGGTGACGCGGTTGGCAAGGTCTGGGTGGTGCTCAGCCATGAAGGGAAGGCCAAGCAGGATAAGGTCGGTCTGCAATTGGTTGATGGGAATATTGAACGGCAGGGCCATGGTTTTAGCGGTCATGCTGCAGGCTCCTTTTTTGATGCAGATTTACGGTCATAGATGGAGAGATCTGGCCCCTGAATCGTGATGTCGAGCAAGTCTGAACGCCGGGTGAGGTGCAGTGGGCCAGGTTCCGGGAGTTTGCGGGCGCGGCATGCAAGGATATTGGCGATGTAATCTGCGCCTGCGGCATGAAGTTTCAGGGCATCATCTATGGCCATGCTAACGGCGTCGTCTCCGTGGATATCGGCCAGAGCGAGGATCTTGCGCACATGATGGCCGGCATTGAGATGACGGGTGTCGAGTTCGCGGAAATAGCCGATGGCACGGGGCGACAGGGCCAGGAATCGGGAGAAGAGTTTCTGGTCGTTGGCTTTTTTTCGTTGGGCGATGAGTTCCCTGGGGTGATCAGGATCCTCAAAATCGTGATTCCGCTCATAAGAGCGGGCATGCCTGGCGATGAGATTGGCTTCATGATAGAAACAGAGCCGGTCGGGGTAGATTTTCATGGTAAGTTTGGCGCCGGCGTAACGGGCCGGGACAGAGTAACGGTTGGAATCAAGGGCAACGCGAAACTGCGAAGAGGCCCGGACCTGGGCGACAGTGCCGATATCGTAGAGATTGGCAGGCAGGGGCAGAAGATGTGGCCGCTCCTCTATCAGCATCTCAACGGGTTTCTTTCGGGTCTCGCCGTGGATACGCACATTGGCCACGGTATCCAGCCAGAGTGTGAGGGCAGGCGCCAATGCCCTGAAATCAGGCAACTCTAAGCCGGCAAGGAAATTCTTTTTAATATAGCCGACTCCATTTTCTACCCGCCCTTTTTCATTGGCCTTGCGTACGCCACAGGCGGTAATGGTGAAGCCATGATGCCGGGCATAATCGAGATATCGGGGATTGAAAACCGGGGCCTGCCCCAGAGGACGTTGCAAGACCGCGCTTTTCAGATTGTCGATCATGATCCTGGCAGGCACCCCGCCAAAGGCAGTAAAGGCGTTGGCATGGCAGGCCAGGAAATGCTCCATGGTTTGGGAAACGGTGAACTCGACATACATCTGGCGGCTGTAGCACAGGACCATGACGAAAAAACTCAAGCGGCGCGAGGTTTCCCCCACCCGGATTGAGCCATAATAGCCCCAATCTACCTGTGCGCATTCACCTGGAGCATAGGCTAGGGTCAGGTAAGCCGACTTGCGGGTGGGCCTGACCTTGTGGACATAGCGTTTAACAATCGAGTACCTGCCGTCAAATCCTTCCTCCTTGATCCGTTGCAAGACCTGCTGGGCCGTGTAGGGATGAGCTTCGAGCAGCCGGAGAATCGAGCCTTTGAAGGGATCGAGCTTGCTTGGCCGGACACCGGAATTGCGGGAGTGGAACCGTTTCTCTGTCAGCCAGCGGGTGACGGTGCGCAGATCCAGGGCGAGTTCACGGGCGATCTGGGTCGGCTCAAGCCCCTTTTGCTCATGAAGGTTCTTGATGCGGGCAAAGGTTTCGTAGTCGATCATGGCGTGGCTCCCTCAATCTGCTTGAAGATCATTTTCAGGGGCATGGATGAGAAAACGTTTGCCACCCTGCCGCGAGCCACCCCTGCAATCAGGGCCTCGCTGGTTAGACCATCACGTGCCAGGCGGTGATCCGACCAACTGTACCGTTCGGATATGCTTCGCATGCGGTTGGAACAGATTGAGAATTTGCAGGTCATTGGGGCCTCCTCTTTGGTATTGAGTTGAACCGTTGAGA
>JAXMLA010000069.1:0-2981 GCA_034370465.1 Desulfuromonadales bacterium
GGAGACGAGTTGGCAATGAAAATGTTCAGAGCGATCTTACTCGGGATCAGCTTCCTGGCGGTGACAGCGCTCCCTCTGGCTGCGGCAGAGAGTTGTGTGACAACGAAATGTCACGCGACGATGAACGCGGCCAAAGGGGTGACCCTGCACGACCCGGTAGCTGGTGGTGATTGTTCGTCCTGTCACGAAGCAAGCGGCATTTCCCACCCCGGTAAAAAGGGGGGTTTCAAGCTCTCTGCCGACGGCGCCGCCCTCTGCGAGCAGTGTCATGACAGCGTGAGCAAAGGCAAAAAGCTGGTCCATCCCGCTCTGGATGACGGCTGTACCAGCTGCCATAATCCGCACCTGAGCAAAAACCGCAAACTTCTCAGCGCCAAGGGGAGCGCCCTTTGTACCGGATGTCACGACGATCCCGGCAAAGGGATGAAGAGTGTCCATCAGATCATTGCCGACGACGGCTGTACCGCCTGCCACACGCCGCACGCCGGCGATAAACCCAAACTCCTCCTAGCTACCGGACAGGCGCTTTGCGCCCAGTGTCACGATGGCTTGCTGCAAGGCGCCAAAGTGATCCACGCGCCGGTGGGGGAGGGGGACTGCCTCAGCTGCCACAATCCCCATGCCAGCAAGTCCGCCAAGTTGACTATTGCCGCCGGCGCCGCCCTGTGCGAGCAATGCCACGACAGCAAGAGCAAAGATCGTAAAGGGAAGGCCTTCCCGGTTGTTCATCCGCCGGTGGCCGATGGCGACTGCACGGCCTGCCACACCCCGCACGGTTCCCCCCTCAAAGGGCTGTTGAAGGCCGCCGTCCCGGCTCTCTGTAATGAGTGTCATGACAGCAAAAGCAAGGGCAAGAGTGCGGTCCATACGCCGGTGAAAGAAGGCGATTGCCTGAGCTGTCACGCCGCGCACGCCGCCCCTAAAAAAGGTCTCCTGGCCAAGACCGGCGCGCCGCTCTGCGCTGAATGTCACGATCCGATGGCGACGGAGAAGGTCAAACATCCGCCGGCGATTGACGATTGTCAGGCCTGTCACGATGTCCACGCCAGCAACAGCAAAAACCAGCTGGTCGCCGCCGGCAACGACCTCTGCTTCACCTGTCATGATGATAAAGCCAAACTCAAGAAGACCAATAATGTCCATCCTATTGTCGCCGATGCCTGTATCAACTGTCATAAACCCCACAGCGGCGCCGAAAAAGGGATGCTGCCGGCGCGGGGAGACAAGTTGTGCGCCAGCTGTCACGCTGATGTTGCCAAGCTGGCGGCAACCGCTGTGTCGAAGCATGGTGCTATCACCGACGGCGGCTGTGCTTCCTGTCACGACCCGCACGGCAACGGCCGCAGCAAGATGCTCATCGACGCGCAGGGAGCCCTCTGTCTTGGTTGTCACGACACCATCAAGGCGACGATTGCCACCGCCAAATCGCAGCATCAGCCGGTCAAGGACGGCGATTGTGTTTCCTGCCATAACCCGCATGGCGCCGCCGTCAGTCCCTTGCTTAATGCCGCTTATCCGCAGAGTTTCTATGCCGGTTATGATGCCGGCCGATATGCCCTCTGTTTCAGCTGTCATCCCAAAGGGCTCGCCGAATATACGCGGACAACGCAGACCCGATTCAGTAATGGCGACAAGAATCTTCATGAGCTCCATATCAACAAGACCGAAAAAGGGCGCACCTGCCGGGTCTGTCACAGTGTGCACGGAGCCGATCAGGAGCGCCTTGTGCGCTCAATCTCCCCGAGTTTTGGGAAGTGGAATGTGCCGATCTATCTGCAAGTCACCGAGTCCGGCGGTACCTGTATTGTCGGCTGCCACAAGCCGAAGAGTTATGATCGCATTCGGCCGGTGAGCTACCGATGAAACTCCGCTTCTTCCTTTTTGCCGTCGCCCTTGTGATCCTGAGCGGCTGCGGCCCCCTAGTTAAGGAGCAGCGGCCGCGCTTCTTCTGGCCGCCCCCCCCCGCGGAAGCAAAGATCGAATATATCAACTTCTATTTCAGTGACGATGACCTGCAGCGCGGCGTCGATCGCCGCCTGGAACATGCCATCCTCGGACGCAAACCCCCGGAGCGGCTGATTGTTCAGCCCTACTCCGTTGCTTCCGACGGCAAGGGCCGTTTCTTTGCCGTCGATTTTGTCGGCGGTATTATTCATGTCTTTGATATCGCCAATCATAAATACCGGCAACTCGCTGCGGCTGTCGGCGGGCCGCAAAAGGTTCTTATCGATAGCCGCGGCGAAATCTGGATCCTCAGCAGCACCAAGGGAGCCCTTCTCCGTTTTGCCGCCGATGAATCCCCGCTGCCCGAGATCAAGCTCCCCGGCGTCGGCCGGGCCGCTTCTTTTGCCATCGATCGGTCACGTAACCGGATTTACGTCACCGATGCGCCGCAACACCAGATCCGCCTTTACGATCTCGCCGGGCAATTTCTCGACACGATCGGCAGGCGTGGGACTGCCCCTGGCGAGTTCAACTACCCCGGTGACCTCGATCTCGATGCCGATGGCAACCTTTATGTCGTCGATACCATGAATGCCCGGATTCAGGTGCTGACTCCCGACGGCACCTCCATGCGCAGCTTCGGCGAACGCGGCACCGCGCGCGGCTCCTTCTCGGTCCCCAAAGGGATTGCGGTCAGCCCCGCCGGGCATGTTTATATCTCTGACGCCAGTCAGCACAAGATCGTTATCTTCAGCACGGAGGGGGAATATCTCCTCACCATCGGGGCCCGCTATGTCTATAAAGGCGAAGGAATCTCCCCCGGCGGGTTCAATTTCCCCGCCGGTCTCGATGTCGATGCCAACGACACGTTGTGGGTCGCTGACCTGATGAACGGCATGATTCACGAGTTTCAGTATCTCACTCCGGAATTTCTCGCCAAAAAGCCGATTCGCGAAGAGGAGATCTATCGGCCGCAAGCCACCGATATCGCCGGCCGTGATGATGAAGCCCTGTTGCCGGCACCGGTTGAGTAAGGG
>JAXMLA010000070.1:0-1725 GCA_034370465.1 Desulfuromonadales bacterium
TCTTTTCTGGTTTCCGCCTGAACCGCCAGAATCGCATCCGGCCGGCATTTCCGGATCCAGGCGTCCAGTCCTTCAAATTCCAATGGAGTCTTATGCCGAAAAACCGGCACCTGACGGTCCGGCGCCATCAGCCGGGTCTCAGTTTCGACGGCGCTTGAGATCAACAGGCCCGAAGCCATATCGTGATCAAGTGAAATCGTCAGGCCGACTCGGCGATAGCCCGCTGTCGCCAGGCTCCGATAGGCGAGCGCGGCGTTGTGAAAGAAGTCCGAATTGACTTGGTGATGTATCAGGGTCTGCCGGGCGTCGGGCTGCTGCCTCGTCTCATGGAGGTGGGGATGCAGGCGTTCAGGTTTGCCAATGACAACCACCGCGCAATCGGGCCACTCCACTTCAGCGCGAGCCGCGTAATCCAGGTGCGGCAGGAGCACGCCTGAGATCCCCCGTTCGCGGAGAATAGGGATGCATTTGCTCACATAGGCCTCGGGGGCGACGCCGGCCATGTCCGGGAGCCAGATGTCCTCAAGCGTGTAGCCCAATTCCCGTGCCCGCTCAATGGCGCTCTCCCGGAGAGTTCGATTATAGGGACCGCTATTCCACCAGTCCCGGTCGGGATAATCATTGATCCAACCGAGCGTAGCTTTCGGGGGACTCGCGCGGCCGGATCGCAACCCCGCCATCCATGTGGAAATCAGCGGATTGGACTGGTATCCCATTTCGGCTGCCGTCTTCAGGATCCGGTCCCGCGTTGCCTTGGACAGCTTTTCCTGATTACTCTGATTACTGCCGAGCGCGAAAGACACGGACGCCAGGCTAACATTCGCTTTCTTCGCAATGGCTCGTTGGCTGGGCGATTTCATGGCTGACCTGATAACAAAATACACGCCTGAACGCAATAACTCATCTGGGGGGGCTCTTCTGCATATAGCCCACTTCGTGGCTAATCGGAAAGCAGGCGATCCCCGGCAAATATCCTTGAGAACGACACGTTATTAATTTGACGGAAGGATATTCATGGGCGCAATGTTCGAGCATAAAAGGAAAGCCAAGGGAAACCGAAGTCGCCAATAACACTGCTGGAACGATAGGATGATAGTCCTTGAATACTGCGGGTGGCCGTCAGGCCAGGCGGAAACGGAATACCGATTTCGGCTCCACGATGGAACCGTCTTGCGCTTTGGCGAAGACCTCTCGGTCACGGGCGCCCGGATTTGGGCCATGTACCTGGTGATCTGGGACGATAGAAAAAGAGAGTGGAGAAGACCCGGACCTGAGGAGGCAGAGCTCATCAAGAATACGGTTCTTGCATGGGTCCAGCAGCCGGGCTCGAATGAGCATAAGCACTTCAAGGCCGTGAAGGACTTTCTCGATGCCCTCTTGCAGCAAGAACAGAACCGGAGTTCCAAGCCGTCTGAGGGTACGCGCTAACGCTCGCCCCTCAACGACGCCGTTCCCTGATTTGAACACTCGGTCCCTGCCATAAAAAACATAGCAGAGCTGAATCGTCGGGCATGACAACGTTGAACCGAAAAACCTGACTGCTAATGGCCGCAACGGACGGATCCCCCCCCCCGAGCAGACCCGAGCCCCCGCCGGCGCGATCGGCGACATCGGCTTCATCCGATCTGTAACGGTCAACCTGGTGACTGCGAATCATATCTACAGCATTGGCCACCGCTTTTTGAATCGCACTCTCGTGGCTGGTTTTGAAGTGCCCAGCGACAG
>JAXMLA010000071.1:0-1645 GCA_034370465.1 Desulfuromonadales bacterium
GTTTAAGCAGAGTCAGAATCGTGTCCTCGTTGATCGCGATCGCCGCAGACGCTTCGGGAGAATATTCGGCAATCACCGTCGCGACAGGCGAAAATCTTAGTGCGAGAGATTCCATTTCCGTGCGCGGCACCGCGCAGGCAAACGCTTCGGCGGGCGGGCGAACCGCGGTGTTGATATGAATGGCTTCGGGATTGAGGGTTGCGGCGAGTCCGGCCATTTTCTTCACAGCCTCGACGTCCGCGTTCATTCCACGGATCAAGAAAACTTCAATCCAGAGTCTTCCCTTGTAGGCTCGGACCACCTGTCATCCGTCCATTGAGCTGTTCCGTTTATTCTATTTCGAATTCCTGAATCCGCTTACGAATCTCACCCATGGCGGTTTCCAGATTCGCCGCCTGATTTTTCAGCGCAGCCAGTTCCTGTTCTCGTGTCGGCACAGACATAACTGGAGACGCTCCCGCGTTCATCGGCCATCCCGTGGCCGCCCGCTGCCACCCGGCCAGTCCTGTGGCAATGAAACGATTGCGCCATCCGCGCCCCCCGCCGCCCATGCCGCAACCACGGGATCCTCGACCCCATCCACGACCCGATCCCAGGGTCATGGTTCCCGGAGTCACGACTCCTGCACAGTATCCCATCCCTCGACCTGACAGAGGGCCCAAGCCCATCGGCCCTGTTCCATTTCTTGCCGGCATTTGGTTCCGCCTTTCTTTATTCTTGATTTCAACCCGCCCGACCCAAGCCGCCGCCCGCGCCACGACCGGGTCCGCGACCTCCGCGCCCCATACCGGGACCCCGGCCGAGCCCCCGACCGACACCCCCCTGACCTTGCCCTTTCCCGGCGCCCGCTGAGGGGTCTTGTTGCTGACCACCCCCGCAAGGACCGAGTCCACGACCCGTTCCTGCCCCTTTTCCACCCGGTCCAGTTCCATCTTTTCTTGGCATGACTATACCCTTTCTTTTTTCGTGCATTCGATTCCGACCGGGCGCCAACTCCTGTCGGCGCCATCGTCTCAACCGGCTTCCCTACCCCCACCCCTTGGCTTGCTCCAAAATTCTGTCCCCGGGACGGCCCAAGCCGACCAACGACGATTCACGC
Organism: Desulfuromonadales bacterium; assembly: GCA_034370465.1. Lineage (GTDB taxonomy): Bacteria > Desulfobacterota > Desulfuromonadia > Desulfuromonadales > UBA2197 > UBA2197. Next base: position 1,100 of record JAXMLA010000071.1, read on the forward strand.
CCAATGTCCTTCGACATTGGCGGCCGTCGCCTCCCGCAGGCCTCCCGCCTTGAAGCTCTGGACGGCTTCTGAAATGGGCAGGGGGCCACAGAGATAAACTCGAATCCCGGCCGCATTCAACGTGCGGAAAGCTTTGGGCCCCGCATTTCCAGTGACAACACACTCCACGCCAAGGCGGGAGACTGTCTCGGCCGACTGGATTCCGGCTCCTTGCGCAGCATTCAGATTTTGCTCATTGTCATGAGCCGTCCACGCATGGGTCTCCGTGTCCATCACGATGAAATACTTCGCGCGGCCGAACCGCGGATCCACCTGGCTCGTCAGATCCTTGCCTGTCGCTGTAATTGCCATTTTCATCTATCATCCCTTTCTTTCATTGTCCTGTCGACCGACACCCTCTTTTCGCCTGTCCACAGGCCCCCGGCCCCGAATCCGTCTTCGGCCACCGCATCCCGGCATGCTCAAATCCGGACCCGGCAACCGACCGGCCAACCAGGCCGACAAAACATCTTCAACACGGCCGGAGGTAAAGGGAACCACCTGAAT
>JAXMLA010000072.1:0-22562 GCA_034370465.1 Desulfuromonadales bacterium
GAGCACCTTGAATTCATCGAGACGGCGCAGTAATTCGAGGTTACCGGCAAGATCCTTGGCAAAACCGATGCCGGGATCGATCGCCAGCCGTTCGGCCGGTATGCCGGCGTTCAGGGCGCTGGCAATTGAAACCTTGAGTTCCGCCAGCACCTCGGCGACGATATCATCGTAGTGAGTGTTCTGCTGCATCTGTGCCGGGCTGCCGCGCGTGTGCATCACAAAGAGGCCGCCATCGTGAGTGGCAACGACTGATGCCATCCCGGCATCAAAGGTCAATCCGCTGACGTCATTGATCCAATCAGCACCGCTTTCCAAAGCTGCCGCCGCGACGGTTGCCTTGTTCGTATCGACGGAGAGAGGGATATCGAGGCGCGCGTGAATGGCGGCAATCACCGGCACGATCCGCTCCAGCTCCTCTGACGCAGAGACAAGCGCCGCTCCGGGTCGGGTGCTTTCGCCGCCGACATCAATGAGGTCAGCGCCTTCAGCCACCATCTCCTCGGCGCGGCGCAGAGCACGATCTACCTGCTGAAATTGTCCCCCGTCCGAAAAAGAATCCGGGGTGACATTGAGAATCCCCATGATCCGTGGCCGGTCGAGCCTCAGGGAAGCGCGTCTCCCGACCAGACGCCTGATCATGCCCCGGTCGTCGTCCCTTCTTCAACAACCACGGCAGCAGCGCTTTCGACAGGCACTTCTGCGACCGCTTCTTCATTGAAGACCAGTCGGCGCACTTCAGCGCCATCCAGCGTCTCCTTCTCAAGGAGAGCTTCACCGATACGGATCAGCGCGTCCTGATGCTCGGTCAGCAGCTTCCGGGTGCGCTGATGATTTTCGGTAACGATACGGCGAATCTCCATGTCGATCTCAACCGCCGTCGATTCGCTGTAATTCTTCATGTGACCCATGTCGCGACCAAGGAAGACTTCGCCCTCTTTCTCGCCAAAAGAGAGGGGCCCGATTTTATCGCTCATCCCCCATTCACAAACCATTTTTCTGGCGATATTCGTTGCCCGCTCAATATCATTGGACGCGCCGCTGGTAATCGTCGAGAAGGTCAGCTCTTCGGCCACGCGCCCGCCGAGGAGGGCGCTGATCATCGTGTTCAACCCTTCACGATTCTCATTGTACTTCTCTTCCAGGGGGAGATACATGGTCACGCCGAGGGCACGACCACGCGGGATAATTGAAACCTTGTGAACCGGATCCGAACCGGGGATCAGGAAGGCAACCAGTGCATGACCGGCTTCGTGGTAAGCAGTGACCTTCTTGTCCTTGTCGGTAATGACCATGGAGCGTCGCTCCGCCCCCATCATGACTTTATCCTTGGCCAACTCGAAATCGTTCATGTTGACCTGATTCTTGTCGGCGCGGGCCGCCAGAAGCGCCGCTTCATTCACCAGATTGGCGAGGTCAGCCCCGGAGAAACCGGGCGTCCCCTTGGCGAGGACTTCGAGATTGACATCATCAGCCACCGGCACCTTGCGGGCATGGACATCAAGGATCATCCGCCGCCCCTTGACATCGGGACGGGGGACAACCACCTGCCGATCGAAACGGCCGGGACGGAGCAGAGCCGGATCAAGAACATCGGGACGGTTGGTGGCGGCGATGAGAATGACCCCTTCGTTCGACTCAAAACCATCCATCTCGACGAGCAACTGATTGAGGGTCTGTTCGCGCTCATCGTGGCCGCCGCCCAGACCGGCGCCGCGATGCCGGCCAACCGCGTCGATCTCATCGATAAAGATGATACAGGGGGCGTTCTTCTTCCCCTGGACAAAGAGATCGCGCACCCGCGAAGCGCCGACGCCGACAAACATCTCGACGAAGTCCGAACCGGAAATCGAGTAGAAAGGAACTCCGGCTTCACCGGCTATCGCCCGGGCGAGGAGGGTCTTACCGGTACCCGGTGAGCCGACGAGCAGGACGCCTTTCGGAATCCGGCCGCCAAGCCGGGAGAACTTCTTCGGGTCTTTGAGGAAAGCAACGATCTCTTCGAGCTCTTCCTTGGCTTCGTCGATACCGGCAACATCCTTGAACGTCACCGTGCCATCGCTCTCGGTGAGGAGTTTGGCGCGGCTCTTGCCAAAGCTCATCGCCTTACCGCCGCCCGATTGCATCTGGCGCATAAAGAAGATCCAGACGCCGATCAGCAGCAGAATCGGCCCCCAGGAGATCAGCAGGGTGAACCAGATACCGCGATCGTCCTCAGGGCGGGCATTAATCGTCACCCCTTTGGCGCGCAGATCGGGAATCAGCCCGAGATCATTCGGTGCGTAGGTCTTGAAGGAGGTATTATCGAGCATCTTCCCTTCGACATTCGGCCCCTGAATAACGACCTCCTTGACCTGACCTTCGGTCACCGCGGTCACAAAGTCGGAATAAGGCAGAACCTTGAGTTCCTGCTTTTTATTGGCGACCATGTCGTAAAGGAGGATCATCACCAAAAGAATGACCAGCCAAAGTGCAAGATTTTTATAGAATTGATTCAAGGGAACCCCCGTACAGGATAATTTTCCACAATCGAAGCGCGACTGCGGATGTGATAAATTCTGTGATATTTACCACAAGAAGAAGGGACACTCAAGGCATTTAAGGGATTTTACCTGAATTAGGCGGCATGTAAACAACCCGCCAGAAAGACTGGCCAATCGCAGGGAGACAAAGCCCCGAGCGCCTCAAGCCGACGACCCAGAGGATCTGCTCTTTTTCAAGGACGCAGAGCTTGCGGCGCTCCTCCAAGGGGATTTTCTCCTCCATCAGCAACTCCTTGAGGCGCTTGCGCCCGGCCATTCCCGCCAATCGTAAACGATCTCCCGGCTGCACCGTCCGTACTATCCAGGGGAAGGCCAGAGCTTCTGCGGCAAATTCCACTCCCTCCCCGCTCGCGCCGTCCCAGGCTGAACCAAACTCAATGCGCAAAGCACCGTCGGACGGCAAGGGATAGAGACCCGGCCCGGAAATCTCCAAACGCCAAGGGGCGACAGAGGGCAACGACGACGGCGACAGCGTGAGTTGATCATAGCGCCGGATCGCCCGGACGCCGGCAAGATGCACCTCCCCTTGCGGTGCGCGCGAAAGCAGGAGGCCATCGAGAGTTGCAACGTGGCGGCGGCTGACCTCCTTCGCCGCTTGTTGCGCAAAGGGGGTGAGGAGACCATGCAGGAGGCGATAACGCGGCGCCGGATGGAGGAGGAAAAGATCGGTCACGCTGAGGCGCACGCTAGCGCCGTCAGTTTGGACCAAATGAGCAGCAAGGCGCTTGGTCTCCCCCTGCCAGTAATCATCTTCCTGTGCCGCCAAACCGGAAAGAGAAGACAGCGTCTCCTCAATGCGCGGATTGAGGGTCGCAAAGCAGGGCAAGAGCTGATGGCGAATGCGGTTACGGGTAAAATTCAGTTCATCGTTGCTGGCATCGACCACAAATTCGGCGCCGATTTCGGCGAGGTAATCCAGCAGCTCCGCCTTGCTGTAGGACAAAAGGGGACGGATAAAGAGCCCGCGCCGACGGCGCATGCCGGCCAGACCGTGCAATCCGCACCCCCGGCCGAGATGATGGAGGATCGTCTCCGCCTGATCGCCGCGATGATGGCCAAGGGCGATCCCTGTACAGTCGGATTGCTCCGCGCTCTTCTGCAAAAAGTCCTGCCGCGCCAGGCGCCCCGCCTCTTCCAGCCCGACCTTCTTGTCCGCCGCCAGGGCCGGGACATCGACCCGCTCGTAGAGGAGCGGAATATTCAGCCGGCCACAGAGGGCACGGACAAAATCGACATCATCGCCACTTTGCGGGCGGATGGCGTGATCGAGGTGAGCGGCAAAAAGGGTGAGCTGCAAGGAGGGGGCAATGGCACGGAGGAGATGAAGGAGGGCCACGGAATCGCTGCCGCCGGAGAGGGCCACAAGGATCCGTTCCGACGAGCGAATCAGCCCATCAGCCTGGAGTTGCTGCAAAAAATTATCGACCAGCCGGGAGGGTGCCATTTTCGCCGCTAAGCAAATAGCCCCCTCTGGGGACAGAGGGGGCTATTATTAAATGGTGGCGGTGCAGAGATTCGAACTCCGGACACTGCGGATATGAGCCGCATGCTCTAACCAACTGAGCTACACCGCCAAGGATTGCTCAAGAATCGGGATGACCCGAAAACGGTGGTCTGTATACCGTGGAGACCTTGCTGCTGTCAAGCTGATTTTTTCGGGGGTCCTTCCCGGAACTTCTTCTCAAGAAGCCGCTTCCGCCTCGATGAGATCACCGCGAAATTTCAACTGCAAGCCCCGCAGGAAATTGCGCAACATCTGATCGTTACACTCGCGGTAGTGATTGTGACCGGGGGCGCGGAAGAACGCACTCAATTCGTGCTTGCTGATCTTCACCTTTACCAGCGCCATGATTTCCAGAATCTCTTCGGCTTGCAGATTCAGCGCGATCTTTAGCTTCCGGAAGATGATGTTGTTATTCAGGCGACGCTCCGGGGGCGGCTGCGCCCCTTCTTTTTTGCCGCGCTTATCGATAATCAAACCATTGAGGAAGATTGCCAGCTCGGTGTCGCTGCACGGTTGTCCCGCCGGATCTCCCTCTTTCTTCAGCCAGGCACTGATCTGTTCGCGGGTGACCGGAAAATCCGCCAGTGCAAAGAGCGCAATCATCGACGAATCACTGAAATCGAAAATAAAGCGGATCCGCCGTAAGACATCATTATTATCCAAAATTGACTCCGTTCTGAAAAGGGCGTTTTTTATTGCCGGGGGATTTCACTTGGTCGGCAGCGGCGGGATTTCCGGGAGACGCCGCAGGGCGGCGACATAACGATCAAGGTCAAAAGGTTTGCCTTCCTTCAAGACCTCAAAGACTTCGACAACCACGACATTGCCGATCAGCTCTTTACTTTCCTGACTTGAATAGCCTTCGGACACAAGTCGATCCAGGGTCTCCTTGATCTCCGGCGGGTCGTTGGCCTCCAGTTGATTTTCGACCACCTCGATAATCGCGGTCTTGAGACGCTGCTGCTGGTTCATCCTGGCTTCCTTCCCTGATAACGATTCAGTCCACCCCGCGGAGCAGACCCTCCGGCTGGAGGAACGACGCATCGATTATCATATTCTGCCGGGAAGAATCAATCGTCCTGTTTGAACGGCATCAGCAGCCAAAGGAGGAGATAGATCAGGATGCCGGGGAAAGCCGCGCTGAGGATGCTGACCACCACATAAACAAAGCGCACCACCCACGACGGCCAGCCGAAATATTCGGCGAAGCCGCCACAAACACCGCCCAGCATTTTATCAGTCTTCGATCGCGCCAGTTTCCGGTTCATGCTCACTCCTCCATCTCTTCGTTGTACTGGCTCTCAAACATATCTTTGCTCCAGCAGCTGTTTAGAAAGGCTCTCTTTGGGGACGAGGTTGCAGGTCTCGCTCTTGAGGTCGAAGACGATCAAAACCTTCCCCTCTTTTAACTGGCGAAGAACCTGCTTGACCTTACTCTCCAACGATGATCCGCCATCCGTGAGTTCCGTCCATTCTCGCGTTACAAATTCAGTCACAAGATTGTGCAGCGTCACGGGGTCAATCTGCTCCACCGGTACAACCACGCCCTCTTCGGTCTCTCTCAGTTGCTGATTCTTTTCGATGAGGTTCTCCAAAAAAGGGGCGAAGCAAGGTTTAGCTGCTTCGCCCCGAGTCTTTAATCTAACTGATCCTGCTCTATTTTTTGTGACAACGCTCACAATTTCCCTTAGCTTCAAAAGCTTTTTTCCCGTTATGGCAAACCCCGCAGAGGTTGCCGGCATTAATCTCCTGCATGGTGATCTTCACTGTTCCCTGTTTCATCTTCGGGAAGAGTCCTTCCTTGTGACAATCTTTACAACTCGAGACGGCCTTTTTATGTACTTCACCGTCAAACGTCACCGCGCCGGTCGGGCTTCCTTTGAATTCAATGGTCTTGCCCGGTGAAACGGCAAAAGCGGTGCTGGAAAGAAGAGCAAAAGAAATGGCTGTAATCACGACAATCATGTTCCGCATGGCAGGTGCCTCCCGATAGGTTGGTGGTTTATGACTATTCTACGACATTCTCCGGGATTTTCAATCTTCCGACGGCTAGGACGAAAGTCCTGACCTTATCTTCACCTTCACAATTCATCCTTACATTTCCCCCGCCCAGTCATCTTGTCGTACCAGCCCCAGGGATTTCTCCGTTTGATCCAGACGGGAATAACGAGGATTAGAATGACAAAGGCAAGGCCAAGGAAGATCTGCAGGAAGATATTACCGGAGAAGAAACTCTTGCCGTAGTAATTGAGAATGATGGTGCCGGGGGTCATGCCGACCAGGGTACTCAGAGCAAAAGATTGCAGCGACATCCGCGTCAAGCCGGCGCCGTAGCTGACGAGGGCAAAGGAGAAGATCGGTTCGAGACGGGCAAAGAGGATCACGAAGATCAGATGGCGGTCGGCGATGCGGTCGCAAAAGGTGATCTCGCGATGGAGCAGGCGGGTGATCGCTTCGCGGCCGAGAAAACGGGCAAGGAGGAAACAGACGATCGCGCCGAGTTCACTGCCGAGCAGGGAGTAGATCGTCCCCCAGAAGGGGCCGAAGAGGGCGCCGCCGGCGATATCGAGTGGGGCATTGGGGACGACAGTGACCATGATGGCGACGACACGCAACAGGATAAAGGCCAGAGGCGCCCACCACCCTGCTCCTTGGAGAAGATTCGCAATCCAGTCGGGATCAAAGAGTTCCGGCGGCATCGCCCACCAGACCAAAAGGCCGAGGGCGATGAGAATGAGGACAAGGATTGTCGCCTTGATCCAGGGGAGAAAATTGTTTTTGGAATTAACCATCTAGCGACCAGACCCCATAAAAAAACGATAAAATTGCGCTCTCCCCCTTGCAAAAACTGCGGACTCTGACTATATTTAGCACTCAATCATCAAGAGTGCCAACGGAGGTTTTTCAGCATGGAATTAGCGCAACTTTCCTTGATGCCCGACACCCTGGATCGTTACATGAGTGAGATCAATCGCCTTCCCTTGCTGTCGCGGGAGGAAGAGACCACTCTGGCACGACGCTGGCGCGATCATCAGGACATTGACGCCGCCCACCAGCTGACCTGTGGTCATCTACGCTTTGTCGTCAAGATCGCCAACGAATACCGTTCCTACGGTATGCGCCTCCTTGACCTGATTCAGGAAGGGAATATCGGCCTGATGCTGGCGGTGAAAAAATTCGACCCCGAGCGCGGCATTCGCCTGATCACCTATGCGGTCTGGTGGATTCGCGCCTACATCCAGAACTTTATCATTCATTCCTGGTCACTGGTCAAGATCGGCACGACTCAGGCGCAGAAGAAACTCTTCTTTAAACTCTCCCAGGCCCGCGAAGCGATCCGCAACCTCACCGGCGACGCCGATGCTGAAGAGATCGGCCGCCATCTGGAGTTACGCGGCAGCGCCGTCGAAGAGATGAGTGGCCGCATGTCGGGCCGCGACAGCTCCCTCGACCTCGCCCGTTTTGAAGGGGCGGAGGAGACCTTTCTTGATCATCTGCCGGATGAGCGGGAGAATCAGGAAGAAGCGCTGATGCGCCGCCAGGAAGAGACCCGCCGCGAAGCAACCATCGCTGCTGCCCTGGCGGCCCTCAATGAGCGCGAACGCCACATTGTCCATGAGCGCATTCTCGCCGAGGTGCCGCGCACCTTGCAGGATGTTGCCGATGAATATGGTATCACCCGCGAGCGGGTCCGCCAGCTCGAAAAGAACGCCATGGAAAAACTGCGCAAACTTCTGGCTCCGGCCTGATCCCTGGGGCGGTTCGTGAACCGCCCCTTTCATTTACCCCCCTGCCAACGCCGCAAGGTCTGAATCTCTCCTGCGCAAGCCACGGTCCCGACATATCCCGGCCCTAGCCAGAATGCTTGGCATTGCCAATCCCCCTCTGCGCCCTCTGCTGACACCGAAAACCCCTGCCCCTGCCCTTTGAGCAGCGCTTCCTTGCGCGTCCAGAGCCGATAGAATCGCCGCCGGCGTTGTGCCACCGGAGCGGCCAGGAGGAGTGCATTCTCAGCCGCGGTAAAGAACCGCGCGGCCAACGCTGCATAATCGAGGGCGGGATCGATCCTTTCGAGATCGACGCCGACGGCCGCATCAACACGAAGCGCAACGACTGCCCAGGCGCCGGAGTGGGACAGGTTGAACTGCAGGGCGTTGCTCGTCAGCGCCGGCTTGCCGTGCTTGCCGCAGGTCAAGGCGATGGCGGCTGGATCCGCAGACAGGTAAAAGCCAAGAATCTGGCGCAGGCGGCCGCGGCCGACGATGAACTCCTGCGCTTTGCGGCGATCGAGCAAGCGGTCGGCGCGTTGCAATTCGTCGATGGCGAGGAGGGTGTGGAGGAGGGAAATTTCTTCAGCGGAAGGCGTGAGGGGGATGCGCCAGAGGTGAAGTTCCCCCGGCGGCAAAGAGGGTGTGGCGGGTGGCGCAGGCCAGAGGGTCATCGCGTCAGCCACGCTTGCAAGCTCTCCATCCCGGCTTCGAGGGAGACCAGGGGCTGATAACCGAAATCGCGGCGGGCAGCGCTGATGTCGAACCAGTGCGCGGTCGAGAGTTCGCGGGCAACAAAGCGGGTCATGCGCGGCTCACCCTTGATCCGCAGTGCCGCGTAACTCTTCTCCAGAGTCCAGCCGATGGCATAAGCAAGGCGAGGGGAGATGGTGCGGGTGACCGGCGGCAGACCGCCGGCAGCGAGGATGCGATTGACCATCTCCCAAAGGGGGATCGGTTCCCCCTGGGAAAGGAAGTAAGCACGACCGGCGACTTGCGAACCGATCGCCAGAGCATCGGCCGCAAGGAGATGGGCAGCAGCGGCGTTGTCGATATAGATGGTATCGACCAGACAGGGGCGCGAACCGATGCGACGCAGCGCCCCCTGGCGACCACGGAAAAGGATGCGCGGCACGAGGTGGTTATCCTCCGGGCCCCAGATCAGATGCGGACGCAGGGCGACGGTTGCCAGTTCGGAATTATTGCTACGCAGGACAAGAATCTCCGCGGCGGCTTTAGTCTGCGGATAAGGGGCATGAAAGTGCTGCGGATAAGGGACCGACTCATCGACCCCTTCCATGTCGCTGCCGTCGAAGACCACACTCGGCGAGCTGGTATAAACGAGGCGACGGACGCCGTGACGACGACAGGCGTCGATGACGTTCTGGGTCCCGACGACGTTGGCCTGATAAAACTCGGCGTAGGGTCCCCAGATCCCGGCCTTGGCGGCGACATGATAAACGATGTCGCAGCCGGCCACCGCCGCATCGACCGCCACCGGATCATGGAGCTCACCGCAGCAATGTTCGACGCCGAGAACGGCCAGCTCCGGATGGGAGGTGCGCGAAAAGGAACGAACGGCATCGCCGCGGGCGCGCAGCAAGCGGACAATCGCCTTGCCGAGAAAACCGCCGCCGCCGGTGACCAGCGCCTTCATTTCGCCACCTGAGTAGCGGCCCACAGTGCCAGCTTCTCGCGAAAGATCTTGGCATTATGGCGGATATCGACGGGGAAGGCGGGATGGAAGAGGATCGTTGCGATCGACTGGGTCTGGGGATGCTGTTGACCGAGGACGCGGAGTTCGGCAGCAATCGCCCCCTGCTGCGTCGCAGCAATCCCCGCTTCGAGCTCGACACAAAGGACCGGGCGCTGACTGCCAACCGGGCCGATGCCGACCAGGGCCGTGCGGTAGACTGCCGGATGGGTATTGAAGATCCCTTCGCAGGGGATGGTGAAGAGAGGTCCGTTTTCGGTGACAACCCGGTGCGACTTGCGGCCGCAGAACCAGATCCGGCCCTTTTCGTCGCGATAGCCGAGATCGCCCATGCGGTGCCAGAAACCGCCGGCCGGGTCGACGATCTTGGCGAGCGCTGTCGAGGTCGGGCGATTGTGATAGCCCCGCGTCACCTGTGCCCCCTTGACGGCAATCTCACCAATTTCTCCGGGGCGAACTTTCAGCGCATCATCCCAGCAAGGAATCGGCTCGTCACTGATGGCAATAATCTCCAGCTCAATCCCCGCCACCGGCCGGCCGATACAGACCCCCCGCCCCTGCTCGGTGAGAATGCGGGTCTCGCCCAGGATCTCGGTACTGCCGATGGAGCAGACCGGCAACGCTTCAGTGGCACCGTAAGGGGTGAAGATCTGCGCCGGGGAGGCGAGCATGGTTGCAAAACGCTCCAGAACCGTCGCCGGCACCGGCGCGCCGGCGGAGATGACCCGTTTGAGACTCGGCAGTTTGATCCCCTGTTCGCGGCCATAAAGGCTGACCCGATTGATCAGGGCCGGCGAGCCGAACATGCTGGTGATCTGAAAAGTCTCGATGGCGGTGATGATCATGCGCGGATCGACGAGCGCCGGCCGGGTAAAATCCATCTCCGGCAGGATTGAGGTCATCCCCAAGGCCGGGGCAAAGAGGGCAAAGAGGGGGAAGGTCGGCAGATCGATCTCGCCGGGCTGAATCTTGTAAAGATCGCGCAGCGCCGCGACCTGGGCGCTGAAGTTACCGTGACTGTAGATTGCCCCCTTGGGGACGCCGGTGCTGCCGCTGGTAAAGAGGATCGCCGCGGTTTCGTCGCTGGCGGTGGCGGCCATGGTATAAGGGCGCGGAGTCGGGATGGTCGCAAGGGTAGAGGAAAGGGTTGTCCCGCCCCAGAGACGGAGCGAGCCGATCGTGAGGAGGATCTTGATCGTTTGCTTCCCCCAACCCAGGAGACAGCGGGCGAGGTGCGCCTTGGGGATGCCGACAAAAGCGGTCGGCTCGGCCTCGGCAATGCAGACCTTGAGATTTTTGATCCCCATCCCCGGATCGATGAGGATCGGAATCGCCCCGACTTTGAAGAGGGCAAAGGTCAGGGCAAAGAATTCTTCGCTCGGGGGGACCATGAGGACGGTGCGGACGCCACGGACGATGCCGAGGGATACGAGCGCGTGGGCGATGCGATCACTTTCGTTGTCGAGTTGGCGGTAGCTGGTGCAGGTATAGCGGGGAGAGCCATCGGGGTTGCGGCCGACTGGACAGAAGAGCGCCGTTGTATCGGGCTGGAGGCGGGCCATCTCCGGCAAGTGGGCGGCGATATTGGTGAAAGACGTCGGTTCCGCAGTCAAATCATGCCCCAAGCAAAAAAGCATCGACGGCAACAAGCAGTTCACGCGCTTCCGCGATGACTCGCCCCGCCTGCTCCTCACTTACGGTATTCATCAGGCCATAATCACCAGCATTGCGCAGATCAAAAGCATCGAGAAGATAACGGTGGAAACGACTATCAAGGTCACCGGTCTTAACGAATTCCTTACCAAAAGCGGCAATCACCGCCGAGTGTTTCGAATAAGATAAGTCTCGGCTTAACAAGACCGCTTCAATGGTATAGAACATGGCATAATACGCCCGACCTGCCGAGAAATCGACATACCCGTCCCGCAATAAGAGTTCAGCAGCATCGATACTCTGTGCCGCCTTGGCCAGCAACTCTTGCATTCCATCAGTCACAGTCTCACCCCTTCCCGTTTGGCATTCAGGATCAATGGCGTCTTTTGAGTCATCCAGACGTCAAAATCCATCGGCACAACCGACAGGACCGTATCGTATTTGAGTGAAAGCTCGCAAACCAGAGGTAGATACCCCTCACGCTCAGCACAGGTATCGTTCATCTGATCGAGCAAGACCAAGAGGTCAATATCCGATCCCGACGCATAATCGCCCCGCGCATACGAACCAAAGAGAATAATCTCCTTAAGCCGCTGGGCATAAAGGGCTCTTAAACGAGACTGCGTCTCTGTCAGTGCCTGTTGAATGTTTTTGGGCAGTCTTTTACCCATGAGTGGAGACCTCCCCTTAAAGCGAATTCCTGCTTAAAAAATCGCGGATCAGCGGGATGACCTCTTCCTGAGCATCTTCGAGGATATAATGGCCGCAATCGGGGTAGGAGTGGACTTCCGCCGCCGGGAAACGCCGCTGCCATTCGTCGCGGAAGTGATGGTCGAAGACAAAGTCGCGCTCCCCCCAGCAAATCAGCATCGGCAGCGACGCAAAGCGATGGAGTCCGTCCGCCACTTCCTGGATCAGGGCAAAACCGGGATCGTCGGGGGAGAGAGGGATATCCTGGACAAAACGGAGGGTGGCGATACGGTGGTGCCAGGTGTCGTAGGGGCTGCAATAAGCATCGCGCAGCTCTTTACTCAAGGGATGGCGTTTGCAGCCGACGCGGGCGGCGATGCGGGCAAAGGCATTGAGTCCCTGGACAAGGAAGACGCCGAGCTGGGTATCGCGACAGATCTGCAGGGCAAGGGGGAACTTCTTGGCCGCAGGGAGCGGGAAGGCACTTGTGTTGAGGATAACGAGCCGGGCAATGCGCTCGGGGTGGCGTGAGGCATAGGCCATACCGATCATCCCCCCCCAATCGTGGAGGACGAGGGTGATCTTTTCGCGCAGGCCGAGAGCTTCGAGGAGGGCTTCGAGATCGTCGACGCGCTGCTGCAAGGTAAAGGAGTAACCGGAATCGACCGGTTTATCGGAGAGACCGCAGCCGATGTGATCAGGGACGATCACCCGGTAGTTATCACGCAGGGCAAGGACGAGATTGCGGTAATAAAAGGACCAGGTCGGGTTGCCGTGGACCATGACCACGGTTTCGCCCTGACCTTCATCAAGGTAGTGGTACTTCAAACCGTTCAGATCGTGATAATGCCCGGAAAAGGGGTAAAGGGATTTTTTTACCATTGGATCCCCAGCATCAGACAGTTGAGGCCGCTGCCGATTCCGAGAAAACCGACGATATCGCCAGGGAGGAGGACGTCGCGCTCCTTGGCGAGGGCCGCGGTCACCGGCAAAGAGACAGTCCCCATGTTGCCGAGGAATTCGTAGGTGGTGAAGTCCTTCTCCAGCGGTACGCCGATCGTCTGTAAAATCAGCTTCTGGTGGGCATTGCCGACCTGATGACAGATAACCTTATCGATCTGCCCGGTGGTCAGATCCAGCTCCTTCAGCAGCGCATCCCAGGTGCGCTTGCCGAGTTCGACGCCATGCTTCATCACCGCCACCGCATCGGTCTGCATGTAGGGGACGTGATTCTCGACGGAGTTGGATTTAATCCCCCAGCGGCAGAGCTTGTGATGCTGCGGCTCGGCGAGATTGACGCCGCCGAGGAGTCTGGGCCGCCGCGCCGGGGTAAAAGAGCCGTCGGTCAAAAGGACCGCCGCCGCCCCCGAACCACCGGTGAAGGTGGCCAGGGAGGTGGTAAAGAGCTCCATGCTCGGATTTTCGTTCATTTTCTTGATCATGACTTCGTTGATCTCGCGGGAGCTTTCGCAAGCCACAACCAGCCCGGCGCGGATCTGGCCGAGTTCGATGCGGTTGGCAATATCGAGGACGCCGTTGAGAATACCGAGACAGGCATTGGAAAGATCATAAATTGCGGCAGCGCCGTGGACGCCGAGGGCGGACGCCACCGGACAAGCGGTGGCCGGCTCGAAGTTCTCGCGGCAGACGCCGGCATAGATGACAGCGCCAATATCCTGCGGGGTGATATTCCGCCCTTGCAGCGCCTTGCGGGCAGCAGCGATGGCGCCTATGGAGACCGGCGTGTTCGGCTTCCACCAGCGCCGCTCGCGAATGCCGGTGAGGGTTTCGAGTTGCCCCGGAGAAATATGCAGCGCTTCATACATCGGATTCAACCGCTGTTCCAACTCCGTCGACGTCACAACAATCGGCGCCAACTCATAACCGACTGATTCTATATAGACTCGTGAATATCTCATGAACCACCATTGGGGGGTAAATTGTTTTGGCTGTTATACCTGTTGCGCCGCCGGCAATCAAGAATTACCGCGGGGCGAAAAGAACTTTTGCCGCCATCTCAACGGCCAAAGAGAAAACGCATCGCCTGCTCCACCACCACTACCTGCTGGCCAGCAAAGATAACCAGGAGGAAATTCACTATCGGCGCAATCACCGCTTTCCATAAGCCGGTAAAATAGATCAGGACAATGACCAGCAAAAAGCCGAAAGGTTCAATCCGCGACAAAGCATAAGCCTGACGGGGCGGCAACAGTCCCATCAGTATCCGCCCGCCATCCAGGGGAGGAATCGGCAACAGATTAAAGAGGGCAAGGAGGAGATTGATATAAAGGCCGAAGCCGAGCATCAGCGAAATCGCTTCGAGGGAGCGGGATTCCAGCGACAGCATGCCGAGGAGATGCAGCCCCAGAGCACAGAGCGTCGCCAACAGCAGGTTGGCAATGGGACCGCCGAGCGCCACCAGAATCATGTCACGGCGGGGGTTGCGCAGATTACTGAAGGTCACCGGCACCGGTTTGGCCCAGCCAAAACCGAAGATCAGCAGAGTGATCGTCCCGACCAGATCAAGATGCTTGATCGGATTGATCGTCAAGCGCCCAAGGAGCCGCGCTGTCGGATCGCCAAAGTGGTCGGCAACCAGCCCGTGCGCCACTTCATGAGCGGTGATGGCGAGCAGAGCCGGGACGAGCATGATTGAGAGTTTGGCAAAAAAGTCTTCCATAGGTCCCTTTAATCCCTTATCGATAGATCTTCATAAACAATTCACAAGATATTAAAGCACAGAAGCGAAGCGTTTTTTCACAAAAGATATTTCATCGCTGCGACTCTCCACCTGAGCATCGAGCCGGGCCAAGCGCAGGGCATCAAGAATCTCCCGATAAATCGGGCCGGGAGCAAAGCCGAGCTTGCGCAGATCGTCGCCATTCAATTCCGGATGAACCGTTCGCAGGTGAATAAGATAATGGGAGATCATGCGGCGGATGTCGTCGTCAGCGCGGGCACTGAGATAAAGGAGGACGGTCGTCGAGCAGGGCGAAAACCAGTGAAAGATTTCGCTGGACCGCGGCGCCGGGGCGCGCTTCTTCTTTCGGGTCAAGCGGGTCAAGAGTCCATGCGCCTCAACGCGGCCGGCAAGCAGGTCGTGACGCTGACCTTCCGGCATCTGCAGCCGCGCGGTCATCTCCTCCATCGCCGCAGCATCGAGATGCGAGGTCAGACAAAGGAAGTAGACCTGCCACGCCTCGATCATTTCACCGGTATACAAGAGTTGAAACCAGTTCAGCGTCTGTTCCGCCGCCGCAAAGAGCTTGGCCATCTTTTCGGTCAAGACCAGATTCTTTTGCACATAGGGCAGGAGACCGTAGTTCGCAAGCTGTCGGAGAATCGGCAGCGGTTCTTCTTCCTGCAAAATGGTGATGAGCTCGTTACGCAGCCGCGCGCCGCTGATCCTGGCGACAAAGCCGAGGCGTACCGCACTGCGCAGCAACGATTCGGTGTGAGGACCGATATTGAAGCCGAGACGCTGCGCGAAGCGGATGGCGCGAAAGACCCGGGTCGGGTCTTCGATAAAGCTGAGATTATGCAGGATCCGGATCACCCGGTTTTCGAGGTCGAGCTGACCGCCAAAGAAATCGTACAACTCCCCGAAGCGCCCCTGATTCAGGGCGATGGCCAGGGTATTTATGGTAAAGTCGCGGCGGTAAAGATCGAGTTTGAGGGAAGCCTCCTCGACACTGGGGAGCGCCCCCGGTTGCAGATAGTACTCCATCCGCGCTGATGCCACGTCGATTTTGAAGTGGTCGGAACAGATGACCACCGCCGTACCGAACTTGGCGTGGGTCCGCACCCGTCCCGCCAAGGCCGCAGCCAGGGCCTCGGCAAAGACAATCCCCTCCCCTTCGACGACGAGATCGAGATCAAAATTCTTTTTGCGCAACAGGAGATCACGAACAAAACCGCCGACGAGATAGACCGCCACCGACAAACGATCGGCGACCGCGGCGACCGTTTCCAACAGCTCGATGATTTTCGGCGGGAGGCGGTCGCGCAGCATCCGTTCGATCGGACGGCGCGTGAAGAGGGCGCCGCCATGCACCGCCGCCCCCTGCACCGGCAGAGCGCGTTGCCCGGAGACGAGGTGACGCAACAGGTCGGTGCGGGTGATGGCGCCGACCAGTCGCCCACCCTCAACCACCGGCACAAAACGTTGATCGCGGCGGGTCATCAACTCTTTGAGTTCGACGACCGGAGTTTGCGGCGCCACCGCAAAGAAGTCCCGATTCATGAATTCATCGATAACGGTCCTTTCCAGTCCATGCTGGGCAGCCTTATCGACCGTCTGCCGGGTGAGGACGCCGACGACTGCACCACCGGCCAGGACCGGAGCGGCATTAACGTTGTAACGGGTGAGGAAATCACGCGCTGCCTGAATCGTCGCACCGCTGGCCACGGTCTTGACCGGGACGCTCATCAAATCTTCAGCCCGCCACAGCGGAGTGACGTGCCGGGTCAAGATCATCGGCAGCATCTCCAGAACCTGAATCAAGGTGAAGTTGCGGACCGTGGCCGAGGCGGCCTGGGCGTGCCCGCCGCCGCCGAATTCGGCAAGGATATCGTTCATCGGCACTTCGCTGCGCCGCGAACGGCCGACGAGAATAATCCGGTCCCCCATCCGGATCACCAGAACAATCGCGTCAAGACTCTCCATATCCTTGATTTTGTGCGCCAGGGTTGCGACATCGCCGATAAAATCGGGCGAAGTGGCATGGGCGATACTGACGTCGATGCCGTTGATATTGAGAACCTGTCGGGACTGAATAAGGGCGTGCAGGAGTTCGACCTGATCCGCTGTCATCTCTTGCACGAGATTGTCGGCAACAACATTGAGCGCGGCGCCATGGCGAAGGAGAAAAGCCGCGGCGAGATAATCGCGCTCGCTGGTCGAGGTAAACTGCAGGCTGCCGGTATCTTCATAAAGCCCGAGCATCATCGTTGTCGCTTCACCCGGCGTCGGGACGATCCCCTTCTCCTGAAAGAGTTCGCAGAAGATCGTCACCGTCGCCCCGACTGGGGCGATCCGTGCGAGTGCCGGACGAAGTTCCGACTCCTTGCCGGGGTGATGATCGTAAATATGCAGCTCTACGCCGCTGCGACGGGCCACTTCGGCAAAGGGACCGATACGCTCCAGTTGACTGACATCGACGAGGATCAAACGATCGATGGCCGCCAGATCGACCTCGCGGATCTTGCTGAAGAGGGCGGCGCATTCATCGTGCTGCGCCAGGTAAGCGCTGACCCCCTTCTCCTGCGCGCCGGGGAAGACCAGCAGCGCTTGCGGATAAAGCCGGCGCGCCGCCACCATCGCCCCGAGACAATCGAAATCCGCATTGACATGGGTCGTAATCAGATCCATTCACGCCGCCTTTTCATGCTGGAGAAGATAGATCTTGGTGGCGATGCCGGCGCCGCCGGAATACCCGGTCAGGGCGCCATTGGCGGCGATCACCCGATGACAGGGGAGGATGATCGGCAAGGGATTGCGCGCCATGATCCCGCCGACGGCGCGAGCGGCAGTCGGTTGGCCGGCACGCCGGGCCAGCTCACCGTAAGTGATCGTTTCCCCGTAAGGGACAGCGCGCAACAGGGTATAGACCTGCGCCGCAAAACCCTGCCAACGGGAAAAATCGATCGGGACCGTAAAGGTTTGCAATTCGCCGGCAAAATATTGCCTGAGCTCTTGCCGCGCCAGCAGGAGGTACGGATTGTCCGTTTCCTGATCGATGATCATGCCCTCCTCCCACGCGATGGAATAAAGCCCCTGATCGCCGGCAACCAGCCGGATCATTCCGATCGGAGTATCAAGGGAGCAGCACGGAGGCATAAGTATCCATTCCAAGGAAAAAAATAAATATTCTTGACA
This sequence comes from Desulfuromonadales bacterium, assembly GCA_034370465.1. GTDB lineage: Bacteria > Desulfobacterota > Desulfuromonadia > Desulfuromonadales > UBA2197 > UBA2197. The sequence goes on from JAXMLA010000072.1 coordinate 17,747, forward strand.
ACAAAAAAAGAGGGATTATTATTTATTAATTCATTTTTCTGACAGCGTAACTTACCGATTCAATGATAAAATTCAAGATTAATTCAAATATTTTAACTTGACAGCGTGCGATTCTAATGCTATATGCATACACAAGATTAACGACATGTCTACTATTCGGAGGAAACGACCTTGGCTAATCACAAATCATCAGAAAAACGGATTCGGCAGACCGCCGTACGGACCGCCCGTAACACTCATATCCGTTCCACCATGCGGACTTATGTCAAACAAGTTCGTGAAGCTGTCGCCGATGGGAACATTGACGGAGCTAAACTTGCTCTGGCAAAAGCGATTCCCTGCATCGACAAGGCTGCGACTAAAGGGGTGATTCACAATGCGACCGCCAGTCGCAAGATTTCACGCCTGAGCAAACTGGTCAACGATTTGAGCTGATCAGCAAATTAGCAGTGTTTTCACAGGGCCATTCGCAAGAATGGCCCTTTTTTTATTCGCTGCACAGGGCGAGGACCAGGCCTTCAAGCATGGCTGCCGGATGGGCGCCCGCCGACTTGAGCGCGAGGTCGGTCGCCAGCAGGCGCTCAAAGGCCTGCCGCATCTGCTCGCCACTGAAGTTCCGCGACTGCCGGATCAAACCATCCAGGAAATAAGGGTTCACTCCCGCAACCTTGGCGATTTCCCCCTTGGAACGCTTCTGCGCCACCATTTCGCCGACTTTGCATAAATTACGCATATGCCGCGTCACCATGTTGAGAACCAGGAGAGCGGCAAGACCTTCATCGAGGATGCGCCCCACCAGCGCCACCGCCTGGGCTGTCTGCCGCTCACCGATGGCATCATTGAGCGCAAAGACCGTCTCCTGCCGGCTCCCCGTCACTACCGCCTCGACATCAGCGACGTCGGCGAGTCTTTTCTCGCCGAGATAAAGAGCCAACTTGATCAGCTCGGTCTCGACTTCCTGAAGATTGGTGCCGACACGACGACAAAAGAGCGTGAGGCCGGCATCAGTCAAGGTCAGGTGATTTTGCCTGGCCAGATCCCGAATCGCTGCCGGCAGCTGGTTGTCATACAACTTCTTGAACTCAACCAACTCGCCGTTCTTCTTGAAGTCGATGAAGAATTTTCTCCGGGCATCGATCTTTTCGCCGACAAAGATCAAGAGGGTCTCGGGCAACGGATGTTGCAGATAGCTCTGCACACCTTCAAGCTCGACCGCAACAATCTGGTGGGCGCCTTTGACAATCACCACCCGGCGTGGAAAGAAGACAGGATAAGTACGGACTGTATCGAGGAGTTTGGCGGCAGAAAATTCTTTGGGATGGAAGATGGTAAGATTGAAATCCCGCGCATCTGGCGGGATCGCTTTATCGAGAAGGTGTTGCAGGGTGCGTTCGAGGAGGAACTGTTCCTCCCCGTAAAGGAAGAGGAGGGGCGGAAATTGACCGTTGGCAATAACCCGCTCAAGCTCGGCGACAGTCATCCTCTTTACTTGCCCCCGCTCCAGAAGAGCGCATCGCTTACTTGAACATAAAGATCGTTCGCCAGGCGCTCGGCACTCTGCTGCATGACCAGGTCGGGATTGTTGCCGGTATAATCCTGGCTCGTCGACAATGTCTCACGCCAGACCATTTCCCGCGCGGAACCGGGACGGCGCAGGGTCGAGCGTATCGCCAGATCCGCCTTGTAGGCACTGATCGTGTCAGCCTGGCTGTAGGCAACCGGCGCGGTTTCGTAAAGGGTGATCGCCCCGCCCAGAAGGAGGTCAGCCTGGTCAGGATTTTCGACGATGGAGAAGAGGGGACTGCGAGCAAAGCGTTCAATGACCTGTACAGTCAGGACATCGTTGGCAAAAGCGCGGTGCGTCTCATTGGCAAAGAGTTCGATATAAAGGCGCGGAGGTTGCGTCGCGGCAGCTTGCCGGCCTTCGAGATGATAACCGCACGCGGCGCAACCCAGGAGGAGGAAAACCGAAAGCAGCGACTTAATCAGCAAACCCGGTCGCATCGACTTAACCGATAACAATATTAACAAGGCGGTTCGGTACGACGATGACATTGTGGATCGTTTGTCCAGCCAGCGCTCGTGCGACGTTGGCTTCAGCCAAAGCCTGCACTTTGACTTCGTCATCACCGAGATCAGCGGCCACGGTGATCCTGCCGCGCATCTTGCCGTTGACCTGGACAACGATGACCTTTTCGTCGTCGATGATCGCCTCGGCATCCCACACCGGCCAACCCGCTGCTTCCAGACTCTCACCATGGCCGAGATGACTCCACAACTCTTCAGTGACATGCGGCACAAAGGGAGCAAGCAGACGCACAACCGACTCCACCGCTTCACGCATGACGGCCGGGTGAGTGGTCTTGCCTTCAAAGGCGCTGATGCCGTTGACCAGCTCCATGATGGCAGCGATCGCAGTATTGAAATGGAAACGGTCGTCGATATCCTCGGTCACCTTGCGGATCGTCCGATGGGTCAGACGCCGCAAGTTGCGGGCGAGCCCGTCCTGCTCAAATCCGCCGGCAACGGTGAGATGACGATGTTCAAAGACCAAACGCCAGACCCGGTTCAGAAAGCGATAACAGCCGTCAACACTTTGATCATTCCACTCAAGATGCTTTTCCGGGGGGGCGGCAAAGAGGGAGAAGAGGCGGGCGGTATCGGCCCCGTACTGGGCAATCAGCTTATCCGGATCGACGACATTCTTCTTCGACTTGCTCATCTTTTCGGTGCGCCCTGCCAAAGCAGGAGTTCCACACTTCGAGCATTGTCCGTCGACAACCTCTTCCGGATAAAGCCAGCCATGGGTGGGGCAGGATTGCGTCTCCTTGCAGACCATCCCCTGCGTCAAAAGATTGGTGAAGGGTTCATCCGCCGTCAGAAAGCCGAGATCGCGCATGACCTTACAGAAGAAGCGGGCATAAAGAAGATGCATGACCGCATGCTCAACGCCGCCGATATACTGATCGACCGGCATCCAGTAATCGACCTGCGCCTTATCGACCGGCGCATCCGTCGCCTGCGGCGAACAGTAGCGGGCAAAGTACCAGGAACTTTCGACAAAGGTGTCGAAGGTATCGGTATCACGCCGCGCTGCCTTACCGCACTTCGGGCAGGCAACTTCGACAAATTTCGCTGACTTGGCCAGGGGGCTGCCGCCTTCGCCGGTAAAGGGGACGTCGGTCGGCAGGATGACAGGGAGTTCCGACTCCGGAACCGGGACCATGCCGCAAGCATCGCAGTAGATGATCGGAATCGGTGTCCCCCAGTAACGCTGCCGGGAAACCCCCCAGTCGCGCAGACGGTAATTGACCGTCTTCTTGCCGATCTTGCGACGCTCCAAGGCATCAGCAATCGCTTCCTTTGCCGCGTCATTGGCCAGGCCGTCAAACTCACCGGAATTGACCAGATGGCCAGGACCGGTCCACGCTTCACTCATCGTCTCCGGGTTGAGCAGCACCCCTTGCGGCTCAATAACCACCACCATCGGCAGATCAAACTTGCGGGCGAATTCAAAATCGCGTTGATCATGGGTCGGCACCGCCATAACCGCACCGGTGCCGTAATCCATCAGCACAAAGTTGCCAAGATAGATCGGCATCTTATGCTCGGTGACGGGATTAATGCAGTAAGAGCCGGTAAAGACCCCTTCCTTCTCGAAATCGTCACTGCTCCGCTTGATCTTGTCCTGGGTTTTCACCTTGGCGATGAAAGCTTCGACCTCAGCGCGGCGCTCCGGCACCGTCAACTCCAGGGCGAGAGGATGCTCGGGAGCCAGACTCATGAAGGTGGCACCGAAGAGCGTATCCTGCCGGGTAGTAAAGATCCGGATCGCCTGGGCACGGCCGGCGACGGGAAAATCGATTTCACAACCGGTGCTGCGGCCGATCCAGTTGCGCTGCATGGTCAGGACCGTCTCCGGCCAGCCCGGGAGATGATTGGTCGCTTCGAGCAGTTCTTCGGCATACGCGGTAATGCGGAAGAACCATTGCTCCAGCTCTTTCTGCTCGACCTTAGTGTCACAGCGCCAGCAACCGTCATCCTCGACCTGCTCGTTGGCGAGAACAGTCTGACAGGAAGGGCACCAATTGACAAAGGAACTCTTTTTATAGGCGAGCCCTTTTTCGAACATCTGCAAAAAGATCAACTGCTCCCAGCGGTAATAATTCGGGTCGCAGGTCGCCAGTTCCCGGCTCCAGTCATAGGAAAAGCCCATGGACTTGAGCTGGGTGCGCATATTGGCAATATTTTCGAAGGTCCACTTTGCAGGATGAATGTTATTCTGAATCGCCGCGTTCTCTGCCGGCATGCCGAAAGCGTCCCACCCCATCGGATGCAGGACATTGAAGCCGCGCAATCGCTTGAAGCGGGCCACAACATCGCCGATCGAATAGTTGCGGACATGCCCCATGTGAATGCGGCCGGAGGGGTAGGGAAACATTTCCAGGAGATAAAACTTGGGGAGGGGCGAAGACATATCGGCAACAAACGATGACTGCTCATCCCAGAGTTGCTGCCACTTTTTTTCGATATCCGCCGGGGTATAACGCTCCTGCATCTTCATTTCTCCACTCATCTTCACTTATAACCGCCCAGAAAACAGGAATACCGGCCAGGCCGGTATTCTCGCTATACAATCAGGACAAAGGGAACAGGGGCAATTCATCCCTTGAGGCAATGACAGGACCCATCATCTTACGGCGCAAAAACTTGACTATTTGGCGCGGTAGGTAATCCGGCCACGGGTCAAGTCGTAGGGGGAAAGCTCAACCGTGACCCGGTCACCGGGACGAATGCGAATATAAAACTTGCGCAT
>JAXMLA010000073.1:0-2050 GCA_034370465.1 Desulfuromonadales bacterium
AGAAAGAAGGCCTATGATTTCTCCGACCCCTATATCAATATCGGCCAGATCCTCGTGGTCCGCAAGGATGAGAAAAACGTGGCCACCCTGGCGGATATGAAGGGGAAAAAGGTGGGGGCGCAGATCGGCACCACCGGCGCCTTTGAAATAAAAAAGGTCACCGGATTAGAGCTGAAAAGCTATGATGAGGTCGGCCTGGCCTTTGAGGATATGGCGGCGGGCCGGATAAATGGCGTCGTCTGTGACGAGCCGACAGCGGCAAATTTCGCCCTGCAGCGGGCGGAGTATAAGGCCAAATTCAAGATCGTGGGCGAGCCCTTCACCCAGGAGTCCTATGGCATCGTCGTAAAGAAAGGCAATAAGGGCCTCCTGGACCAGCTCAATCAGGGGATAAAGGCGGTGCAGGCCAAGGGTCTGGATAAGAATCTCAAGGCCAAGTGGTTGAGATAGCATGGGGGGAAAAGCTTTCGAGCCTGTGAGAACATCCATCGACGTGGGCGATGGCGCGGCGATTCCCACCCGAAAGGACATTGGTCTTTTCACGGCCTGGCGGTTTGCGTTTTTTGGCGCCATCGCGATCCTTGTCTATCTTACCCTGAGCAAGCCCGATCCCTATCTCCGGATACTGGCCTTCGTACCCGATGGCATCTGGGTAACCTTTCAGGTCACCCTGGGCTCGATCCTCCTGGCCCTGGTGATCGGGCTGTTTATCGGCCTGGGCCGGCTGGCGGAGAACCGCTATATCAATGGACTGGCCTCCCTTTACGTCGAGGTAATCCGGGGCATTCCCCTTTTAGTTCAGCTTTTTTATATCTATTTCGCCCTGGGCCGTCTGGTCCAGCTTCCGGCCATTACCAGCGCCATCATCGCGATGGGGATATGCTACGGGGCGTACATGGGCGAGATCTTTCGGGCAGGCATCCAGGCGATTCCGAAAGGGCAGATGGAGGCGGCAAGATCCCTGGGGATGACCAGGACGCAGGCCATGTATTACATCATCCTGCCCCAGTCCATCAGGGTAATACTCCCCCCCATCGGCAATGAGTTTGTCGCGTTACTGAAGGATTCTTCCCTGGTGTCGATCCTGGCGGTGGCTGATCTGCTCCGCCGGGGACGGGAATTCGCCTCGGAGACCTTCGCCTATTTCGAGACCTATACCGTGGTGGCCCTGGTGTATCTGATCATCACCTTGTTTCTCTCCAAACTGATCAGCCTCCTGGAGGACAGGTTCAGTGCCGGCAAATAACAGCATTAAAGTAGTGGAGTTAGACCAGGTAACGAAGTTCTTCGGCCCCCTGAAGGTGCTGGACCGGATATCACTCGAAGTCTATGATCAGGAAAAGGTGGTCGTCATCGGGCCGAGCGGTTCCGGGAAGAGTACCTTGCTACGGTCGATCAACCAATTGGAGCCCATCGACGGGGGAAGCATCAAGGTGCATGGCATATCTCTTGGCGATCCCCTGACGAATATCAACAAGGTGCGGGCAGAGGTGGGCATGGTTTTCCAGTCCTTCAACATCTTTCCCCATAAAACCGTCCTTGATAACGTGATCATCGCCCAGGTGGTGGTTCGCAAGCGCACCAGAAAAGAGGCCGCCCTGCGGGCAATGATGCTGCTGGAAAAGGTGGGGATTACCGAGAAGGCGGACTCCTATCCCGCACAATTATCGGGCGGACAGCTCCAGCGGGTCGCGATCGCCCGTTCCCTGGCGATGGATCCCAAGATCATGCTCTTCGACGAACCCACCTCAGCGCTGGATCCGGAAATGATTGGCGAGGTGCTGGAGGTGATGGTGAATCTCGCAAAAGTAGGCATGACCATGATGGTGGTCACCCATGAGATGGGCTTTGCCCGGGAGGTGGCCGACCGGGTGATTTTCATGGATAATGGGGCCATTGTGGAAGAGGGAACGGCGCAGCATTTCTTCAACAGTCCCACGGAGGAACGGACAAAGCTCTTCCTGCGCCAGATCCTTTGAACGATTGCGGATTTCGGATGTGCCAGTTCCACAACATTAAACAGATGCGCTCACGAATGTCCGGTTAGAAA
>JAXMLA010000074.1:0-1724 GCA_034370465.1 Desulfuromonadales bacterium
GCTGTCCTACGCTTAAAGCCCGATGTTGCCACCAGACCTCCAAGGACTCGCTACCCGGTGGATGGCCTTCCTTCCGGGGCGGGATTCACACCCGCTGGATTACACGACCTTGCCCGGCCGCACTGGTATTATGTCCCCCGAATTCCTCCGATGTCCCCCGAATTCCTCCGAATTCCTCCTGTCCCCCGAATTCCTCCCCCGAATTCCTCCATGTCCCCCGAATTCCCCCGAATTCCTTCCGTTTGTGCTAAAAGGGGAATATGGCCAAGACAACCATCGCTAAGTGGCTTGAAGAAGCCCAGAAAGACCGCACATTCTGGGGTAATGTGAAGGCCATACGTCGGATGCCCGAAGAAAAGGGGGATTTTCGCCCCTTTCCCGCCTGGGTCAGTGAACGGATCCGTCTCGCGCTCCTCAAGAAAGGCATAGAGGAACTCTACAGTCATCAGTCCGAGGCTGTGGAAGCGGTCCGCAGTGGGGAGAACATCGTCCTCATGACCCCCACGGCGAGCGGCAAGACCATCTGCTACAACCTGCCTGTCCTGCAATCCATCCTCGAGGCCCCGGAGACCCGGGCACTTTACCTTTTCCCCACGAAGGCCCTCGCCCAGGATCAGATGCATGAGATATATGAGCTGATCGGCTTGCTGCAGGAGGATATCAAGACCTTTACCTATGACGGCGACACCCCCGGCGACGCCCGCCAGGCGATCAGGAAGCAGGGTCACGTGGTGGTCACCAACCCGGACATGCTCCACGCGGGGATTCTCCCCCATCACACGAAATGGCAGAAGCTCTTTTCCAACCTTAAATATGTGGTCATCGACGAACTCCATGTTTACCGGGGTATCTTCGGTTCCCATCTGGCGAATGTGATCCGCCGCCTCAAAAGGATCTGTCGCTTCTACGGGGCGAATCCGGTTTTCATCTGCTGCTCCGCCACGGTGGCCAACGCGCAGGAACACGCGGAAAGGATCATTGAGCAAAAGGTGAAGCTGATCGACAAGAGCGGCGCCCCCCGGGCGATGAGGACCTTTATCCTCTACAACCCGCCCGTGGTGAATCGTGAGCTGGGCATCCGCCAGTCCGCCCTCACGCCGGCGCGTCAATTGGCATCCCGGCTGATCAAGGGTGATATCCAGACCATCATCTTTACCACCAGCCGGCTCAACGTGGAAATCCTCACCAAGTATTTGAAGGATATCTTCAGCCGCGACAAGGTAGTGGCCGATGATACCATCGCCGGCTATCGGGGGGGCTATCTCCCCAATCTGCGCCGCAAGATCGAGGCGGGACTCCGCAACCGCGAGGTTCTGGGCGTGGTCACCACGAACGCCCTGGAACTGGGAATTGACATCGGCGACCTCGAGGCCTGTATCATGGTGGGCTATCCGGGCTCGATCGCGAGTACCTGGCAACAGGCGGGCCGCGCGGGCCGGCGTCAGGGCAACAGCCTGGCGATCCTCATCGCCCGAAGCACCCCGATGGATCAATTCCTCGTGGAAAATCCCGATTACTTCTTTGCCCGCACCCCGGAGCATTGCCTCATCAATCCCGACAATCTCATTATCCTTCTTCACCATATCAAAAGCGCCGCCTTTGAACTGCCCTTCGAGATGGGAGAGAAATTCGGCAGAGAAGACCTCCCTGAACTTCTCGACTATCTGGTGGAGAAGCAGGTTCTTCACCAGGTGGGAAACCGCTGGCACTGGGCCGCGGAGAGC
>JAXMLA010000075.1:0-6129 GCA_034370465.1 Desulfuromonadales bacterium
TCCCCATCAGCGAGAAGAGGAAGATAACCATGGCAATCGCCAGCCAGGGGCGCTTGTAGCCAAAGCCGGCAAAGCCGTCGAGGGTCAGATTCTCTTCACCCTTTTTACCGGCGAGAACCAGGACAGCAAAGGCGCCGAGATTCATGAAGGTGTAAGCGAGCATATAAAAGAGGATGCCGGAGACGCCGATCTCATTGGCGGCGACAATGCCGACCAGGGCATAACCGGCATGGGCAATCGAAGAATAAGCAAGGGTTCTCTTGATGTCGGTCTGGTAGATGGCGATAACGTTACCGACGACCATGGTCAGGACGGCGATAATCCAGAGGAGCGAAGTCCACTCGGCTTTCATGCCGCCGAGACCGAGGATGAGGATACGGATGAAGCCGGCAAAGGCAGCCGCTTTCGGACCGGCACTCATGAACGCCGTAATCGGAGTCGGTGCACCTTGATAGGTGTCCGGGGTCCACATATGGAAAGGGGCTGCGGCAATCTTGAAAAGGAAGCCGGTGGAGAGGAGCATGAGGCCGGCGACCGCCATCGGATTACTGATCGCCTCCGGGTTGGCAGAGATAAACTCACCCATGCGCGCCAGATCGATCGTGCCGGTCACGCCATAAAGGAGGGCCATCCCGTACAGCAGGAACCCGGTAGAGAATGCGCCGAGGAGGAAGTACTTGAGACCCGCTTCATTCGACTTTGTCTGGTTGCGGAAGAAGCCGGCAAGGACATACAGGGAGACCGAGAGGATCTCCAGCCCGAGGAAGATCATCATCAGGTTGGTGCCTGAGGCCATCACCATCGAACCGGCGGTCGCAAAGAGGATCAGTGTATAGAACTCGCCAACCGGGTAGCCTTCGCGCTTGAGATAATCATCCGACATCAGGATCGTCAAACCGGCAGCGACCAGAAAGATGATATTGAAGAAGGTGGCATAATTATCGAGAGCCACTCCGCCGAAAAAGCCGAATTCGGGTTTATTCCAGGCGGCAAGCGAGACAAAGCCGGTGACAACGACAGCAACGAGGCTGAACCATGCCGCCGGAGTCGATTTGCCGCGGGGCATGAAAGCATTCATCAGCAATAGAACCATGCCGAAAGAACAGAGGACGAGCGAGGGGAGTATCGCATCGAAATTCACGTTCTGTATGGCGATTTGGACCAGATTTTCCATGAAAGAGCTCCTCCGGAGTCGATAAATTCCAGATCAGTAAATGTTACTGGTGACCCTGCGGCGGCATACCAGGATGTGTCAAGCGCGGATTACCGAGAGAATGTCCACCTGGAGTGGACGGTATAACCATGGCCACCTGCTGCTGGCTCTTGACCTGCTTGATCAGATTCTCCAGAGCCGGGTTCATTTTATCAAAGAAGGTGTTGGGATAGATGCCGATCCAGAAGACAAAGACCAGCAGCGGCACCATCAACGTAATCTCGCGCGCCGAGAGATCTTTTAAATCAGCATTCTTCGGATTGTTGCATTCGCCGAACATCACGCGCTGATACATCCAGAGCATGTAGACCGCTGCAAAGATAACGCCGGTGGTAGCGACCACTGCATACCAGCGCAGCTCACTTTCAAAGGCGCCAAGGATCGCAAGAAATTCGCCGACAAAACCGTTGGTCCCGGGCAGGCCGATCGAGGAGAAGGTCATAATCATGAAGATCGTCGCAAAGATCGGCATCTTCTTGGCCAGTCCGCCGAATTCATTGATCTCGCGGGTATGGCGGCGCTCATAAAGGAAGCCGACGATAAGGAAGAGTGCGCCGGTCGAGATCCCGTGATTGATCATCTGCAGCATGCCGCCTGCCATCCCTTGCAGGTTCATGGCGAAGACGCCGAGCATGACAAATCCGAGATGCGAAACGGAAGAGTAAGCGACAAGTTTCTTGACGTCGTCCTGCATCATCGCTACCAAGGCACCGTAGATGATACCGATCACCGCCAGGGTCGCGAGGAGGGGCGTGAAGGTCTGCATCGCCTCAGGGAAGAGGGGGATGGCAAAGCGGACATAGCCGTAAGTACCCATCTTCAGCAGGACGGCGGCGAGGATAACCGAGCCGGCGGTCGGTGCCTCGGTATGCGCATCCGGCAACCAGGTGTGCAGGGGGAACATCGGAACTTTAATGGCGAAGCTGAAGGCGAAGGCGAGGAAGAGCCAGGTCTGCAGATTGCCGGGGATGCCGAGTTTGTAGAATTCAACGATCGAGAAGCCGTCTGTGGCAACGCCGGTCTTCACCCCGTAGTAATAAACATAGATGATCGCGACCAGCATGAGCAGGGAGCCGACGGCGGTGTAAAGGAAGAACTTCACCGCTGCATAGATGCGGTTCTTTCCTCCCCAGATACCGATGAGGAAGTACATCGGAATCAGCATCAATTCCCAGAAGATGTAGAAGAGGAAGAGATCGATGGAGACGAAGGCGCCGAGCATCGCGGTTTCCAGCAAAAGGAGCATTGCCATGAAACCCTTGACGTTTTTGTCAACTGCATGCCAGGTCGAGAGAACGGCGATCGGCATGATGAAAGTGGTCAGCATCACCAGCCAGAGGCTGATACCATCGACGCCGACGTTATAATTCATCTGGAAGAAATCGCCGATGCTGATCCACTTGCTGAATTCAGTGTAGTGCATCGCCGCCGAACTCTTGAAGACATCGTCAAACGCGAGGGGAAGACTGATCAGGAAGGTAATGATGGTCACCACCAAGGTCCAGACCTTGAGGGCATTCTCTTTCGCACCCGGCATGAAAAGCAGGATGGCGAGTCCTACAAGCGGGAAGAAAGTCATCCAACTGAGAAGATTTTGCATGGGTTATCAGCTCCTTGGTTCTCTATCGAAAGCTGCCAGACGCAACTATTTAAAGACGTAATACGCGATGATGACAAAGACACCGATGACCATGGTCATCGCATAACTGGCGATCAGTCCGGACTGGGTATAACGCAAACCCCGGGCACAAGCTTCGACCGTTGCTGCGACGCCGTTAACCACACCGTCAACCACCTTGACATCAAAGCCTTTCCACAGGAAGGTGCCGAGCTTCTTGGTCGGATTGACAAAGAGTGCATCATAAATTTCGTCGACGTACCACTTGTTGAAGACTGCGCGGTGCAGGCCCGGGAATCTGGCAACAAACCTGCCGGGGAGATCCGGATTCTTGTTGTACATGTAGAGGGCAATGCCGATGCCGATGGAAGCGACCACCACGGAGAAGAACATCAATCCGTACTCAGCCGCGTGAGTTCCATGAGCAGAAAGGTTGAAGGTTTCCTGGGCATGCCCGAAGACCGGATCCAGGAAGGTAGCAAGGTGATTCGAGCCGCCGAGAAGGGCGGGGACACCGACAAAACCACCCAGCGCAGCCAGGCCGGCAAGGATTATCAAGGGGACAGTAATCGTCCAGGGCGATTCAGGAATGTGATCCTTGGCCTTGGGATTAGTCCGCGACTCACCCCAGAAGGTCATGGAGACCAGACGGAACATGTAGAATGCCGTCATCATCGCCGCGCCGGTGGCCGTCAACCAGAGGAGCCAATGGCCGCGGGTCGAAGCGAAAGCCCACCAAAGGATTTCATCCTTGGAGAAGAAGCCGGCGAGCGGTGGGATGCCGGCAATGGCGATGGTCGAGATCAGGAAGGTCCAGTAAGTGATCTTCATCTTCTTGGAGAGGCCACCCATGTTGCGCATATCCTGGGGATCATCGTGGCTGTGCGCATGGTGCAGACCATGATGCATGCCGTGAATGACCGAACCGGAACCAAGGAAGAGGCAGGCCTTGAAGAAAGCATGGGTCATCAGGTGGAAGATACCGGCGGTAAAGGCGCCGACCCCCATCGCCAGGAACATGAAACCGAGCTGGGAAACGGTTGAGTAAGCGAGAACGCGCTTGATATCATTCTGGGCAAAACCGATGCTGGCAGCAAAGATCGCCGTCGCGGCGCCGACCATGGCGATAATCAGCATGGTCGTCGGCGACATGGCGAAGAGGATGTTCATACGCCCGATCATGTAAACGCCGGCAGTGACCATCGTCGCGGCATGGATGAGGGCGGAGACCGGTGTCGGTCCTTCCATCGCGTCCGGCAGCCAGGTATAAAGCGGAATCTGCGCCGATTTACCGGTGGCACCGAGAAAGAAGCAGAGGGTCACGATCGTCACCACGGTACTGCCGGCACCGAGGAGGTGGGCATTGGCAGCAATTTCGGTGAACTTGACCGTCCAGACCCCGTGGGAACCGAGGGTCCAGAAGAGGATGCCGAGACCGACGAGGAAGCCGAAGTCACCAACGCGGTTGACAACAAAGGCTTTCTTGGCAGCATCACCGGCACTCTTCTTGTGGAAGTAGTAACCGATCAGCAGATAAGAGCAGAGGCCGACCCCTTCCCAACCGATGAACATCACTAAGGCATTGTTGCCAAGGACCAGCATCAGCATGCAGAAGCAAAAGAGGTTGAGGTAGGAGAAGAAGCGATAGAAACCTTCTTCACCGTGCATGTAACCGATCGAGTAAAGATGGATCAGTGTCCCGACCCCGGTAACGACCATGATCATCAGCGCCGAAAGGGGATCAAGGAGGAAACCCCATTCAACCTGCAGAAGGCCGACCGACATCCACGACCCAAGGATCTGTTCGTGAACCTTGACCGGGTCGTTCAGCAAGCTGAAGAAGCAGCCTGCCGAGACCACAAAGGAGAGTCCGATCATGGCCGTCGCAAAACCGCCAATGACCGCTTCGTTCTTGATCTTCTTGCCGAACAGGCCGTTGATGATGGAACCCACCAGCGGAAAGAACGGTATGAGCCAGAGATAGTCGTACATCTAAAACTCCTTCGAGCGCAATGTCCCTAAATTCTGCGGGTCGCGGTTACCATTTCAACGTGTTAGCGTCATCGATATCGAGGCTCTCACGATTACGGAAGAATGTAATCATCAGAGCAAGCCCGACAGCTGCCTCTGCCGCAGCCACGGCCATGACAAAGAGAACAAAGACCTGCCCATCCATGTTGCCAAGATGACGGGAAAGAGCAATAAAGGTCAGATTTACGGCATTGAGCATGAGCTCAATACACATAAAGACGACGATTGAATTCTTTCTGGTCAAGACGCCAAAGACGCCGAGTGAAAAGAGGATGGCACTTAACACCAGAAAATAGTTGACAGAAATCATGGTATCTCTCCTGTTTCCCTTCAGCTTTAGACGTCGCGCTTCGCCAGCACAATAGCGCCGACGATCGCAACCAACAGCAGAATGGCTGTCAATTCAAATGGTAATAGGAATTCGGTAAAGAGCGATCTGGCCAGCAGTTCGGTGTGCCCGATCGCCAGAATCGCACTCTCTGTCATCGGCCCTTCGATGTTGGCAACTTCGCCGCGATTCAGCATGTACAGGACCTGGACCGCTATCAGGACTGACATCAAGGCGCCACCGGCGACAGCATGCGAAGACTTGACAACATCCACCGTACCGATATTGAGCAACATGATGACAAAGATAATCAGCACCATGATCGCCCCGGCATACACGATCAACTGGATCGCCGCCATAAAGGGGGCATCGAGCATCACGTAGCAGGTCGCCAGGCAAAAGAAAGTATTCACCAAAGCAATGGCGCTGTTTACCGGGTTTTTGCAGGTGACGACACAGATGCCGGACCCAACCGCGACAAACGCTACAAAGAGAAAAAAGAGGATCTCCATCGGTAGTGCTCCTATTCGTTACTTGAGCAGGCGCTCTTTGGTGAATTCAAAATCTTCGCGCTTGTAATTGGCAAGCTCGTAAGTTGGGGTCATTTCAATGGCCTCTACCGGGCAGGCTTCTACGCAGTAACCGCAAAAGATGCAACGCAGCAGATCAATTTTGTAGACCTTCGGATATTTTTCACCCTTGTCGTTCTCGGCAGACTCGACAGTAATACACTTGGCCGGGCAGACCGTCGGGCAAAGATAACAGGCAACGCATTTTTCCCGGTCGTGCTGTAACACGAGTCGGTGCAGACCACGAAATCGTTCTGACGGCTGCAACCTCTGTTTGGGATACTCAACGGTCGTCCTGTATTTCGGCGACAGATGCTTGAAGGTGATCCACAGACCTTGCGCAAATTCTTTGAACATGGTTCAAACCTCG
>JAXMLA010000076.1:0-7861 GCA_034370465.1 Desulfuromonadales bacterium
GAAGCGGCAACCGCCAAACGCGGCATGAGCTGGTGTTGGCGCAAGGCAGTGATCATCAGCGCGACCGTGACGTTGACCAGAGCGAGGAGATAACTGAGGCCGTAAACGCCGAAGAGGTCCACCGACTGGATCGCCTGCAGCCAGCTCTGCTGCGAATAACCGAGGAGCGCCCAGGGGAAACCGGTCAAGGCATGCGCCCGGAGATATTCGAAGGCGACCCAAAGGACCGGAAAGGTCAAGGCACTGGAGAGGTTGAGGCGGCGCTGCAGATAAGCTGTCCCCCAGGTCACGCCGGCAAAGAAGAGGGCGAGATAAGCGACGAGGACCAGATAGCAAAAGAGCGACAGGAGGGGATGGAGATGGCCAAAGGTGACCATGACGATGTTCAGCCAGTACAGGACCAGGCCAAAAAAACCGAGGCCGGCAGCGAATCCGGACCAGAAGGGGCGGGCATGCAGACAGAGACAGAGCGGGACTAATGCGACCCAGGCGAGGGCGGCCAAGTCCGGGCGCGGATAAGCCAAGGCGAGGAGAAGACCGGCCAGGGTCGAACTGATGAGGATCCGCCAGGGAAGGACGGCCAGGGGACGCCACATTATTCGTAACTCTCCACGTCCTGACTGGTGGCGGCGAGGCGGATGCGCACCTTGGAGACTTTGCGCTGGTCAGCGGCAATGACCTCCAGGATCAGGCCGCTGTCCGTAAAGAATTCACCGCAAGCCGGCACCTGACCGTTGAGATTGACCAGATAGCCGCCGACCGTATCGAATTTGTCACGGGGGATTTCCAGATCGAAATGTTCTTCCAGATCGGCAATATTGAGCCGGCCATCGACCAAAACACCGCCATCCTCTTCGACGATCAGCCAATCCTCTTCCCGGTCGAATTCATCCTGAATATCGCCGACAATCTCTTCGAGCAGATCCTCGATCGTCACCAATCCCGAAGTGCCGCCATATTCGTCAATAACGATCGCCATGTGCACCCGTTTGCTGCGGAAGTCCTGGAGGAGATCCTCCACCGCCTTGGTCTCGGGGACAAAGAAGGGGGTGCGCATGACGTCGGCAATGGTCAGGGTGTCATCGTTGGCCCCCCAGTAACGGAGCAGGTCCTTGGCATAAACGATGCCGACGATACCGTCAGTCGTCCCTTCGAAAATAGGGATGCGGGAATGACCGCTGGAGTTGATCAGTTCAAGGAGGCGGGAGAGGTTGGCGGTGATCGGACAGATGACCATATCGGTCCGGGTGACCATCACCTGCCGGACGATCATGTCGCCGAATTCGAGGATGGAGTGGAGCATCTCCCCTTCTTCTTCGTTGAGGATGCCGTTGGCCTCCGATTCTTCGATGAGTTCCTGCAACTCTTCACCGGTACGCGCCCGGCGTGGCCGACCGGAAAAGATGCGACTGAACAGGATGCTGAGCAGGGATCTTTTGGGGGTGGGACTGTCACTTTCCAACGTCGGCTTCTCCTTTGAAAATTAGGGGTGTTAAAGCAGTAGATGTAAAATCAGTGCGACACTACTCCCGAGCAGGGCGCCGAAGAGGACTTCTCCCAGAGTATGAATCTTCATCAACAACCGGCTCTGGCTGACCATGGCTGCCAGAGTAAAGGCGCAAAGATCGATGACCAGGGTCGCCCCGGAAAAGACGATGGCGACGGCAATGGCGAAAGCGATCGCCGCATGACCGCTCGGCATGCCGCCGTGCAGCGGGCTCCCCTTGGCAAAGTGCGCTTTAAGCAGGATTACGGCGATCGTTACAATCAGGATCGAAACCACCGCCACATCGCCGGGAAGATCGGCAATCACCCGCACCTTCCCCGGCACGGCGGCAAAGATGCGCGAGGAAAAGACGACATAACCGACCACTGCCGCCCCGCAAGTGGCAAGAAGGACCGCCCCGGCGGCGACATCCTTGGCCTGCTTGGCGAGAGGATGATAATCGGGGCTGACAAGATCGACAACGACTTCCACCGCGGTATTGATGATCTCGGCAAAGAGGACAAGGGTGATCGCCAGAGTCAAAAGCAGAAAGTCGACGGCCGGAACCTTAAAGAAGAGCGCCGCAAAGAGGACCGCCGCGGCACTGAGAAAGTGCCAGCGCATGTGCTTCTGGGTGCGGGCTGTCCAGAGGACCCCTTCGATGGCGCAGTTGAGGCTCTCAATCCAGCGCGAGGGCTTCATCGGGCGGCGTTGATCTCCGGAAATTCGCTCCGCAGGGCAGCGAAAATCTCTCCCTCCCGCGTCTCCATCCGAACCGCTTCGGCCGCGCCGCTCCGTTCATGATCGTAGCCGAGAAGGTGAAGAATGCCGTGCAACAACAGAAAGTAAAGTTCACTGACAAACGGCACTCCGGCCTCCGCGGCATCCCGGGCCGCCGTCGCCGCCGAGATCACCACATCGCCGAGCAGGAGCCCACTCCCGCCGAGCACCTCCCCTTCCTGCTGGGCAAAGGAGATGACATTGGTCGATTTGTCGCGTTGCAGATAGTCGCGATTGATCTGACGAATGCGCCGGTCGCCGACGATCAGGATCGAGAGTTCGGCGTCAGGACATCCCGAGACGCTTAATATCTTCCGGGCGACTTTGCGGAGTTGGGGGATGCTGATCTTCTGCTGTCTTTGCCGGTTCTCGATCTGAATGTTCACTGCTCTTCCTCTTTTGCGTCTCTTTAAAGGCCGGTTCCGGGTAGTCGATACGGTGGTGATAAATACCGGCCAATACCAGATTAAAACTCTTTGCAATCAGATGCAGATCCTTCAAGGTCAATTCACATTCATCGAGCTGACCGTCGGTGAAGATGTAATTGATGATCTTCTGCACCGCCCCCTGGATGCGCGCCGGGGTCGGATTCTTCAGCGTCCGGCTTGCCGCCTCGACGGCATCGGCAAGCATGATCAGAGCGGCCTCGCGGGTCTGGGGCTTGGGACCGGGATATCGGAATTCATGCTCATCGAGCGGCGGCTGATCCGGACCCTGCTGCTGCTTTGCCTTATCGTAAAAGAAGCGCATCTGCGCCGTGCCGTGATGCTGTTCGATCACCTCTTTGATCATCGCCCCGAGCTTGTGTTCTTTGGCGAGGTCAAGGCCGTCGCGCACATGGGCGGCAATGATCAGGGCACTCATCGACGGCGCCAGTTTATCATGGCGATTCTCGCCGTCGCGCATATTCTCGCTGAAGTAAAGGGGTTTTTTCATCTTGCCGATATCGTGATAATACGCTGCCACCTTGGCCAGAAGGGGGTTGGCATTGATCGATTCCGCAGCGGCTTCGACGAGATTCCCGACGATCACCGAATGGTGATAAGTCCCGGGCGCCTGCACCATCAACTCGCGCAACAACGGATTATTCATATTGGCGAGTTCAAGGAGCTTGATATCGGTGGTGTAACGAAACAGGGACTCGATCACCGGGATAATGGCGGTGGCGACCGCCGCACAAAGGAGGCCGCCGAAAAAACCGAAGATCATTCCCCACAGGGTCTGCTCGCTTAAGGGGCGCCCGGCAAGGAGGGCGAGAAAGAAGACGGCACAAGCGTTGATCAGACCGACATACAGACCTGCCCGATAGATGACCGAGCGCTCTTTACATCGCCGGACACAATGCGCGGCTGTCACCCCGCCGATAAAGACAAAGAGGAGGATCGGTGCAGCCCCGAATTGAACGCCAAGGAGCAAGGTGGCGATAATGTTAAAGATGAGGGCAACTTCCGAATTCAGGACGATGCGGACGACCATGGCGCCGACGGCAAAGGGGAAGAGATAGTAAAAAGTTTCAGGTTCGATGCTGGGGAAAGCCGCATCCAGAGTGGAAGAGACGACCAGCGCACTCTTGACCAGCAGAAAGAAGAGAACAAAAAAGATGGAAAGAAAGAGGAGATCACGATTGTTCGGGCGATACTTGCGGATATTGAGCTTACTAAAGCGATGGACTGAAAAGAAGAGGAGGATGGTCAAGAACATCAAACCGATGGTCGTGCGCAGGGAAGCGGCATAATCGCCGGCATACGACGCAATCGCTTTGAGTTTGCGGAGCTGCTCGTCGGAGATACGCTCGCCGACCCGCACGATCATCTCGCCGCGTTTGATCTGAAAGAGGGTGGGATTGACGGCATCGACCGCTGCCTTGCGGCGCAGTTCGGTCTCGCCGCGATTAAAGGTGAGATTGGGGCGGAGCATCTTTTCAACGATTGCGCCGAGCAACCGCCGCTGTTTCAGGGGGATCATCCGCAGCTCGGCCAGCCGCCCGCTGATCTCACCGCGCAACTCCTGCAGATCGATCACCAGGCGATTACCGATTTTCGCTTCCGGCAGATTGCCCTGGAGATCGCGCAGCACCACCCCCTTGGCCCGATCGCTTTGAAAGGCCGGGAGATTTTCGACGACCAGGGCATTGTAAGGGACGACCACCGCCCGATGCACGGCCGCCCGCCAGATTTCATTGCCGGCAAACTGCTGCAGCAGCGCCAGTTCCTCTGCATTGGCCACAAAGCCGAGGATATTCTCGTGATCGACGGCGGCTGCCTTTTCTCCGTCTTTTGGATCCAGACTTAAGCCGACCTGAAGGAGCCGGCCCACCAGATCTTCACCAAAATGGCTGTCAAAGTCGTAATAGAATTCGACGTGATCATACGCCTCGCTGCGCTTCTGTTCGGTGAGGAAGTGATCTTCCAAAAGGAGGTCGCGGGAGACCTTGAAATTATGGGTGGCGATATCTCCGGGAGAAAAATCCGAAGGGATGCGGGCCGGGTGCGGAAGGATGATCAGGGTTAAGAGGAGGGCCAACAGGACGAGAATGCCGTAGCGGAGAGCGCTGGCACGACTCGGGGTGGAAATCGGCGTCGTCCATCTGCTCACCGGACGGGGAGTTTCGGGGACTTCGTGAGGATTTTTCATGCTACCGTGGTCATCGCCGCACGATCGTAAGCCTGGACGATCGCCTGCACGATCGGATGGCGAACGACATCGCGATCCGTAAAGGTGTTAAAACTGATCCCCTTCACCCCGTCCAGGACTTTTTGCGCCTCAATCAACCCGGAGAGGCGGCTGGTCGGCAAATCGATCTGGGTCACGTCACCGGTAATGACGGCACGGCTGCCAAAACCGAGGCGGGTCAGGAACATCTTCATCTGCTCGGCCGTCGTGTTCTGTGCTTCATCAAGGATGACGAAAGCGTCGTTCAACGTCCGGCCCCGCATAAAGGCCAGGGGAGCAACTTCGATGGTGCCCCGCTCGATCAGGGTCTGGCCCTTTTCAAAGTCGAGCATGTCGTAAAGGGCATCATAGAGCGGCCGCAGATACGGATTGACCTTTTCGGCGAGATCGCCGGGGAGGAAGCCGAGCTTCTCGCCCGCCTCAACCGCCGGACGGACCAGGACGATACGACTCACCTCTTTCTTCAATAGAGATGAGACGGCCATCGCCATCGCCAGATAGGTCTTGCCGGTTCCGGCCGGGCCGACGCCAAAGACGACAGGATGCTGCCGGATCGCGTCAATATACTCT
The DNA here is from genome assembly GCA_034370465.1 of Desulfuromonadales bacterium. Taxonomy (GTDB): domain Bacteria; phylum Desulfobacterota; class Desulfuromonadia; order Desulfuromonadales; family UBA2197; genus UBA2197. The sequence goes on from JAXMLA010000076.1 coordinate 5,510, forward strand.
TTTTGCGCCAGACTCTTCGGGGAGATGATCTTTTTACGGGAGGAGACAAAGACGGTATCGAGAAAGATAGTGCGCAGCGAGGCGTTGAAATCAGCGCTGAGGATGCGGATGGCGTAATCGATATCGGCAGGGTAGAGCTGATATCCCCCCTCCATGACCGACTGCAACTCGGTGAGAGTGCGACGGGTCAAAGCGGCGGCCAGGGGCTCCCCTTCAATCAAAACTTCGCTGCCGCGCGAGGTAAGTCGCACCGACAGCGCCTGCTCAATCTGTTTCAGATGGGCATTCTGTTGACCGAACAATCGATTCGCCAGGTGCTGATCATGGGCGGCGAATCTTTCAAGTTCCTGAACTTCGCTCAATCGTATCTCTTTTATTGAAAGGGATGTGTGACTGACAGAAAATACCATCCCCCACCAATGAAATCAACGGTCTTTGCAGAAGAGGCTGGACGACCAATAAAAACTTGCGTAAACTCCCGAAAAATCCGAACCATTATCGTCATTGCAAGGAGATTAACATGCGTATAACTCCTGCCCCGGAACTCCGTTCCCGCTGTAGCCGCCTCCAGGAGCTCATGCAAAAAGAGGGCTTCGACGCCATCATCATGATGCAGAATGCCGACCTCTTTTACTTTACCGGTACAATTCAACAAGGAATTCTTTATCTCCCGGTCACCGGGGAGCCCCTCTACTTTGTCCGCAAAGATTTCGGCCGGGCACGGATGGAATCGGGACTGAAAGAGATCATCCCGCTCAAGAGTCCCAAGGATCTCCCGGCCCTGATTCAGGACTTCGGTCTAGGTCTGCCGCAAAAGCTCGGCATGGAGTTCGATGTCCTCTCTGTCGAGCTTTTCCAGCGCATCAGTAAAGTCTTTCCGCAAGCAGTAACGAGCAATGCCACCGATCTGATCCGCCGCGTCCGCGCCATCAAATCCGATTACGAAATTTCGATCATCAAAGACTGTGCCCTGCAGATTGACCGCGTACATCAACGCGCCAAAGAGGTGATCAAAGTCGGCATGACCGAGCTCGAACTCGCCGCTGAGCTTGAATATTGTGCGCGCCGTGAAGGGCACCCCGGCGTCATTCGCATGCGCTCCTACAACGGTGAGCTCTTTTACGGACAGATCACCTCCGGCACCGACAGTGCCGCCCCGGCCTACTGCGACACCCCCTTAGGCGGCATGGGCCTCACCCCGGCGGTCGGCCAAGGGGCGAGCTATCGCCGCATCCGCGCTGGGGAGGCGATCATCGTCGACTTTTGCGGCGCCTTTGACGGCTATCTCGCCGACCAGACCCGGGTCTTCTGCATCGACGGCCTCCCCGAGAAGCTGCACCGTGCCTACGACGACATGATCCGTATCGAAAACCGCCTGAAAGAGATCGCCAGGCCCGGCGTCAGCTGGGGGGGGATTTACGACAACTGTTATCAATACGCCTGCGAACTCGGTTATCAGGAGAGCTTCATGGGGAATCCCGGCGCGCAGGTCTCCTTTATCGGTCACGGCGTCGGCATCGAGATCGATGAATACCCCTTTATCGCTCGCGGCTTCCACGATCGCGTCCTTGAAACCGGTATGGTCTTCGCCTTTGAACCGAAAGCGGTCTTTGCCGGGCTTGGCGCTGTCGGCATCGAAAACACCTTCCGGGTCGCCGACGACGGCATCAAACACCTGACCTTTTCCAGTGAAGAACTCGTCATCCTTTAAGACCACTCAGGAGCAGCGATGCACGCCGTCATCCTCCAACACCATCCGATCGAAGGGCCGGGAAGTCTCACCCCCTGGCTGGCCCGCCACGCCTCGACGACTCGGATCGTCCGCCTTTACGCCGGCGAGGAGTGTCCAACTCCGGACGCTGTCGATCTTCTGATCATCCTCGGCGGGTCGATGAGCGTGAATGACGAAGGGGAATTCCCCTGGCTTGTCGCCGAAAAAGTTTTCATCCGCCAGGTCATAAACCGCCGGCGGCCAGTCGTCGGCATCTGTCTCGGCTCGCAACTGATTGCCAGCGCTTTGGGAGCCGAGGTCAAAGCGAACCCGCACAAAGAGATCGGCTGGCTGCCGATTGAAGGGCTGGCAGTGAACGCCCCCCTCACCCTCCCCTCAACCACTGTCTTTCAGTGGCATTGCGACACCTTCGCTCTCCCGACCGGCGCCATCCTCCTCGCCCGCTCTTCAGCCTGCGGCCATCAAGCCTTTTTGTATCAAGACAACGTCCTGGCGCTGCAATTTCACCTGGAATGTACCCCGGAACTTGTGCAGCGCTTTATCGCAACCGGCAGTGACGAACTCGTCGATGCCCCCTTTATCCAAAGCCCGCAAGAAATTCTTGCTGCCCCCACGGAACT
>JAXMLA010000077.1:0-4459 GCA_034370465.1 Desulfuromonadales bacterium
CTGTTACGCAAATCCGGCACTGAACCGGTGGTGCGGGTCTATGCCGAGGCCGGTTCGCAAGCGGCGCTGCAAGCGTTGATCACAGCCGCGGTGGCTTTTGTGACCAACGCTTGAGGGAAAAGCGGGCGAACAGGGAAAGTCCCTTGATTCCAGGACTAAAAAATGCGATAAACAGCACTCAAATTTACAGATAAGCTGCACCAGGGGAGACCTCATTACGGTGTCTCTCCTTTTTTTGTGCAGGAGTTCAGGAAAGAACAGAATGATCGACTGGCACTGCCACATTCTTCCCGGTCTCGACGATGGGGCCGCGGATATGGAACAATCGCTGGCGATGGCCGCGGCGCTGGCGGCGGCCGGCTTCCGTACCGTCTATTGTACGCCGCACCGCATGCCCGGTTGTTATAATGCTCGTAATGATCAGGTACGCCAGGGGGTTGCTGAACTGCAGCAGCGCTTGCAGGAGAGCAATATTTCTTTGCTGCTGCAGGCGGGTTGCGAATATTCTCTCGATGAATATTTCCTCTCTTCCCTTGATGACCCCCTCCCGCTCGGCGAGAGTCGACTGATACTGGTGGAGATCCTCCCCCGCCTGACCGCGGAGATGGTCCGACAAGTCCTCTTTGATGTCGTGCAGCGGGGCTTCACACCGGTTATTGCCCATCCGGAGCGCTCCCTGCTCCTTTCCCCGGCGGCCCCTCGCCGCGGCGGGCACGATCTCTTTGCCCCGATTAAAAAACTGCTCGGCAGCCGTCACCGCCCTGAGGACGAACCGGCGCTCCCCGGCACGTCCGGCAATCCGCTGCTCGATTATCTACGGGAGCTCGGTTGCTCCTTTCAGGGGAATCTGGGCAGCTTCAAGGGCTGCTATGGCCGAAGGGTGCAGATTGCGGCGCAAACGCTCAAGGAGTTAGGGATCTACGATCGTTACGGCAGTGACCTGCATGCGCCGGAGCAGGCCGCGGAGATTCTCGCGCCGCCAATCTTTCAATAACCAGAAAAAGAACAGGTGAGCAGATGTTACGTTTCCAGACAATGACCATGATTGTAATGATTGCCGGGACATTTTTCCTGACGGCCTGTGGCGGCCATGAAGGATTGAAGGCCGGACTGCGCAAATCCGTCGAGATTCCCGCCTCTCCGATCGTCGAAACCATCCCGGTTGAAGCAGCGGCGATAGTTCCCGATCTTCCTCCCGCGACTCTCGATTATCAGGTCGGGGTCGGCGATATCCTCAGCGTGATGGTCTACGGGCGTCCTGATCTTTCGACCAGCATCGTCGATGTCGGCGCCAAAGGGACCCGGATCGATGGATCCGGTAATATTCAGCTGCCGCTGATCGGTACTGTCCCGGTCGCCGGACTGACGATCAGCGCCATTCGCGACAAGGTCGAGGATGCCCTGCGCACCTATGTCCAGGAACCCTCGGTTGTCGTCGAAGTCGCCGCCTACCGCAGTAAGCCCCTTTATCTCATGGGTCAGTTCCGCACCCCCGGCGTCTATTATATGGATCGGCCGATGACCTTTCTGCAGGGGATTACCCTCGGTAACGGCTTTGATACCAACGCCAACCTGCGTGGCGTCCGCCTGCTGCGCGATAATAAAATCGCCCCGGTCGATCTCTATTCCCTGATCCTCGACGGACGCATCGAGCAGAACGTCTGGTTGAAAGCCGGGGATACGGTCTACCTCCCGGATAATCGTTCCCAGGTGGTCTTTGTCTTCGGCGCGGTCACCAAACCCGGGACGATTCCGATGGTGCAGGGGCGCATGAATCTCCTCGAAGCCCTGGCTGCCGCCGATACCCGCAATGTCGGCAGTGACATCAAAAATGTCCGGATCATCCGCTCCCTCACCACCACCCGCGGTGAACTCCTGGTCGTCGATCTCGCCAGCATCCGCCGCGGTGAGTCTCTGCCGATGCAGCTTATGGAAGGGGACGTTGTCTATGTGCCGAAGAACGCCTTCGGTTCCTGGAACGATGCCATCGCCGAGATCCTCCCTTCTCTGCAAGCGGTCAGCGCCCTGCTGCAGCCCTTTGTCTCTTTGACCTATCTTGAAAACAATTAACGGAGTCATGATGAGCACACCGCAACTACCTCCGCAACAGAATGAGATCGAAGAGGTTCATCTCACCGATTATCTCCATGTCATCCTGCGCCGCCGACGGATCTTCCTGATCTTGTTTCTGACCATCTTCAGCGGTGTCACCCTCTACACCTTCCTGATGAAACCGATCTATGGAGCGAACTCCACCCTTTATGTCAAGGATGACAAGGGCGCCAAAGGAGGGATCCTTGGCGAACTGGCGGTGCTCAACTCGTCCAATCCCCTCGATGCCGAGATTGAGATCCTCAAGTCCCGCACCAACGCCGAAGAGGTGGTCAAACGTTTGTCTCTGGATCAGAAGACTGGTGAAATGGAGGGGCAGGAGCCGAACTTTAACGCCACCGTCGATGGCCTGCGCAAAGCGATCAAAGTCAGTGAGGTCGGCAAGAAGACCAACATCATCAACGTCTCTTATACCAACACCGATCCAATCCTTGCCCGCGATATTGTCAACACCCTGGTGCAGGTCTATCTCGATCAGTCCCTCTCTTCGAAGACCGAAGAAGCCAGCCGGACTGTGACCTTTATCGAAGAGCAGCTGCACGGGACCCGCGACGAACTCGAACGGTCAGAAAAAAATCTGCAAAGCTACAAATCGACAACCGGGGTGGTGAAGCTCGATACTGAGGCAGAAGAACTGATCAAGAAGCTCTCTGCTATCGAGAAAGAGCGCGCGGCCGTCATTCTGCAGCGCAAGCAGACAGAGTTTGCGCTGACTGCATTACAGGAAGCGGCGCGCAAGGGGGAGATCTATGCCCCGGTCGGCTTCCGCGATGACCCGCAGATCAGTGCCATGGCCAATCGCCTGACCGATCTGGCAGTACAGAAGGGGGCGCTGATCTCGGGAAATACCGAGAACCATCCCCAGGTGAAAGCGCTACAGAGTCAGATAGACGAATTGCAGCGGAAGATCCAATCGACCTACGAAACCGCCCGTCTCAATCTCGGCCGGCAGGAAATCTCCATCGCCCAGCAAATCAAGGAGTATGAAGACAAGCTGCGCACCCTGCCGGCGGCCGAGCGGGATCTGGCCGGCTTGATGCGTTTTTCCAAGGTCAATGCCGATATCTATACCTTCCTGCTGCAAAAGCATGAAGAAGCCCGGATTGCCAAGGCGTCGACGATCAGCAATATCAAAGTGGTCGATCCTGCCATTACTCCGGATAATCCCCTCAAACCCCAGAAAAAGAAGAATCTTCTCCTCGGCCTCCTCCTCGGTCTGATGGCCGGCGTCGGGGCAGTTTTCTTTATCGAATACCTCGACGACACCATCAAGGGGCCGGAAGAGGCGCAGCGGCTGATCGGCGCCCCGCTTTTGGCGGTCATCCCCTTTATTGACAGCGACGAAGAACAGCAAGCCGATCTGCAAACCGCGATGATCACCCATCTCCGCCCCAAGTCAGCCATTGCCGAGGCCTTCCGCTCCCTGCGTACCAGTCTCCACTTCTCGGCCATCAACCGCGAGAAGCAGATCCTGATCGTCACCAGCACCTTCCCCGGCGAAGGGAAGTCGACCATCGCCGCCAACCTCGCCATCACCCTGTCCCAGACCGGGGCCCGGGTGCTGGTGATTGACGGTGACTTGCGCCGGCCCTCACTGCACAGCAAGTTCAAGCACAGCAAGATCCCCGGCCTCTCCGAATTGCTGGCAGGAGACGTCGCTTCAGCCACTGTCCTGCATGATACCGGCATCGCCAACCTCACTCTGATGACCGCGGGGACCATTCCCCCTAACCCGGCCGAGCTCCTCGGCTCAGAGAAGATGGCCGATCTCCTCACTGCCCTGCGTGCGCAATATGACCACATCATCATCGATGCTCCGCCGGTTCTGGCGGTCACCGATGCGCCCCTCCTCACCAATCGCTGCGATCTGGTACTGGTTGTCCTCGAAACCGAGCGGGTGCCGGTCAAGGCCGCCCAGCGCATGGTCGAGATGCTTGCCAACGTTCAGGCGCCGGTGGGAGGGATCGTGATCAACGACAAATCGAACAGCAGCATGGAGCGCTACGGCTACTACGGGCGCAATTATTCCACCTACGACTACTACGCCGAGGATGAAGAATCCCAGGCAGAGCTGTCCCGCAAGCGCAAGCAGAAGGTCTGGTGGAAGCGCGTCTTCCGCGGTTAGGTAGGCACATACAGCTAACGTTTTGGTTCAATCGGCAGATATCAGCTTTGATCAGCGTCCCATGGGACTGCTTCAGCACCAAAATCTTGAAGGCTTATTGGACGCAGATAACATCTGAAACAGCATGATTTAAACAAAGTTAACGTTTGGTTCAATCGGCAGTTATCAGATTTGATCAGCGTCCCATGGGACTGCAGCTCAGGTTTCTCGCAGAGCCCGCAG
>JAXMLA010000078.1:0-2278 GCA_034370465.1 Desulfuromonadales bacterium
AGATGGTATCAGGTTCGGGAGGGACCTGCGTTGTATAACGCTCTTTTCGGGCCTGAAAAAGAAGATATAGGCCCCGAAAACATCTATCATTGGAGCCTAAATCCTTAATAATCAGCCACATGACGTGGCCCGACCCCGCTACCCCCGCTCTATCATTGGAGCCTAAATCCTTAATAATCAGCCACATGACGTGGCCCGACCCCGCTACCCCCGCTACCACCGCCCCGCTACCACCGCTACCCCGCTACGCCCCGCCCACATTCTTCTCCACCCACTCCAGGTAGTCGGGGTTCCCGCCCACAATCGAGAGGGCGATGATTTCCGGCACCTTATAGCTGTGGATTTTTTTCACCAGCGTCAAAAATCTATGATGAGCAGTTTACATAGCAGTACGGCTTCTGGCGGCTCTATGTCGATCAGATGATCTATCACAATCTCGATTGCGGCTATCTGAATAACGGATTGACCGGGTGAAATGCAAAGACAATCACGGGCATCTTCGGCTTTTTCCTGCAAGTATCACAGCTTCGAGGGCTCCTTCCTGAACTCAAGCGTCCGGCAATTTAAACAGATATCCAACATTTCAAACAAGATTCATCGAGACTATCTACCGACAATTCAATTGACACATCAGGCCGCTCTTAGTATACATCCACCGCAACAAAACAAGGGCACATCAATTCTTCCAAGCGCGTTAAGCAGATCGTCTGTAAACCTCGATTGCAGAAGGTGAAGGTCTATAAATGAACATCAAGGAAATACGTCAAGAAGCTAAAAAACGTTTTAATGGCATTTGCCGTGTCTGCCGCGAGTGCAACGGCATTGCATGTGCCGGTGAATTCCCCGGTATTGGGGGAGTGGGCAGCGGGATATCGTTCATTAACAACTACAAGGCCCTGGCCGCCTTGCGTATTAAGATGCGTGTTGTCCATGGCGCCAGCGACCCGGAGACGTCGATGACCCTATTGGGCCAAAAGCTATCTATGCCCATCCTGGGGGCGGTGGTGGCTGGTGCCAAGATGAACTTCCGGGAGATCATCAGCGAAGAAGGGTTGGCGACGGCTTTTATCGTTGGAGCGCAACAGGCAGGAACGCTGGCCATGACGGGGGATGGTCCTGATCCGCTGATGTATACCGCCGGTTTACGCGTTATCCAGGAGAATGGTGGGCGGGGCATTCCCATAACAAAACCACGTGACCAAGCCCACATCATCGCCAATCTCCCCCAGGCAGAGGATGCGGGGTGTGTCGCCGTAGGGATAGATGTTGACGCCGCCGGCATCTTGCCAATGCGGGCTGCTGGCCAGCCGGTGGAGCCAAAGACGGTGGCGCAACTGAAAGAATTAGTACAAAGTACGCGGTTGCCGCTAATTCTGAAAGGGATTATGTGCGTGGAGGACGCCTTAGCCGCGCGAGAGGCTGGAGCTGCGGCCATTGTTGTCTCCAATCATGGTGGGCGGGTGCTGGATCACGTCCCGGGGTCCGCTGAGGTCTTGCCGCAGATCGCCCAGGCAGTGCGCAGCGATATAGTGGTGCTGGCCGATGGGGGTGTACGTAGTGGCGCCGATGTACTCAAGATGCTGGCCTTGGGCGCTCACGCCGTCCTGGTAGGCAGGCCGCTGGCCACTGGTGCCATTGGGGCGGGTGCCGATGGCGTGCAGTTGACCCTGGAACAGATGTGCAACGAGCTCAAGGTGGCCATGATCTATACTGGATGTGCCAAGGTGTGCGAAATCGGAGCGGGCGTGATCTGGAGGTAAAGAAACGGTCAAAAGCAGCTCGGAGTACCAAACTCGTTTGGCCGCTCCTTCCTGTACTACACAAATTGCCACCCTCAACGAAAATGCTTGACTTCAAGTCGAAATAACCACCGACCAGATTCTCCTTGACAAATAGAACGATCGTTCTACATTATGGGGGCATGATATTCGCCAAGGAGAAAGATCGTGTCCCTTCCTGCCGCAGTCTATCGCCCCCGGAATCCCCATCTGTCCGATTATTACCGGTGTGTGGAGATTGATTCCGGGGATGATTCCGGGGACAGTATATGATGATTCCGATGATTCCGGGGGATGATTCCGGGGAGGATGATTCCGGGGACAGGATTCCGGGGACAGAGGATTCCGGGAGAGGATTCCGGGTAGAGTAGAGAACTGGCAATGATCGCTTTAGGCTGGCTTATCTGTTTCCGCCCCTTTCGTCTGGCGGTGCCTAAATAGCCGCACCATCGTTATCTTGCCAATCCTCCCTCATCAAACCGTGCATGCGGTTTTCCCGC
>JAXMLA010000079.1:0-1272 GCA_034370465.1 Desulfuromonadales bacterium
GCCTCATTTTTTCTGGGTGCGTTCGGCGGAAATCAGCCGCACCTTGACCTGTTCGCTTTTGAACGAATTGAATTCGGGAAGGTTCTGGAAAACCCAGCCTTCGGCAACCACCTGCCCATTCGAGGTGGCCCGGACCTGAACGGCGGGGTTTATCTGTTCGTTGGACGAACTGGTTACGGTCTGAAAATCGCTGGTGTAGGCGGGCAGGTAATGGAGCAGATGCAACTGCAGGTTTTTCCCGAGGGAGATTTTGTCGCCAAGGGCCAGTTTGAGTTCTTTTTCGCTGCTCCCGGCAGTGACGGCAAGCGTGGCGGAAGCCCATTGTCCTTTTACGCTGTCCGGCACCACAACGGCGGGTTTTTTCTTGCCGTCTGACTGGGGGTGCTGGGCGGCAAGCTGCTGGTTGAGGTCGGGCTGGCTGCCGGTTTCTCCGGTCGGGTGGGGCGGTGTGGCGGACGGCAGCGGGGGGTGGCTGGGCGGGAGCGCCTCATCGCCCTTGACCGGGACGTTGGAGATCATCTCGCTGGCGGGCGCCATGCCGGTCTGGGCCGCGGCGGGAGGGGCTTCTTCAGTCGGAGGGGGGCTTTGTTTGCAGCCGCCAATGGCCACGATGCAGGTTAGAATCAGGCCGGCGGAAACGAGACGGGTGGCGGATAGAGTGGAGTGCATGCGATTTTTCTCTCTGATTTCGTGATTTGACTGAGGATGGCTGCAGAAATGCTATTTGATGTGCGTCTTATGTATGCGACTATAAGTAAAAATTATGAACAATTCTATCAGAACTCTGGCGACAATTGCGACGGGATCCTCCCCATTTAAAGGGGGGGCACGATTTTCCGTTGCGACCTGAAATGAATAAAACGACTTCCGGATTGCCTGAGAAAGAAAACCCTTACCGCGTGGTGTGGGGGGCGCAGCGTTTCCGTCTGTCGATCGGCTGGAAAACGCTGATCGCCTTCTTTTTTATCCCGCTGATCGGCGTCACCCTGCTGGTGGAGAACATTCTGGGCGGCGTGGCGCGGCAGCATGTCTACGACAAGCTGGCCACCAGCCTGCATAGCGCCCAGGCGGCGCATGCCGGGCGCCTGGGCACGATCAACGTGATTCTGAGCCATTCCGCTTCTTCTCCGGCGGTCAGGGAGGCGCTGGCGGAGAAGAAAAAGGCACCCCTGGTGGACGTGCTGCAGGACTATGCCTTCAATCTGCCGTTCGTGGATGCGTGGCTGGTAATGGACACCAAGGGCAATGTGATTGCCCGGCGCAACGGAAGTT
>JAXMLA010000080.1:0-27162 GCA_034370465.1 Desulfuromonadales bacterium
TCAAGCCGCGCATTGAGCTCGAAGCGCGGCGCCAGGGGGAAGATAAGGATGGCTTGGCGACGCGCCTGGGTGTGGAAGTTTTGAGTAACAGCAAACTAAACAGTTCCTTTTCCTGGCTGGCCGGGTACGCCCTCACCACCACGCACAGTAACGACACGGATCTGGATAGCGGCGGCACTTTTATCCAGAATGAAGTCTACGGACGGGTCGATAAGGACCTCCGTCGCAGCCTTCGCGTCGGGGGGTGGAGTCATCTGACGGTCGGCAGTGGTGAAGGCCGCAACAATATCAGTTTTCGTATTGACACCATGTCAGCAGATTTATCCGGGGTTACCAGCAGCGCCGACGACGTGATCGACCGTAGTTATAACGGGATGCTCACCCGTGGCGATCTCTCTCTGTATGTGGATCACCGTTACCAACGCCTCGGCAATCGATTGGATGGGACCTATGAATTTTTTACGGCGGATAGTGTCACCAAGAATCGGACTACCTTAAGGCATTCCCTTTATTTTACTGATACGACGTTCAGTCTTGACTGGAGGTCGAACCTGATCATTGGTGAAAACTCTGCAAGCCCCAGAACGGTGAGCTTTGATTATCTCGGGAAAAATGACAACACCGACAGTTCTGCCATCTGGGACAGCCAATTGATCTACAACTACCACCCTAGTCGCAGCTCTGGTTTCACCCTGACGAGCGGCATCAACGGTTCTGCAGGGGGGCAGGGGGGGGTAGGCTTTACTATTTCAGAGAAATTCTATTATCGTCTTTTTACAACTAACGGGATTATCCGGCGCCTCGCTGAATTTTCCGAAGAGATCGGCTATGAAAAGGCCACGGAAACCTTTAACGGCCGCGATAGCGCTCTTTATGGTCGCTTTAGCGCCATGTACTTTCCCACCCACCATCTCTACGGTAAGCTCAGCACGGAAGTCGCAGCCTTCCCTGGGGTCAATGCGCAGCAGCACATCAGCACCGGCGAGCTCGGTTTTGATTTTGAAAAGTTAAAGATCGCGGCGAATTACAGTCAGGCCTACAAGGAACGTGAGTCCGAGCTCCTCCCTGAAATCAGGGAAGAGCGCTGGGAAGTGAGAGTAAAGAAGCTCTTTTAACAAGCCGGATTTTCCTCGCTCGCTATCGATTGTTAACCCTGAACGTTGCAGGGTTTTTTTGTGACCGGCGGACCCTTTCGCTGTCTCCCCGGCAATGACAAGGGCACATCAAATGGGTACCAGCATGGCTGCTAAATTCGATCAAAGCATCAACTGGCTGATACCGGTGCTCTGCGCTGTCGCCGCCCTGTACGCTTTAACCTTCCCCTTGCAGGACCCTGATACCTTCTGGCATTTGGCCTATGGCCGGGCCATGGTCAACGAAGGGCGCTTCATCAATCACGAAATTTTTTCCTATACCGCCGCCGGAAAATATCTGGACAGTCACTCGCAGCTGGCGCAGGTCGCTTTATATCTTTTATGGTCAGGGGGGACGGCGACGGCGCTGCTCGGCTTTAAGCTTTTCGTCGGTCTGGTGACTTTCCTGCTGGTGATGCGCACAGCACAACTCTTCGCTGTCGCGCGCAGCAGCGCCGCAATCGTTGCGCTCCTGGTGATTCTCGCGGGATTGAGCCGTTTTGTTGAACGTCCGGAACTCTTTTCCATCCTGTTGCAAGCACTGCTGCTCCTCATCCTCTTTGGTTATGGCCGGGGAGTCTATGGTGTACGAGTCCTGTGGTCTTTACCGGTGCTGCTGGTGACCTGGGATTATCTGCACGGAGCGCTCTTCGGGCTGATCATCCTTTTAACTTTTATGGCGGGTGAGACGGTGAAGACCTGTTTGGTCCCGCGGTTTCGTTTTCTGGCAGGGTGGTGTGCCGATAGCCAGCCCCTTGAGCGCTTGCAGCGTCTTTGGTGCTGGGGTGGAATCACCCTGGTTGCGATGTTTCTCCATCCGAACGGGCTGCTTAACTATTCAGTCTTTTGGAAAATTGCCAGCGATGGCGCCGAGTTCGTTATGTACGGGGAGTGGATGCCGACGCAGTTCATCCCCCAGTTTTTCTGGTTTTGGCTCTTTGTCGGAATAGTTTTGTTTTGGAGTCTTTTCTGCTACCGCCGTCTTGATCTCACCGCAGCGTTGCTGGTTATCCCCTTTCTCTACCTTGGGCTCAAATACAACCGCGGGACGCTCGCCCTGGCTTTGGCCGCGGTCCCGCTGCTGGCCCACTGTCTGTCAAGCGTTGCGAAGCGGACAGAGGTTATCAGGTGGCGACAGGGCGCAATCCTCGCCATCACAGTTGTCGTCCTGTTGGCGGTGCCAGCTTACAAGGAAGTGTATGGCCCTGATATCTTTCGTTTTGGCAGCGGCCTCAATGAAAATGCTTTTCCTGTCGGTTCGACCCGGTTTATTGCCGATGTCGACCTGCCAGGAAATATGTTCAACAGCGATGGGGTCGGGGGGTATCTGGCCTTTTTCCTTGGGCCACAACGAAAAATTTTTAATTATAATCAGCCGGGGGTCTTTACCGCCCTCACCGATTATGTGCATAAACCCGAGAGTCGAAGTCGCTGGGATATTCGTTATGCCCTAGTCAATGATGCCAAGGGGTACACGATGTTCTTGCGAGAGGGGTTCGTTCCGGTCTATCGCGAAGCAAACGCCATGGTCTTGCTGAAGCCGACAGCCGAGCAGGCAGCTTTCATCGAAAAGTACAGAATTCGTTATTTTGAACCACTCAAATCCGTAGAGACGTTGCAGGCGTTAAGTCAAAAGCCCTGGGCTGCTGTACGCCTTTGCGAGGAGATCGCCACCTATCTGACCTACCGGCGGGATGAAAAGATGGCCCATCTGCTCGCGACGCTACTGAAGCCCGGTCATCCTGACGTACAGGTCGATATTTCACAACGCCGCACCTGGCTGGAGGCGGCGCGACGGGAAAATCAGGAAAATCTGGCGCTGCTTCAGACCCTGGGGATTGTCGCTTATCATCAAAAAGATCTGGCGCAAGCCGAAGTCTTCTTTGATCAGGTTTTAAGCAAGGAGCCGGACAACATTGAGGTATTGCTCAATCGCGGCTATATCGATTATGACCGCAAAGATTATCGTAAAGCGGCAGAACGTTTTGCAAAAGCGGTCAAGTTGTCGCCGGCCGGGCCCGAGCCCCATTACGCCTTGGGATTGACGGCCATGCGGCTGGGGGAGAATGCTTTGATGCAAAAACACTTTGAAAAATTTCTGCAGCTTGCACCAAACGGGTCTTTTGCCGACATAGCCCGAAAGTACCTCTCTGAAGGAAGACATTAAGATATAGGTCCCCTTTCGTTGTCTTTCACCTTGCTGTGGTTAACCTCTCGCATCTAACAGGGGATCTGGCATATGACACATCTTTCCATTGTGATTCCGGTTTACAAAGCCGAAGGGTGTTTACACGAGCTCTATCGCCGCTTGCGGGCGTCGCTGGAAAAGATCACTGGGGACTTTGAGATTATTCTTGTCGAAGATTGTGGGGGGGATCGCTCGTGGTCGATCATTAACGAACTGGCGCAGGCTGACCAGCGGGTCAAGGGGATTCAGTTCAGCCGCAATTTCGGCCAGCACTACGGCATCACCGCCGGCCTTGACCACTGTTCTGGTGACTGGGTGGTGGTCATGGATTGTGATCTGCAGGATCAACCGGAAGAGATCCCCCGGCTGTACGCCAAGGCGCAAGAGGGGTATGAGGTGGTGTTGGCGCGGCGCGGCAGACGGCAAGACGCTTTGTTGAAACGCCTTTCGTCGCGTCTCTTTTACGCGACGCTCAATTACCTGGCCGACATGCGTTACGACGCAGAAGTCGGCAATTTTCGGATTGTCTCACGCAAGGTGGTGGAAGCTTATCGTCAAATGCGGGAAAATTTAAGATTTTTCGGCGGAATGGTCGATTGGATGGGGTTCCCGACCGCAGCGATTAAAGTCAACCATGCCGATCGCTATGCCGGCGAGACCAGCTACAGTCTTGCCAAGCTCTGGAAGCTGGGGATTGAAACGATCATCGCTTATTCCGACAAGCCGTTGCGGTTGGCGATCCGCTTCGGCTTTTTACTTTCGTTGGGAGCATTCCTGTACTCGCTCAAGATCATTTATGAAGCCTTGCAGGGGAGTTATACGGTCCTGGGGTGGAGTAGTCTGATGGCGTCAATCTATTTCCTCGGCGGGATCATTATCTCTCTGCTCGGAATCATCGGGCTTTATCTTGGCAAGACATTCGATGAGACCAAGCGCCGCCCGCTTTATATCGTTAATCACAAAACCTATTGATGGTCGTCAGGAGGATAACGATGCCCTTCCCCGATGGATTAGTCCCGACTCCCTGGGATCAAAAGATCTTCGGCTTTCCAACCTGGGAGGTGGTTAATCCTGATGAGGAGATTTTTGCTGAAGTCGGCGCGCATCCCGGTCATTACACCGTCAAAATCGATCCCCTTGCTTGCAAAGAACAGTTGCATCGTCACGGCTTTTATTATTGCGACACCCTCCTTGAACCCTTTGCCGATCAACGCCGCTTTGTCGCCATGCACAATGAGCAGGTCGGCATCGACCTCGCTCCGAACAAGGACGATATTCTGAAAATCTGTCACGGCGCATTCTCGCATGGCCGTTTTCATCGAGATTTCTATCTTGATAGAGATCTGGCGGATCGTCGTTATGATCAGTGGACAGCGCAATTGTGCGACGAGAGAAATGTCTTTGGTTTGACCTTTGCCGGCGCCCTGGCGGCGTTCTTCGGCTTCCGTGAAAACAAGATTGTCTTACATGCGGTTGGAGAAGATTTTCAGGGGAAGGGATTGGCCAAGTATCTGTGGAGCCGGGCCTGTTGTGAACTCTTCAGCCGTCAACATGAGGAGTTGCTCAGTTCGGTCTCGGCCTCGAATCTGGCGATCGTCAATCTATATGCTTCGCTCGGATTTCGCTTCCGGAAACCAATCGACATTTATCACCGCATGGTGAAACCCTCTTAGGAAACATCAAATCCATGTCCGGTTATCTTTATATTTTCCTCACTATTCTCTTTACCGTCTACGGCCAACTGATTCTCAAATGGCAGATCAGTCAGGCCGGGGTTCTCCCTGTCGGCACCGGTGCAAAGATCGGCTTTTTGTTTGGACTCTTTCTGAATCCCTGGATCGTGAGCGGTTTTCTCGCAGCTTTTCTGGCCTCACTCTGCTGGATGGCGGCGATGACCAAATTTAATTTGAGTCACGCTTACCCCTTTATGGGCCTGTCATTTGTCCTGGTCTTAATCGGCAGCGGGATTTTTTTTGGCGAGGCCGTTACGCCGCTGAAGCTCGCCGGAACGGCGCTGATTGTTATCGGAATCACCGTGGCGAGCCAGGGTTAAAAGATTGCGGTTTGCGTTGATGCTTTGTAAGGATGTGATTAATGAGTGACAAGCTTTTGGAAAATGAATCAACACCGCTGCCACCTTCAAATTCCACTGAAAATTTTTTCCTGTGGTTCTTTGGGAGCTCGTTCGTTCTCTTTCTCTTTTTATATGCCATTCGCCCTGTTTTTGACCCTGATTTCTGGTGGCATCTCAAGACTGGCGAGTTCATGCTCCAGACCGGCGGGTTGCTGCACTCCGATCCTTTTACTTTTACCGGCGACGGTGTCGTGTCGGCCCGCGAGTCGATCATTCTCAAGGGCTACTGGCTTTGGGAGGTTACAGCCTATGCTCTTTATTCAGTTCTCGGCTTTTACGGGATTTTTCTCCTTAACTTCCTGACTGTTGCGGCGATGGCCGGGGTCGTCGTACAGCAGATGCGCCGTCAGCACCTCAATCCGGCCCTGATTATTCTTCTGACAACGCTCGGTTTCTTTTTGTTCGGTTCTACCTATGCGCTGGAGCGGCCGCAGGTTATTTCTTTCCTCTTCGGAGCCCTCCTTTTAGTGCAACTGGCTCGCGTGCCGGAGGGGGGGAGATTGGGATGGCCGTTGCCGCTCCTGATGATGCTCTGGGCAAATTTGCACGGCGGTTTTGTGGTCGGTGATATCGTCCTGCTCTGCTTTGCCGGTGGGGCGGTCATTGAGTATCGCCAGGATTTACAACGGTTGCGGCAAATTCTTTTCTGGATCGCTGTTGGCATTGGCGCCTCGCTCCTTAATCCGAACGGTCCCCTGGTATTCGGGGAACTGTTTACCTTTCAAAACAGTGCGTTGATGAACGCGGTCAATGAGTACCAAAGCACCTGGGTGAGATTTCAGAAGGGGACCTGGTCTGTAGCTATCCTTTGGTTGCTGATTGCCCTTTATGGTGTCGGGGTGGCGATGGCCCGACGTTTTTATTGGCCGGAACTGGTGGTATTCCTTTTTCTGGCTTATTTTTCTGCTGCGTATACACGTAATGTCGGTTTTTTTGCGGTCGCCATGTTACCGGCAGTTGCCTGTTCTTTGCAACAGGGCATCAATCGGGGGCAATGGCGTCTTCCCTCTTTGATTTCGCTTCTTGTGATGTTTTTTTGTACGATCTTTGTCCTCTGGCTTTCTTTTGGTCTGTGGCAGAATCGACAAGGAGCGGGGCCGGTTCGATCGATCTACCCGGAAAAGGCGATTGCATTTCTCCATGAAAGCGGCTTGCAGGGGCGGATGTTTAACAGTTACGAGTATGGCGGTTACCTGTTGTGGCGCCTGGCCCCGCAAATCAAGGTCTTTATTGATGGGCGTGGCATGGAGGCCACTGTTTTTGATGAGTGGAAGAAATTGTCAATGGCATCCAGGCTGCTGGTGAGCGGTCGCCCTGAGTACGAAGTGCTTCTTGAAAAATACGCAATCGATTATGTCATTCAACCGATTTACGACGGCGACGGGCATGTGCAACCGCTAATGAAAGCCCTTCTCCCGAAGGCGGAGTGGGTCCCGATTTATCTTGATACCTATGTCTATATTCTGGCGCGTCTCACGCCGCTTAATGCTGACGCTATCGATGCTTACCGTATGGATAAAAATGAGTTCAATACCCGTCTCCTCCTGATCTATAACCATGCGAGTCAATCAAATCCGCAAGAGATCGGTTATCAGATAGCCCGGGCGGGGATGCTGATTTATCTGGGGATGTACGAGGAAGCGCGTGCCCAGGTAGAGGCGATTCGGGCCGTTGCTCCGAATGATCCCTCCTTTCTCATGTTGCAGCGCGAACTGGGCGTTCTGCGCACACAAAGCTTAAGACCATGATCCCTTCAAGAACCTCAGCAACTAAGAGAGAGTAGATCTTATGTTAAATTTCAAGTTACCGATGGCGTATTTGACGATTACCGCCTTTGTCTGCGGCACCCTGATCATGGTTATTGAGGTGTTGGGCTCGCGGGTGATCGGCCCTTTCTTTGGCGTCAGTCTCTTTGTCTGGTCTTCGCTGATTGCCGTGGCGATGATCGCTCTGGCCGCCGGTTATGCGTTGGGTGGTATCCTCTCGGATCGCCGGGATCATCCGGATTATCTCTACGGGATTATCCTCGTCGCCGGACTTCTGGTGTTGTTGATCCCCTTTTTGTCGGCGCCGGTGCTCAAGGCGAGTATGCCCCTGGGATTTCGGGTCGGGGCCTTCGTCAGCAGTCTGACCCTCTTCGGTCCGCCACTTCTCCTGCTCGGTTTTGTCTCTCCTTACATCATCAGGATCGCCGCCCGTGAGATGAAGAATATCGGTCGCACCGTTGGCAGTTTCTACGCCCTGTCGACGATCGGCAGTGTGGTCGGCACGCTCTTGACCGGTTTCGTTCTGATCGTTTATATCGGTGTGAATCAAATCTTTTTTCTGGTCGGCACCCTACTGATCCTGCTGGCTGTCTTTTACTTCGTCTACTTCCGCCGCAAGTGGCCCTTGTTGGCTCTACTTCTCCTTCCGGCTGTGGCCCTGGCCTGGACCGGGCAAAAGACCACCAGGTTGACTCTCCCTTCCGGAACCGTTGCTACGGTGGTCTACGCCAAGGATACCTATTATGGCAGCATGAAGATTGTCGATTACAAATATGGGGCAAACCACACCCGGGAAATGCTCTTCGACGGGGTGATACAAACCGGTGTGGATATGAAAAATTTGCTCTCAATCTATCCGTACCCCTATATCCTCAGCATTCTCCCTTACAGCTTGAATCCGGAAGGGAAGCGCTGTCTGGTGGTCGGTCTGGGTGGCGGCGCGGTCCCTGCCTGGTACGAGGCCCGGGGAATCAAGACGGATGTTGTCGACATCGATCCGGAAGTGATCCGTCTGGCGAAGGATTACTTTAACTTTCAGGCGCAAGGGATCACGGCGGTTGAAGATGCCCGTTATTTCCTGGGGAAGGGGACGGATCGTTATGATTACATCGTTATGGACATTTTCAGCGGTGAAGCGGCTCCCGCCCATGTCATCAGCCTTGAAGCGCTGCAACTGGTCCGTAACCGTCTTGCTGACGACGGGGTGCTGGCCATTAATTTCGCCGGGAGGCTGGGTGGGGATGACCTGATGACCGGATCGGTGGTCAAGACACTGAAGCAGGTTTTCAATAATGTTGAAATTTATCCGTTTGTCAATTTTGCGGAGGAAGAGAAAATCGGCAATCTGGAGTTGATCGCTTATAATGGCCCGACAAAGCACCTTCCCGCTGATCTGATCAGCCGCTTCGAGATTCATCCCTTTGCCGTAGAAGACGTACGGAAGGCATACCAGCAGAAGTTGGTTTTGCCTGAGGATCAGAGTGGCTTTGTATTGACTGATAATTACAATCCGATTGACTGTTATGACAACAAGGTGAAGGAAGTTATTCGCAAGAATGTGATCGAGAGTACCGACTGGAGAATTCTGATCGGTTCGATGTGAAAAAAATGAAAACTCTCTTGCATGTTGGTTGTGCAAACAGCGAGGAAAGACCGAGAAGATGATCCCCTTCAATAAACCGTACATGACCGGCAAAGAACTCTGGTACATCAGCCAGGCGCACCACCGCATGGCCCTGGCCGGCGACGGCTACTTTACCCGCGCCTGTCACGAATGGCTGGAGACGCAGACCGGCTGTCGCAAGGCACTCCTCACCCACAGCTGCACGGCGGCGCTGGAGATGGCGGCGATCCTGGCCGATATCCAGCCCGGCGATGAAGTGATCATGCCTTCCTACACCTTTGTCTCCACCGCCAATGCTTTTGCCCTGCGCGGCGGCGTGCCGGTCTTTGTCGATATCCGGCCGGATACGCTGAATATCGATGAAAAGCTGATCGAGGCGGCGATCACTCCGCGCACCAAAGCGATCGTCCCGGTCCATTATGCCGGCGTCGGCTGCGCCATGGATGAGATTCTGGCGATTGCCAAACGCTATAATCTGCTGGTGATCGAGGATGCGGCGCAGGGGGTGATGGCGCAATACAAGGGGCGGGCGCTCGGGGCGATTGGCGATCTCGGTTGTTTCAGTTTTCATGAAACCAAGAATGTCATCGCCGGCGAGGGCGGGGCGCTTCTCGTTAACAATGAATATTTTGTCGAGCGAGCGGAAATTATTCGCGAAAAGGGGACGAACCGCAGCCAGTTTTTTCGCGGCATGGTCGATAAATATACCTGGGTCGATGTCGGCTCGTCGTATCTGCCGGGGGAGTTGATCGCGGCTTTTCTGCTGGCACAACTGGAAGAGGCGCAGGCGATTACGGCACGGCGGCTAAAGATCTGGGACACTTATCATGCCGCTTTCGCGGGACTGGAGGAGCGCGGTCTGCTCCGTCGACCGATCATCCCTGCGGAGTGCCGGCATAACGCCCATATGTATTATCTTTTGGTGGAGAATCTGGAGGTGCGTACTCGTCTCCTGGTGGCCCTGAAGGGAGAAGGTGTTCTGGCGGTCTTTCATTATGTGCCGCTCCATTCTTCGCCGGCCGGGCTGAAGTTTGCACGCTCTTGTGGGGATTTGCCGGTGACAACGGCGATCAGCGGCCAATTGTTGCGTTTACCCCTCTGGCTTGGTGTGGAAGAAGAGGGATTGCAGGCGCGGGTGATTGCTGCTGTGCAGGGTTATTTCAAACGTTAATAGCGCGTGACCGACCTGTTTAAAAAGGCCGGCCCCCTCGGGGACCGGCCTTTTGTTTGTGACTGGCATCACGCAAGTGATGCATTTGAGCCGTTTACGGACGGGTCGCCACGAAGGAGCCGGCGGCCGGGGCTGTAGCTCCGAACCAGAGAGCGGCTTCCGGATAGGTGTCCGCATCGATGGTGATGGTGCCGTCCATCGAGTTGTTATCAAGCCAGTCGATCGAATCGAAAATCAAACGCTTGGTGTAGAAGCGGTTGTGGGCGTAGGCCCCTGGCTCGTGGTGCAGGTAGTTGAAGTTGTGGCCAGCACCGATGTCGCCCTGTGTCGCCCAGGTGGCCGGCTGCTTGACGAGGTCAGCGGCATCGAAGATACCGTCGAGATTGACGTCGATCCAGTCGAGGCCGTCAATGACAGTATCGCCATTGCGGTCGGTAGCGGTCGCAGAGTAAACGGCCGGTACGACTGCGGCAGGTGACTTGAAGAAGAGGTCGGCGCCGCTGGTGGTGCCGACATAGAAGTACGGATGAGCATTGACGAAGACGTAGCCATTGAGCTGCAGTTCATGTTCGAAGGCGTGCAGAGCCTCTTCGTAGCCGAGTTTCTCCTCTTCGAGCTTGGCAGCATCGATCGGGTAGGTGGTATGGCAAGTGTTGCAGGCTGCCTGGGTGTTGATCGCAGTGATGATGCCGGCGGCATCTTTGCTCACAACAGCGAAGGAGTGTGAGTTGCCGGTTGACATGTGGCAGTCAACGCAACCGACGGTGTTGTGCTTGAAGTAAGCCGGGTTGGCATAGTTCAGAGCGGGGAACTCATAGCCGACCTTGGTCTTGTCCTGCAAAATCGTCGCCGCTGCATTCAGGTAATGGGTTGAGGTGGCAGTGGCAGTGCTCTTCGGTACAGTGCTTGTGGTGAGAGCGACGGTCGGATCGATCCCGCCGGTCGGAGCCGTGGTGAGCAGGCTCTGAATGTTGCCGCGACCGCTGTGACAGCCGACGCAGGCATTGCTGGTGCCGAGGCTCGGCAGTTGCAGAGCGACACCATTGACGTTGTAGCCGGGCTTGATGCCCTTGTTCATAGGAGCAAGGAGGGCACCGGACTCAACACTGCTGTGGCAGCCCCAGCAGTAAAGGAGCTCGTTCTGGTTCGAAACAGTGGCAGACGTAAATTGATCGCTGGCATCCTTGGTTCCGACCCAGCCGGAGAGGTGGGAGAAGTCGTTCTTTTTGTTGTTGTAGGCGGTGCCGGCGGTTTGAGCCATCATGAAGTTGGCGTTACCGGTGGAGGTGTGGCACTGCTGGCAGGACTGGCGAGCAACGGAATCCCAGTCGTAATGTGCCCAGGCATTGCCGATGGCGGAATCGGTGACGCCGGTGGCCATAACGGTGTCGACCAGGGCGACGGTGTCAGACTTGGTTTGACCATCAGCGAGGCGGGCAACAGCGTACTTGTTGGTGAGCAGGCCACCGGCATGGGCCGATTGCGCCCAGTCAGTGTGAATGGTTGTTTTTTTCTCGGTATCTGTGAGCAGTACGCCGGTGCCGGGTGCATCGCCGGCAATACTTTTCCGGGTGGCGCCGGCATAATGGGTGTTGGTGAAGAGTTCGTGGGCGTGGCAGTCGAAACAGGGGTTGCTGCCGGTTTTGCGTAGATTGTAGCCTTCAATAACGCTGACAGTCGCCGGATCGTCATAGTGGGTCGAGGCGATCATGCGATGCCAGGCGGTGTTGTGATAAAAGCCGTTGGTTGCATTGGATGAGGCGACGGTGCCGTCATTCCGGAAGAGGGTGTGGCAGCTGGTGCAGAGGTCGAACTGGTCGGCGGTGGCGTTCTGGTTTGGATCCCAATTAGGAACAGTCCGCATATTGCCACTGTGGTCGTGGCAGGCGGCGCAGGTCGGTCCCTGGTCAACAGGAATCTGGGTCAGGCCGTTGGCGGCGGCATAAGCGGTAAGGGCCGTTGATTGGCTCTTGTCGCCAGTGTAGAGGGCGCCCCACTGCAGCGCACCTTCAGTGGTGTGGCAGCGCTCACAGGAGATCGTGGTGTTGTGACCGCGGCCGTCGGTGTGCTTGGAGGCCGCAACTTTGGCGGCGATACTGTTGGAGGCACTGATGTGACTGTTGTGGCATGAGCCACAGGTTGCCAGGGCGTTGATCTTGCTGACGACCGGATGACCATTGCCGTCGGTGCCGTTATAGCTGTGGCATCCGAGACAGGTGACGGCCATGGAGCCATTCGCAAGTTCGGTGTTCGGTGAGTGGCACTGACTGCAGGAGTTGGTCAGGGCAGCCGGAGCGGCATTGCTGTTGCCATGGCGGCTCGAGGCCCAGGCGGTGTTGTTATCCGGTGCCCCGCCGTCGCTGCTGTGGCAGGAGATGCAGAAGTCAGAGCTGGCGACATAGGTTGTTGTCGTCGTGGTGTAGGCGCTGTTGTTCATGCCGGCTTTGCTGGCATAGGCGCGGTAGGTGTATTTTTTGCCGGAAAGTTTTCCGGTGGCGGCATACTGACGCGAGGTGCTGTTGGTCAGAACCGGGGTAAAGGGGCCACCATCGATTGACTCTTCAAAGTTGTAAAGGGCGTCAGTGGTGGATGAAGAGCCGATGGTGACGGAAAATCTGCCGTCAGTATCATTGGCGGTTGCGGCGATCCCGCTCGGAGCGACAACTTGCGGTAAACCATTGCCGGAAACCACTGATGTTTTGGTGGCGGTGAAGGGACTGGGATCCATCCCTGCCTTGATGGCATTGACTTTGTAGTCATACGAGCCGGCTGTACGTCCGGTCACCAGAAATTTACGGGCGGTACCAGAGTAGATCACAATGTCGTTTTCGTAGAGCTCATAGGTGACACCTGCGGTGCTCGACGCACCAATAGTGACGTTGTACAGGCCGTCGCTATCGGTCGCTGGTACGCCGATACCGGAGGGCATGCCGACTGTTGCCGCCAGTGCCGGGCTGGACATGAGCACTGTGCTCAGCAGCAAGCCCAAAAACAAACCATACTTCTTCATCTGTTCCTCCTTGTTGAGGTGAAGCATGTCAGCGAGTGCAAGGCCCTCCCCCATACTGCCAAACATGCGATTTTGTAAAACAGTAAAATTCATTGCATATGATATAAAAGAAGCAGTTTGCATATTGCGTTCCGTTCATTGTCAGGTTTTAGGTGTGAAAAGAATAACTTCAACTCCCTGATGATATAGGGTAATTTTGGTTTAAAAGAATATCTCGAAAAATAAATGGGCTGAATGCATTTTTGTCTGCCAAATGACATTGTTAGCGTGCGCTAAATGACGACCCGCAAAAAAACACCATTTATCTGCGCTTTAGCTCGAAAGGAAGAAACAAATGAAGACCCTGCTCCATGTCTGCTGCGCCAACTGCACCATCTATCCGGTCAAGACCCTGCGCGAACGGGGCGCTGAGGTGACGGGATATTTCTTTAACCACAACATTCACCCTTATCAGGAATTCCGCCGCCGCCTCGATGCAGTTCACGATTACGCCGGGCAGGTGGAGTTGCCGATGATTATTGACGACACTTACGCTCTCGATGAATTCCTTGCCAAGGTTGCCGCCGCCCCGGCGCAGCGCTGCACCTACTGTTACCAGTCCCGCCTGGAGGCGACCGCCCGGATTGCGGCGGAGCGCGGCTTCGATGCCTTCTCGTCTTCTCTCCTTTATTCCCGCTATCAGCAGCATGATTTGATTCGCGCCTGCGGCGAGGCTCTCGGGGAACGCTACGGAGTGGAGTTCATCTATGAAGATTTTCGGGCGGGCTGGCAGGAAGGGATTGTTACGTCGAAGGCGATGGGTCTGTACCGGCAGCAGTATTGCGGCTGTATCTATTCGGAGCGGGATAGGTATGAGAAGCCGTGACGGTTTATGGGCAGGTAAAAGCCCCCCTCATCCGCCCCTTCGGGGCACCTTCTCCCTGATGGAGAAGGGAAGCAGATTCCCCTCTCCATCAGGGAGAGGGTGGCCGTAGGCCGGGTGAGGGGCGGGTCAGAGGCATGTATATTTGCCCAGCTTCTGTCCTTCTGCTGCTACTTCTTTAGGCAGGCGGCAGATGGGGTGGCAGAACAATCGCTAAACATTAAAGCTATCTGCTTGATTTTGCAGGAAACAGTAGGGTTGGCACAGCCCGTGCTATGGAAGTATCACAAGCAAGCGACACAAGGTGGTGTCGATTTTAAATCAGGCAATGCAGCCCGCAGGGAAGTGATCTCCCTCGGGCTTTTTATTTTCTTCCACATTCCAATTGCGACTCCATGGCGGAGTCGCCGGGCAATGCCGCCCCATCCGGATCGTCCGGGTGGGGCGGCTTCGTTTTTCAAGGATCGTCGAACCAACCATTAACCAGAAAGTACGGAGGACGTCATGGCTGAAAAAAAACTGCGTCAGATTGCAATTTACGGTAAAGGCGGCATCGGCAAATCGACCACTACCCAGAATACCGTCGCTGGTCTTGCCTTCCTCGGCAAGAAGGTGATGATCGTCGGCTGCGACCCCAAGGCCGACTCGACCCGTCTCATCCTCCACGCCAAGGCGCAGAATACGGTCATGGATCTGGTGCGGGAAAAGGGGACGGTGGAGGATCTCGAACTCTCCGACGTCCTCAAGGTCGGATACGGTAATATCGCTTGTGTCGAATCGGGCGGACCCGAGCCCGGCGTCGGTTGCGCCGGCCGCGGCGTTATCACCGCCATCAACTTCCTGGAGGAAGAGGGCGCTTACACCGAAGACCTCGACTTTGTCTTTTATGACGTCCTCGGCGACGTCGTCTGCGGTGGCTTTGCCATGCCGATCCGTGAAGGGAAGGCCGAAGAGATCTATATCGTCTGTTCCGGCGAGATGATGGCGATGTACGCCGCCAACAACATCGCCAAGGGGATTCTCAAGTACGCCTCCTCGGGCAAGGTGCGCCTCGCCGGCTTGATCTGCAATGCCCGCAAGACCGACAAGGAGTTTGAACTGGTCAGCGCTCTGGCCGACAAGCTCGGCACCCAGATGATCCACTTTGTCCCCCGCGACAATCAGGTGCAGCGCGCCGAGATGCGACGCATGACCGTTATCGAATACTCCCCCGAGCATCCGCAGGCCCAGGAGTATCGGACTCTCGCCGAGAAGATTCTCAATAACAAGATGCTCGTCGTCCCGACACCGCTGGAGATGGAAGAGCTCGAAGATCTGCTGATGGAGTTCGGGATCATGGAAGCCGAGGATGAAGCCGTCGTCGGCAAGGCCGAGAACGCGGCGTAATAACCAAGAATACAGAAGCCAGAATGCAGCATTCAGAATGAAAGCGCTTTTCTTCTGGATTCTGACTCCTGACTCCTGAATTCCCAAGGAGTATCAATATGTCCGAACAAATACGAAAAGTTCCCGGTATCAGCAAAGAGTCGACGCAGGAGATGATCGACAAGGTCCTTGATGCTTATCCCGAGAAGGCGCGCAAGAAGCGGGCGGCGCACCTGGCACCGAACGATCCGGCTTCAGGAAAGAGCTGCGTCCAGTCGAACAAGAAGACCGTCCCCGGCGTCATGTCGGCGCGCGGCTGTGCTTATGCCGGCGCTAAAGGGGTGGTCTGGGGGCCGATCCGCGATATGGTGCACGTTTCGCACGGTCCGGTCGGCTGCGGTTGGTACTCGTGGGGGACCCGCCGCAACCTGATGAGCGGCATCAACGGCGTCACCCAGTTCGGGATGCAGTTCACTTCCGACTTTCAGGAAAAGGATATCGTCTACGGCGGCGACAAGAAGCTCAAGACCCTCCTCACTGAGGCGCACGAGCTCTTCCCCCTCGCCAAAGGGATCTCGGTCCTCTCCGAGTGCCCGGTCGGACTGATCGGCGACGACATCAACTCCGTCGCCAAACAGAGCGCCAAGGAGCTCGATCTGCCGATTATCCCCTGCAACTGCGAGGGTTTTCGCGGTGTGTCCCAGTCTCTCGGCCACCACATCAGTAACGACACGATTCGCGACTACATCATCGAGACCCGTGAGTTCACCGAAGCTGCGACCCCTTACGACATCGCCCTGATCGGTGACTACAACATCGGCGGCGACGTCTGGAGCGCCAAGGCCCTCCTTGAAGAGATCGGCCTCAACGTCAAATCGGTCTGGACCGGCGACGGCGAGATGGAGAAGATCGCCGCCACCCATCAGGTCAAGCTTAATCTTATCCACTGTTACCGTTCGATGAACTACATGTGCAAGGTCATGGAAGAGAAGTACGGCATCCCCTGGCTGGAGTTCAACTTCTTCGGCCCGACCAAGATCCGCGAAAGTCTGCGCGCCATCGGCCAGCGCTTCGATGCCTCGATTCAGGCAAAGGTCGAGCTGGTGATCGCCAAGTATGAGCCGATCATGCAGGCGATCATCGACGAATACAAACCACGCCTGGACGGCAAGAAGGTCATGCTCCTGGTCGGCGGTCTCCGCCCCCGTCACACCATCGGCGCCTACGAAGATCTCGGCATGGAGTGTGTCGGTTCCGGCTATGAATTCGCCCATGTCGACGATTATGACCGTACCGCCCCGGAGATGCCGGACGCCACCGTCGTCTACGACGACCCCTCCGAATTCGAGTTCGAGAAGTTCGCCGAGACCCTCAAGCCCGACCTGATCGGTTCCGGGATCAAGGAGAAGTACATCTTCCAGAAGATGGGGATCCCCTTCCGGCAGATGCACAGCTGGGATTACTCCGGCCCCTATCACGGTTATCAGGGCTTTGCCATCTTTGCCCGCGATGTCGATATGGCGGTGAACAGCCCGACCTGGGGGTTGGTGAAGTCGCCGTTTTAAACAAAGTATGCAGAATTCAGAATACAGAATGAGGATCGGTTTTTTTTCTGACTCCTGAATCCTGACTTCTGAATCCCAAAGGAGAATCAACATGGCCAATGCCCTTGAACTGGAAGTCAAACCGGTCACGGAATATACCGCCGAAGAAGTCGAGCGGGTCAAGAACTGGATCAACAGTGAAGATTACAAAGAGAAGAACTTCGCCCGTCAGGCGCTGGTGATCAATCCGGCGCATGCCTGTCAGCCCCTCGGCGCTCAGCTGGTTGCGCACGGCTTCGAAGGGACCCTCCCCTTTGTGCATGGCTCGCAGGGCTGCGCTTCCTACTACCGCTCTACTCTCAACCGTCACTTCCGCGAGCCGGCTCCGGCGGTCTCCGACGCCATGACCGAGGACGGCGCGGTCTTCGGCGGCCAGGCCAACCTGCATGAAGGGCTGGAGAACGCCTACACCCTGTACAAACCGAAGATGATCGCGGTCTTTACTTCGTGCATGCCGGAAGTCATCGGCGACGATCTCACCGCCTTTATCAAGAACGCCAAGAACAAGGCGATCGTTCCGGCCGATTTTCCGACGCCGTATGCCAACACTCCGAGTTTCAACGGTACCCATATCCACGGCTACGATTCGATGCTCGTCTCCATCCTCCAGACCCTGACCGAAGGGAAGAAGATCGAGGGGCGCTGCACCGGCAAACTCAACCTGATCCCCGGCTGCGACTTCAACACCGGCGATTACCGCGAATACAAGCGCATCCTCAAGGAGTTCGGCATTGCCGTCACCGTCCTCGCCGATATCTCCGAGACCTTCGATTCCCCCTGCGACGGCACCTACAGCGTCTACGCCGGCGGCACCAGTCTCGAAGATGCTGCGGATTCGATCAACGGCAAGGCAACGATCACCCTCGGCCCCTATGCCACCCCCAAGACCTTCAGCTGGATCAAGGACAGCTATGCCGGCGAACATGCCTCCCTGGCGATGCCGATCGGCATCGTCAAGACCGACGCCCTGCTGATGAAGGTCGCCGAACTCTTCGGCAAGGAAGTACCGGCAGCGATCAAGGCCGAGCGCGGCCGTGCCGTCGATGCCATGACCGACGCGCAGCAGTACATGCACGACAAGAAGTTCGCGGTCTATGGCGATCCCGACTACCTCACCGGTTATGTCTCCTTCCTGCTGGAGATGGGGGCCCGTCCTTACCACATCCTCTGCAGTCGCGGCACCAAGAAGGTCGAGAAGGAGCTGCAGTCTCTCCTCGATGCCTCGCCTTACGGCAAAGGGTGCAAGATCTACATGAACAAGGACCTGTGGCATCTGCGCAGCCTCCTCCTCACCGATCCGGTCGATGCGGTGATCGGCGATACCCACGGCAAATTTGCCGCAAGAGATGCCGGCATCCCCCTCTTCCGTTTCGGCTTCCCGGTCTTCGACCGCGTCAACCTGCACCGTTCGCCGATCATCGGCTACCAGGGGGTGATCAATATGGTCACCGCCATCTGCAACAAGTTCCTCGATATCAAGGATGAAACCTGCGAGGACCGCTTCTTTGAAATGATGCGTTAATTTGGGATTTCTCCCCCTCCCTTGACGGGAGGGGGTCGGGGGGTGGGTGAAGTTCGACCGGCGCAGTTTCATGGCAACTTCCCCCCCTCCCTGACCCTCCCCCGCAAGGGGGGAGGGAAAAATCTTGTCTGGAAACTAAACCCCTCGCCCACACGAGGTACTGAATATGTCGAAACGCGATTACTACGAAGTCTCCGAATGCGAGACCAACGAAAAGGGCGCTCCCAAGTTCTGCAAGAAGTCGGAACCGGGGGAGGGGACGGAACGCTCCTGCGCTTATGACGGCGCTAGAGTCGTCCTCATGCCGATCACCGATGTTATCCACCTCGTCCACGGCCCGATCGCCTGTGCCGGCAACTCCTGGGACAACCGCGGCGCCCGTTCTTCCGGCAGCCAGCTTTACCGGCGCGGTTTCACCACCGATATCATGCACAACGACGTCGTCTTCGGCGGCGAGCAGAAGCTTTACGACGCGATCATCGACCTCGGGACGAAGTATCAGCCGCAGGCGATCTTTGTTTACGCTACCTGCGTCACGGCGATGATCGGCGACGACCTCGAAAAGGTCTGCGTTGCCGCCGGCAAAAAGGTGACGATGCCGGTCATCCTCGTCAATACCCCCGGTTTTATCGGCGACAAAAATATCGGCAACCGCCTCGCCGGCGAAGTCCTTTACAATTCGGTGATCGGCACCGCCGAACCGGAGTATCTCACTGACTACGACATCAACCTCATTGGTGAATATAATATTGCCGGAGACCTGTGGGGGATGCTCCCCCTCTTCGACCGTCTCGGCATCCGCATCCTCTCCTGCATCAGCGGCGACGCCAAATTCGCCGAGCTGCGTTATGCTCACCGCGCCAAACTCAATGTCATCATCTGTTCGAAAAGCCTGACCAATCTCGCCAAGAAGATGAAGAGTCGCTGGGGGATCGGTTATCTCGAAGAATCGTTCTACGGCATGACCGATACCGCCAAGGCGCTGCGCGATATCGCCCGCGAACTCGACCTGATCCACGGCAATAACGTTATGGCCGAGCGGGTGGAGGCTCTCCTTGCCGAGGAAGAGCCGAAGTGCCGCGCCGCCCTCGAACCGTACAAAAAGGGGTTGGAAGGGAAGCGCTGCGTCCTCTTTACCGGCGGGGTCAAGACCTGGTCGATGGTCAGCGCCCTGCGCGAGCTCGGTGTCGAGATCCTCGCCGCCGGCACCCAGAATTCGACTCTCGATGACTTCCACCGGATGAAGGCGTTGATGCACCAGGACGCAACGATCATCGAGGATACCTCCAGCGCCGGTCTCCTGTCGGTCATGTATGAGAAGCTGCCGGATATGATCGTCGCCGGCGGCAAGACCAAGTATCTGGCGCTGAAGACCCGCACCCCCTTTCTCGACATCAACCACGGCCGCGCCCACCCCTATGCCGGTTACGTGGGGATGGTCACCTTTGCCAGACAGCTCGACATGACGGTGAACAACCCGATCTGGCCGATCCTGAATGCTAAAAATCCTCTGGAGAAGAGTCCGGATGAGCTTGCCCTCGATCTTTCCAGCGCCCTGACGCAAGCCGAACGGTTGCAGGGTGAATCGATGCGCGACTCGCGGGTCAAGGTGCCGGAGAAGATCGGCACCGTCAATCCCCAGAAGAATTCGCCGGCCTTGGGCGCCACCCTCGCCTATCTCGGTATCGACAACATGCTCGGCCTGCTGCACGGCGCCCAGGGCTGTTCGACCTTTATCCGCTTGCAGCTCTCCCGCCACTTCCGCGAGCCGATCGCCCTCAACTCGACGAGCATGAGCGAGGACATGGCGATCTTCGGCGGCTGGGAGAATCTCAAGACCGGTATCAGTCGAGTCATCGAAAAGTTCGGCCCCGAGATCGTCGGGGTGATGACCACCGGCCTCACCGAGACGATGGGGGACGATGTGCGCAGCGCCATTGCCCAGTTCCGGACCGAGCACCCCGAGCACGATAACGTCCCGGTCGTCTGGGCGAGTACCCCCGACTACTGCGGCTCCCTGCAGGAAGGGTATGCCGCCGCGGTCGAAGCGATTGTTCGCGCGATCCCTGAGCCGGGGATCAAGATCGACGGCCAGGTCACCCTCCTCCCTGGTGCGCATCTGACCCCGGCTGATGTCGAAGAGTTGAAGATGCTCTGCGAGGATTTCGGCCTCGATCCGATCGTCATCCCTGATTCCTCCTGCGCCCTCGACGGTCATATCGACGCCACCGTCTCCGCCCTCTCCACCGGCGGTGTCACCGCCGCCCGCATCCGTCAGGCCGGACAGAGCGCTGCCACCCTCTTCTTTGGCGACTCCCTCGCCAAGGCGGCGCGGATTTTGACCGACCGCTGCGGCATGCCCTCCTACGGTTTTACGTCGGCCACCGGGCTCGCGGAGGTCGACAAACTGATGATCGTCCTTGCCGAGCTCGCCAACGCGCCGATTCCGCAGAAGTATCTGCGTCAGCGCAGCCGCCTTTGCGATGCCATGGTCGATTCTCATTACCAGTTCGGCCGCAAGAAGATTGCTCTCGCCCTTGAAGGAGATCTCCTCAAGACTCTGACTCCGTTTTTGCACTCCATGGGCTGCGATATCAAACTGGCGATCAGCGCCAGCCGGGTGATCGGCCTCGGCGAACTCCCCTGCGAAGCGGTGCTGGTCGGCGATCTCGAAGATCTCGAAGAACAGGCAAACGGTGTCGATCTCATCGTCGCCAACAGCAACGGCCGCCAGGCGGCCAACGCCCTCGGTATTGTCAACCATCTGCGCGCCGGTTATCCGGTCTTCGACCGCATGGGCGCGCATCAGCGCACCTGGGTCGGCTACCGCGGCTCGATGCAGCTGATCTTCGAGGTCGGCAACATCTTCATGGCCAGCGCCAAGGAAGCGCAGAAAATCCATAATTAAGAGGCAGTGACGGGTGACGGGTGACAAAAGCGTTTATGTTACGCGTTACGCGTCACGCGTCACGGCCCGAGGAATTCCCATGATCCATACCCGTCGTCTCCATCTGGTTGAGCCGCACAAAACGAAAGGATTGGCTATGAAAGTCGCATTCGCCAGTACCGACAAGATCCATATCGATGAACATTTTGGCCGCGCCGAGAATTTTTTGATCTGGGAGATCGGCCCGGAAGAGGCGGCCTTTTCCGGCATCCTCCAGGTGCAGAGCGATGGCGCGGACGAGGAGAACCGTATCGAAGCGCGGGGCGCGGCCTTGGCCGATTGTGCCCTGGTCTACGTCGCCCAGATTGGCGGCCCGGCGGCAGCGCGGCTGGTCGCCAAGAAGATTCACCCGATCAAGAGCAAGGATTGTGAGCCGATCAGCGAAGTCGTCGTCAAGCTCCAGGAGGTGTTGCGCAATAATCCGCCGCCGTGGCTGAAGAAGGCGATGCTCAAGGGCGAACGACCGGGGTTTGTTGAGAGGTAATAATTATTGATCTGGTAGGGGCGCCCCTTGTGGGTGCCCGTTCTTAGGTCGGGACAGGGCACCCACAAGGGGCGCCCTACCAAATATTAAAAAAAATCCACACCCACAAGGAGAACCATCATGGCCTATTTGACCGGTAAAACCCGTGGCGGCAAGGAATGGACCCCCGCCTTCGCCGAAGCCATCGACCCCGAGAAGTGCATCGGCTGCGGCCGTTGCTACAAGACCTGTGCGCGCAAGGTCCTCGGACCCGAAGATCTTGTCGATGAAGAGACCGATTCGACACGGATGATCATGACCATCATCGATGCCGGCGACTGTACCGGCTGTGTCAGCTGCGGTGTTGCCTGTCCGAAGAACTGCTTCACCTTCAAGCCGCTGGCAATTTAAGGTCGGAGGGAGGTTCTCATGCGTATCGCCGTGGCATCAAAATCCGGGATCGAGGTCGATCAGCACTTCGGCCATGCCGAACGGTTTCTCCTTTACGACTACAACCGGGGGACTCCGGTGGCCGTCGGCGAGGTGGCTGTGGAGAAGTACTGTTCCTACGATCCCGAGCATCCCTTCCGTCACCGTCAGTTCGACGCCATCGTCGCCGCCCTGGCCGGCTGCCGGGTAGTGGTCACCGCCATGATCGGCGAATATCCCCTTGCCGAACTGGAGAAGGCCGGTCTCAAGCATGTCACCGCCAGCGGGCCGATCGCGGCAGCGCTGCAAGCGGCGCATGCCGAAGCCTGCGGCTGTGCCTGTCGGGGCTGTCCGTAAACTCCGTAAAAATTTCTGGGTGTAATCGCCGCTGGCATGGGCAGGTGGATGGGTGAGGGCCCTCCCTCTGCCCGATTTTTTTTTGAGGTTTTAGCGGCGCGCTGCTTAATAATTAACCGCTGACCGCGTACTTGCCCATCGGGGCGGCAGTTTCAAGAGGTTTCGTTGTCGCTCCCCCCATTTCCTGCCCTTTTAATGCTGGCACGACCGATGCAATAATCGCAGTCAGTACAAAGATGTACTCCCCCATCAGAATACGGCAACGACGCCCCGACGGTTATGTACCGCACGGGGATTTTTTGTTCCGTTGACGATCCAACAGCAAAGGCGCTTCTCCGGTTATCCGGAGAGCGCCTTTTTTCTTCCGACGAGGAGGTTCCCATGGCTTCAGCCTGCCCGATGATGAAAAAACAGCTCAGCGATCATCCCTGTTTCGGCGGCGATCATAGTGCCAGCGGCCGCATCCATCTGCCGGTTGCCCCTGGCTGTAACATCAAGTGCGGCTTCTGCGAGCGCAAGTTTGATTGCGCCAACGAGAGCCGTCCCGGCGTCACCAGCCGCATCCTCTCACCGCAGGAAGGGCTGGAGCGGGTCAACCTCGTCCTGCGGCACCCGACGGTCGGGCCGAAACTCAAGGTGGTCGGCATCGCCGGCCCCGGCGATCCGCTCGCTAATCCCCGCACCTTCGAGACCTTCCGGCTGATCAAGGCGGCGCATCCGCAGATGACCCTGTGCCTCTCGACCAATGGACTGCTGCTGCCGGAGAAGTTGCCGGAGCTGGTCGATCTCGATCTGCACAGCTTGACCATCACCATCAATGCCCTGACCCCGGAGACCGGCGCCCAGGTCTACGAATGGATCAACTATCAGGGGAAGAGGTACGACGGCGTCGAAGGAGCAAAGCTCCTCCTCGAAAAGCAGCTTGACGGCCTCGAAGCCGCCGCCAGGACCGGGCTCCTCATCAAGATCAATCATGTCTATATCCCCGGCGTCAACGATCACGAAACCTTTGAGCTCGCCGTCCATGTCCGCAAGCTCGGCGCGACCATGATGAATATCATCCCGGTCATCCCCATCGGCCGTTTCGCCGGCTGGGAAGAACCCTCCCCGGCGGTGATGGAGCTGGTGCGCAACCAGGCGGAATCGATCCTCTCTCAGGCGCGCCATTGCAAGCAGTGCCGGGCCGATGCGGTCGGCCTGATCGGTCAGGACCTCGATCTGGCGACGCTGGAAGCGCGGGCGATTTAGGCAGAGCAACTGGCGGCAAAGAGGACGAGCATTAATCAGGATTGGCAAAAAGGCCCGGTACTCCGTACACCGGGCCTTTTCTTCGCTGGAAGTCTTTGTAAAATTAATGATATAAGACGAAAAAAGCAAAGGAATCGACCATGAAACACTTCAAGCTCCTGGCTCTCGCCGGTTCGCTCTTCTTGTTCACCGCCACTGCCCACGCGGAAAAGATCACCGTCGCCGTAGCCGCTGATCTGAAATTTGCCATGGATGAAATCGTCACCAGCTTCAATCAAAGTCACCCCGCTGACCAGGTGACCGTGGTCTATGGCTCGTCCGGCAAGTTCCGCGCCCAGATTCAACAGGGCGGACCGTACGACCTCTACTTCTCTGCGGACATAAGCTACCCGCGCAAGCTGGCCGAGCTCGGCCTGGCCGGTTCGGAAGTCACCCCCTATGCCGTCGGTCGGATCGTCCTCTGGAGCAACAGTCTGAATGCCGCGCAGATGACCCTGGAGAGTTTACTTGATCCGAAGATCGCTCGTATCGCCATTGCCAATCCGAAACATGCCCCCTACGGCAAGCGGGCAGAAGAGGCGTTGAAAGCGACCGGTCTCTGGGAAAAGGTGGAAAAGAAGCTGGTCTTTGGCGAGAATATCGCCCAAACCGCGCAGTTCGTGCAGACCGGTAACGCCCAGGCCGGGATTGTTGCCCTGTCTCTGGCCCTCAATCCCGAGCTTGCAAAAGACGGCGGGTATTACCTGATCCCCGACAAGCTCCACGAACCGCTGGAACAGGGCTACATCATCACCAAACGGGGGGAAGAGAAGGCACTGGCAAAGAGATTCGCCGGTTACATGCAGAGTGATAACGCCCGGGCGATTATGGCCAAATACGGATTTGTCCTGCCGAATGAACCGACAAGGAAATAATCATGGGATTGAGCAGTAGCGATATCGAAGCCATCTGGCTCACCATCCGGCTGGCGTCGGTCGTCACCCTGATCTTGCTGCTGGTCGGCACCCCGATCGCCTGGTGGCTGGCCCGCACTCCCTCCCGCTGCAAAGGGATGATCGGCGCGGTCGTCGCCTTGCCGCTGGTTTTGCCGCCGTCGGTTCTCGGTTTTTATCTCTTGCTGGCGATGGGTCCGCACGGGCCGGTCGGCCAGCTCACCCGTTCCCTGGGGGTCGAAGCGCTCCCTTTTACTTTCTGGGGGTTGGTCCTCGCTTCGGTCTTTTACTCGCTCCCCTTCATGATTCAGCCGCTACAGAATGCCTTTGAAGCGATCGGCGACCGCCCCCTGGAGGCCGCCGCCACCCTCGGCGCGTCACCCCTCGATGCCTTCTTTACCGTCGCCGTCCCTCTGGCGCGCCCCGGTTTTCTCACCGCGAGTATCCTCACCTTTGCCCACACCGTCGGCGAATTCGGCGTCGTCCTGATGATCGGCGGCAATATCCCCGGCGTCACCCGTGTCGCCTCGGTGCAGATTTATGATCACGTCGAGGCGATGGAATACGCGTCGGCGCATCGTTTATCGGCGATCATGCTGATCTTCTCCTTCCTCGTCCTCTTGGCGCTTTATGCCAAACGGCCTAGCGGGCGGAGGGATTGAGATGAAACTGACGATTCAGGCCAGGAAAAGCTTCAACAACTTTACCCTCAGCGCCGACGTCGCCTTGAGCGGTGAGAGGATCGGTATCTTCGGTCCCTCCGGCGGCGGGAAATCGACGCTGGTGCGGCTGATTGCCGGACTCGAAACTCCGGAGAGCGGCGAGATCTGCCTCGACGGCGACGTTCTTTTCAGCCGCTCGCGCCGGATCAATCTGCCGCCGGAGAAGCGGCGCATCGCCATCGTCTTTCAGGATGCCCGCCTCTTTCCGCATCTGAATGTGCACAGCAATCTCCTTTACGGCTGCAAGCGCTGCGTCAAAAAGGGGGAAGCCGGGATCGACTTTGCCCGGCTGGTCACGACCCTGCAACTTGAAGAGCTGCTGGAGCGCGGGGTTGAAAACCTCTCCGGCGGTCAGAAACAACGCGTTGCCCTGGGTCGGGCGATCCTCGCCAATCCCCGCCTCCTGCTCATGGACGAACCCCTCTCCGCCCTCGACGATACCCTGCGTTTTCAGATCATCCCTTATCTGCGCAGCGTCAGCGAAGAGTTCGGTATCCCTTATCTCTTCATCTCTCATTCTCTTCTCGAAATGCGCTTGATGACCGATCAGGCGATGGCCGTCGAGGGAGGAAAGGTCTCTGCCCCCCAAGCAATCGAAGCGCTGGCGCGCAGCCGGGTGGTTTGGGACCGTTCCGATTACGTCAATCTCCTCAAGTTGCGTGATGGTGAAGCGGGGGACGGGCTGTATGCTTATCCCTTCGGGGCGGGGCGGATCTATCTCTGGGAAGGCGGGGCAGGGGAGGTCCTCTTCGAGCTGGCGGCGCGGGAGATCATGCTGCTGCGCGGCAAGCCGGAAGCGATCAGCGCTCGAAATCTCCTTCCGTGTACGATCGTCGATATCTTCGACCAGCAGAACCGGATCGGGGTCGAGCTCGATTATGGCGGGGCGCGGCTGATCGCGACGGTGGTGCGTCAGGCGGCCGCGGAGTTACAGCTCAAAGTCGGCGAGACGGTGTATGCGGTGATCAAGGCCTCGGCCTTCCGGCGGATTTATTGATCGATTATTCCAATTCCTCCCTCATCATCCCGACCAGGCAACGATAGATCTCCTCGCGACTGCGGATAAAGCCGGGAACCTGATCATTGAGGACCGCTTCGATGCGCTGCAGCACCGCGCCGTCACAGCTCCCGAGTTCATCCATCACTGCTTCGAACATCGGGATGACTTCATAAAGATCATTGCGATCAAAGGGCAGGGGATCCGGGAGGCCGTTGAATTTCGGTGCCTCCCGGGTCTCTTTTTTACGCGGATAACGATAGTACAGATCCGACGGTTTGATTTCGATGCCCATGCTGACCTCCTGATGCCTGATTATTCAGCAGCTGATCCGCAGGATGCACAACCGCCGGCTTTGGCGCTGCAAGCACTGTGACATTCGACCAGCGGCATATTCTCTTGCCGCGCGGCGCGCAGCTGCTCCAGACTACCCCGCTCAATCACCCATCCCCCGGCCACTTCCTGACCGATCAGTTCTTTGCGCCGCAACAACATGAGGATCGCTGTCGGTGTGGTCTTCAGGGCGGCGGCGGCTTCTGCTACAGTCAGTCTTCCCATGTTGATCTCCTGAGCGCAGCTTGAATCTGCGCATAAAAAGCCCACAGAGATGATCCTCTGCGGGCGCCGTTGCTCGCGGTGGGAACTCGACGGTGAGTTCCGTATATTGGTTTTGGTGTAGGGGCGCCCC
>JAXMLA010000081.1:0-1311 GCA_034370465.1 Desulfuromonadales bacterium
GCTCCAGTGGCAACGATAGCGGCCCTTCTGCGTCTCGAATGTAACCTCGGCAAAGCATTCACCTGTCTGACGCGACATGATTTCGTTGCTGCTCTTTGTCACCTTTTCCAGGCGTGGTGTCCTGCCATAAAGGCCAAGGCAGACGGCGTCCATAATGGTCGTCTTTCCCGCACCGGTCGGGCCAGTAATGGCGAATATGCCGTTGGATGCGTATTCCGGGTGGGTGAAATCAACCTGCCATTCGCCCAGGAGCGAGTTCAGATTCTTAAACCGGACGCCAAGTATTTTCACGCCACGCTCTCCTATTCCGCCATCTGGTCTTCTTCGTTCAGCGCTACAACAATCTCCTGATAGGCGCTTAAAAGCGCCGGTCGCTGTTCCTCCGGTATGTTATGCGCTTCGAGGCAGCGATGGAAGACAGCCGTTACATCCAGGTCGTCGAGCGTTTCATCCGTCATCATCCCGTTCATGGCGCGTTCCAGCACGCGGTTGTTTTTGACGCGAAGGATCTCCATACCCGTCCCTGCGACGGCCTCATCCAGGCGCAAGCGCAAATCTCCGGCGATCTCATCCCCATCGTAAACGATCTCCAGCCAGGCGTTGCTTCCTGCTGATTTAAGTTCATCGATGCCGCGGGCAATGGTTTGCCAATCCCCTTGCAGAGCCTTCAAATCCTGGAACCTGGGTACGGAAATATTGGCGACACGAGGGGCATTACCGGAAAATTCCACGAGAACCACGCTCTTTTCCTGTCCCGCTTCCCCGAAACCGATGGGCAGAGGAGAGCCCGAATAGCGTATGGAATCGGAACGGCCGACCCTTTGAGGGATATGAAGATGACCAAGCGCCAGATAATCGATGTCCTCAGGAAAGACATCCCGTCCGACCTGTGCCAGAGATCCGATGTACAGCTCGCGCACGCCGTCGCCGTCAACGGTCTGGCCGCCTGCGGTGAACAGATGCCCCATGGCGACTATCGGCACGGGCGTTTTCAGCATGGCTCTTTTCTCTTCCGCCGCTTCATACACCCTGCGGTAATGAGCCCTGATCCCCTCGATGATTTTCTTCTCCTTGTCTTCCACGCTCTCCCCCGCCTGCGGTGCGGATATCGCGATCACGGAGATAGGGAATGGCGCAGACGACAAGCCGGGCCTCCTGATCCGGACCGGCAATCACGATCACTTCGTCCACAGGACTGTCGGAGGCAAACCCAACGACATGGATGTTCAAAAATTTCAGGAGTTCCCGGGGGGCGTTTAGAAAAGACGGCGAATCGTGATTCCCCGCCGTGATCACGACATGGCGGCTTGG
>JAXMLA010000082.1:0-2050 GCA_034370465.1 Desulfuromonadales bacterium
GTGATTCACGCCAAACCCTGAACGCTAAACTTCGATCAGAAGGGGGACAGATATGAAATCTGTCCCCGGTTGGTATGTGCCCTTGATCCTCTCCAGTTGACGGGAAATCCAAATGAGCGGAAAAACCCTGGCCATCGTGCCCGCCGGAGGATCAGGCAGGAGGATGGGCGCGGATAAACCAAAGCAATATCTGTCACTGGCAGGCTCGCCCATCCTGGTCCATACCTTGAAGGCTCTTCATGCATCACCAGCGATAGCCGAGATATATCTGGTGACGCCGTCGGATGATATGACCTACGCGGAGACCCTCCTCAAGCAGGAGTGCCCGTTTGAGAAGATCACCAGAATCATCGCGGGCGGGCCTACCCGTCAGGACTCGACGAGAAACGGCATCCTTGCCTCCGGGGATGAACACGGGATACTGCTCATCCATGACGGGGTGCGTCCCTTCATAACCGCCGATTTGATCGAGCGGGTTATCCGGGCGGCCACCCTTGAAGGGGCGGCCATCGCCGCTGTCCCCGTGAGGGAAACCGTCAAGAAACTGGGAGAGGACCACAGGCTGACCACCATAAACAGGGAGGATCTCTGGCTCGCCCAGACCCCCCAGGCCTTCAGACGGGACATCATATGGAAAGCTCACGAGGATGCGTTAAAGAATGGCATCCTTGCCACGGACGACGCGGCACTGGTGGAGCGGATGGGGATCGCGGTAAAGCTGGTGCAGGGGGCCTGGGATAATATCAAGATAACCACCCCGGAGGACCTTGCCCTGGCTGAGCTTTTGGTGAAAAAGGGAAAAACATGCGGGTAGGATCGGGTTACGACAGTCACCGGTTTGCCGCCGGCAGGAGGCTGATTCTGGGCGGGCTCGAGGTGCCTTCGGAGAAGGGTCTCCTCGGCCACTCAGACGCGGATGTCCTGGTCCATGCCATCTGCGATGCCATCCTTGGCGCGATTGCGGAGGGCGATCTGGGACGTCATTTCCCCGATACCGACCCATCTTTAAAGGATGTCTCCAGCATGAGTATCCTGGAGACGGTAAAGGGGATGGCCGCCGGCAAAGGTTACCGGATCGCGAATATTGATTCCACCGTCATTCTTGAGCGGCCCAGACTTGCTTCATACATTCCGCCCATGATCGAAAATATCGCGCGGACCCTGGCAATTCCGGCCCAACTGATAAACATCAAAGTCAAGACAAATGAGGGAATGGGCTTCATTGGCCGGGGCGAAGGGATCGCCGCCATGGCCACCGTCCTTCTCCAGAAAAACGAAGATGGGAAAGAAGCCCGATGACTATTAAAACTCCCCGTGTCAGATTCGCGCCATCGCCATCCGGTTTCCTTCATGTGGGCAACGCGAGGACGGCGCTTTTCAACTGGCTTTTCGCCAGACGTTACGGGGGTGATTTCATCCTCCGGATTGAAGACACCGACCAGGAAAGAACCAAGGAGATTTACATCCGTAATCTCCTCGCGGACCTGTCCTGGCTTGGTCTGGACTGGGACGAAGGACCCGGCAAGGAAGGCGTAGCCGGTCCCTATCATCAAAGCCGGCGCTCGGATTTTTACTTGGCTCACCTGGAGTCACTGAAAGGGAACAACCGGGTATATCCCTGCTACTGTACCGAAGAGGAACTGGAAGCCGAGCGGAAGGCCCTGCAGGAGAAAAGAATGATGCCCCGCTATCTGGGCAGATGCCGGGAACTCTCCGGGGAAGAACGGTCACGACTGGAAGGGGAGGGCAGGAGGCCCGCATATCGTTTCCGGGTGAATGAGGGGACTGCCCAATTCGAAGATCTTATTCGTGGTCAAATGAAATTTGATTGCCGGGGAATCGGAGATTTTATCATCTTCCGCTCGAACGGCCTCCCGGCCTACAACTTTGCCGTGGTAATCGACGATCACCTCATGGGGATCACCCATGTGATCAGAGGGGAGGATCATCTTTCCAATACGGCGGCGCAAATCCTCCTCTACCAGGCCCTCGACTTTTCCCCGCCGGTCTTTGCCCACCATGCCTTGATCGTGGGCAAGGATCACGCCAA
>JAXMLA010000083.1:0-1367 GCA_034370465.1 Desulfuromonadales bacterium
ACCCCGGACTTGGGCGGGGCGCCGGTATAGCCGGCAGGCAGATTCGAGGCGTCATAGGTCACTTCCGCGATACTCTGCGAAGAAGCCAGGAGGGAGGAGGAGTAAAAGTTTTTCGCGTCCGAGTTGGCCTGGCTGTCATAGCCCCGGGCCCGATAAAGGTTGAACTGGGGGATGGCAATGGCGGCCAGGATGCCGATTATCGCGATGACGATCATCAATTCGATCAGGGTGAATCCGCAGGTTGATTTCGTCGCTGGAGCATGGGCCACGATAGCCTCCTGTTTACCTTTTTCTCCAAAGATATCGTCGGTTAACATCGGTGGTTTCCATCCTTCCTCTGCTCGAGTGTACGCATATCATAAAACAACGCCAAAAAAAGGGGCATGTTTTTTGACATGCCCCTCTGTCTCAGGTCATAAAATGAACAGCTGACGACTAAGGCGTTATCCCCCCTTTATCATCGATCGTGTACGTGGTCGCACCGGAGGCGCCATGTACTGCGGTCATAGACAGAGTCGGCTGGGCGCCGTTTACTACTGCAAGGGTTACCTGCGGCGTGGGGTTGTAGCCGGCGGCTTTCACGAGATCCAGCGTCAGGGTCCCGCCGGGGTTATCGGTAAAGTATGCCTGGGCGGCCAAATGGGCATTCTTGAGATCCGCCTTGGAGGCGGTATTATAACCCCTCATCCGATAGGCGGTGAACTG
Source organism: Desulfuromonadales bacterium (assembly GCA_034370465.1). Taxonomy (GTDB): domain Bacteria; phylum Desulfobacterota; class Desulfuromonadia; order Desulfuromonadales; family UBA2197; genus UBA2197. Next base: position 706 of record JAXMLA010000083.1, read on the forward strand.
GGGAATGGCGATGGCGGCCAGGATGCCGATGATGGCGATGACGATCATCAGTTCAATGAGCGTAAACCCCTTCTGATCTTTCCTGTTGCGAATCTTGATTAACATAATTCTCTCCTTTCGTTTTTTGTTTGTTTACCAAATTAAGAGCTACCAATATATTTTTTCGACCTTTGTGCTTTATTTAAGCAAGTGCAGTGCCATAATTAAAGGGATGCCCTATTCAAAGAACTTATCATTACCTGCGGGCAGATACGCGATAATCACGCCGCGGCGTTATTTTGCACGGGCCTGGGCTGTCCTCAATATACCCGTAATTTTCACCGATCATAGGTGATAATCACCTGTTTTCACGATCTGCCAACAGGGGACCGCTAAGGTGTGCGACATAAATGTGAGTATCCTGAATTCTTTGGCTTATCTCCCCCCTGGGGAAAGGGGAGCAGGGGGATTTATCATAAAAAAGCAGTTTTGCGGGGCCTTCTCCTTCCCCTTCAAGGGGAGGCCTAAAGCCCCAAGCTCCCCCCCCTTCAAGGGGAGGGTCGGGGTGGGGATGGGGTTAAATGACCGCTCCGCAAGTAAAACCCCATCCCCCTCCTAACCTCCCCCTCGAAGGGGGAGGAACTTCGCAGTGCCCCTCCTGAGGCCTCCCCCTGAAGGCGAGG
>JAXMLA010000084.1:0-2186 GCA_034370465.1 Desulfuromonadales bacterium
GGTGTCACTGCATCAGCGTGCGGTCGCCTGTGTCATTTCAACGGAAATTGTCAAAAATCAATAGGTAGCCACTGAAATTTTTAGCTTTTTCTGGTCAAACCGGAGTAATGCCGATACAATATCGACATTTTCAACCAAGGAGTTGCCGATGCCGGTCGATCTTGCCCCCCTGGGAATGTTGCGTGTCGCGGTTGCCAGTCCGGCGCTGCATCTTGCTGATCCCCTCTACAATTGCAACATCATCGCCGGATTGGCGGAAGAGGCGGCCGGGCAGGGGGCGAGAGTGCTCCTCTGTCCCGAACTTTCGGTGACCGGCTACAGCTGCGCTGATCTCTTTTTGCAACCGACCCTGTTGCATGGCGTCGAAGCCGGGATTACCCGTTTGGCAGAACTATCCCGGCAGTGGCCGCTGACTTTGCTCGTTGGCGCACCGCTGATGCAGAGTGGGAGACTCTTTAACTGTGCCGTCGTCATCGCCGCAGGTCGGGTCATTGGCGTCGTTCCCAAGCGTCATATCCCCAACAGTCAGGAGTTCTACGAGCGCCGCTGGTTTTGCGGTGCGGAGCAGAGCACGCGCCGGACGATTAACCTTGCCGGCGAAGAAGTCCCCTTCGGCACCGATCTGCTCTTTTCTCTGCCGACTCCCGCTGCCGCTCTTTTCGGTATCGAGCTCTGCGAAGACCTTTGGAGCCCGAGTCCGCCGAGCGCCGACCTGGCTCTGGCCGGCGCCACCCTGATCGCCAATCTCTCCGCCAGCCCCGAGACGCTGGGGAAGATGGAATATCGCCGCGACCTGGTGCGCCTGCAGTCGGCCCGCTGTCTTTCTGCCTACGCTTATGCCGGCGCCGGCCCCGGCGAATCGAGCACCGATCTCGTCTTCTCCGGCCACTGTTTGATCGCCGAGAATGGCGTCATCCTTGCCCAGAGTGATCGCTTCTCCTTTGCCTCGACACTTACCATCACCGATATCGACTGCGAGCGACTGGCCAACGAACGGCGGCGCAGCTCGACTTTTGCGGCAAGCTCCCCGATGCCGGTGCGCATCCTTTCCATCGAACTTCCTCCCGCAGCCCCGGTCGTTGCCCTGCTGCGCAATATCGATCCGGCCCCTTTTGTCCCGTCGCAGCGGCAAGAGCGGGCGGAACGCTGTGCAGAAATCTTCGCCATCCAGACGACTGGCCTTGGCCGGCGCCTCCTCCATACAACGGCGCAACAACTCGTCCTCGGCATCTCCGGCGGGCTCGATTCGACCCTCGCCCTGCTGGTGGCGGTCAAGGCCTTTGATAAACTCGGCCTGCCCCGGAGCGGTATCGTCGCGGTCACCATGCCCGGTTTCGGCACCACCGTCCGGACCCGAAATAATGCGGAGGTTCTCGCGGCCAGTCTGGGTGTCACCTTACGGGTCATCTCCATCGATGCGGCAGTGCGGCAGCACTTTGCCGATATCGGTCACGATGAAGCCCGGCACGATATCACTTACGAAAATTCGCAGGCGCGGGAGCGCACGCAAATCCTCATGGATATCGCCAATCAGGTCGGCGGGCTGGTCCTTGGCACCGGCGATCTTTCCGAGCTTGCTCTCGGCTGGTGTACCTTCAATGGCGATCATATGGCGATGTATGGGATCAATGCCGGGGTTCCCAAGACCCTGGTGCGCTATCTCGTCGAATGGTGCGCCGAGGAAGAGTTCAATGGCGAGACCGCGCAAATTCTTCATGATGTTGCCGCCACGCCGGTCTCTCCGGAACTTTTGCCCCCGACCGCCAGTGGCGAGATTGCCCAGGTCACCGAGGACCATGTCGGCCCTTATCGTCTTCATGACTTCTTCCTTTATAACACCGTACGTCTGCACTTCGGTCCCCGCAAAATCTACACGCTCGCCTGCATCGCCTTTGCCGGTGAATATCCTCCTGCTGAAATCCATCGCTGGTTGACGGTCTTCTTTCAGCGCTTCTTTTCCCAGCAGTTCAAACGCTCTGTCCTCCCGGATGGCCCCAAAGTCGGCAGTGTTGCCCTTTCCCCCCGTGGCGATTGGCGGATGCCGAGTGACGCTTCTGCCGCTCTCTGGCTTGCTGAGCTTGAAAAAATTGAAATTATGAAGGATGAATTATGAATTATGAATTATGAATTATGAATTATGAATTATGAATTATGAATTATGAATTATGAATTATGAATTATGAATT
>JAXMLA010000085.1:0-1126 GCA_034370465.1 Desulfuromonadales bacterium
ATATGACCCATCTGGTCGATTTTTTGTATTGTCCCACATGGAATCTGAGCCGGAAAAATATATTCAATTGGAAGGACGAGGAAAAGGGAAATTATGAAAAGAAAGTGAAGCGTTTCTTTGATCAGGATCGTTTCCTTAAGATGCTGAGGGAATGGATTTTGTTTTATGTCAAAGATGACGAGCTCCAGAAAACGATCCTCCGCCAGCACCAGACCAGGGCCATCGAGAAGATCATCGGGCGGTGCGCCGACGAGAGCAAAAAGACAGGCCTGATCTGGCATACCCAGGGATCGGGCAAGACCTTCACAATGATCACGGCGGGCCGGCGGATTCTGGAAAGCCAGGACGTCTTCGGCAAGGCGACGGTGATCCTAATGATCGACCGCAACGAACTGGAAGGACAGCTTTCCGGCTGGGTGGAACGGATTCTCGGCGAGATGCAGTCCCATGCCATCAGCATCGAACAGGCAACCAGCAAGGTTCGCCTGCGGCAACTCCTCAAGGCGGACTTCCGGGGGCTGATTGTTTCCATGATCCACAAGTTTGACGGGATACCCAAGAACATCTGCACCCGTCTCAATGTGATCGTCCTGCTCGATGAGGCGCACCGGTCGGTCGGCGGGGATCTGGGCAACTACCTGCTTGCCGCCCTGCCGCAGGCGACGCTGATCGGGTTTACAGGAACACCGATTGACAAGACGGCCTATGGCAAGGGAACCTTCAAAATCTTCGGGAAAGAAGACGAAAAGGGCTATCTCGATAAATATTCCGTGGCCGAATCCATCGAGGACGGCACGACGCTGCCCCTCAACTACATGCTGGCGCCCAATGAAATTCGCGTCCCCAGGGAGGAGCTGGAAAAGGAATTCCTCGACCTTGTCGAGGCGGAAGGCGTCAGTGATGTTGATGACTTGAATAAGATCCTCGACCGGGCGGTAAAGCTCAAGACCTTTCTCAAATCGGCGGATCGTGTGGAGAAGGTGGCGGCCTTCGTTGCCCGGCACTTTCGCGAAAATGTCGAGCCCCTGGGCTATAAAGCCTTTGTGGTTGGCGTAGATCGCGAGGCCTGTGCCCTTTATAAAGACGCCCTCGACAAGCTCCTGCCGCCGGAATATTCGAGGGCAAT
>JAXMLA010000086.1:0-4761 GCA_034370465.1 Desulfuromonadales bacterium
TTTTTTCGTCTAAATCGGGGATAGCAATTATTTCTCCCCTTATCAGTGCCCGAAATGAATCCTCAGTAAGGGACATTGCAGCGTCATGTGATAATATCGCTAGAGACAATACCATTACATCTGATGGGGTCATTTGGTTCATAGATTCTTTAGAAATTAACCACTCTGCTATCTGTAAAACAGAATTTATGTGTCCGACGCCATGTTCTGTATACCCTTTAAAAAAAGGTTTTCCACTATCGAGAAGCCAAGGCTCAAACTTAGAAAGTGAAAGCGTAACAGATGAACTTGCAGCTCCATCAGTATTGACTATTTTTAAAAAAGAGTCCGGTATTCTAAAAGAAGACTTCATGCAATCCCCAAGACAATTAAATCGTACTCGACAAGAAATTCCTGAGCTCACAACTTACATATTACAGAAAGGGCGCCACAATTAACGCCCTTTCAATTCACTCTATTTCAAATTCTTCTTGATCCTCTCCACCGCCTCAATCACATTCTCGCGATGGCCGAAGGCCGACAGCCGGAAGAACCCTTCGCCGCTCGGCCCGAAACCCGAACCCGGCGTCCCGACGACGTTGCACTCGGTCAGCAGCTTGTCGAAGAAGTCCCAGCTGCTCATGCCGCCGGGGGTCTTGAGCCAGATGTAGGGGGCATCGACGCCGCCATAGCAGGTGACGCCGACTTCTCGCAACCCTTTGCGGATAATGCGGGCATTCTCCATGTAGTAGTCGATGATCTCTTTGGTCTCCTTCCACCCCTGCTCGGAGTAGACAGCGGCGGCGGCGCGCTGTACCGGGAAAAATTAGGGAAAAATTAGGGACACTGCCCGTATTTCTCTGATTCTTCATGCCCACGGATTAATAACCCGCGCCTGGCACCTCTCCATATCCCGGACATTGCGGGTCACCACCACCAGGCTGTGTGCCGCAGCAGTGGCTGCAATGAGCGAATCCATGACCGGCAACTTCTCGCCAGCCTGTTCCGCCTCTCTTTGAAGCCTCCCCCAGGAAAGCGCCGTTTCCGGATCGATATCAAGAATACGGCCGGCAAAGCGCTCCACCAGATCGAGGGCCACCCACGCCTGTAGCTCGTCCTTTTTGGCTCCGTCCGGAAGCTTGCTGATCCCTTTCTGCAGCTCCCCCAGATTCAGGACACTCAGAAAAAGCTTCTGTTCATCCTCTTCGTCCAGCCAGCTCACCACCGCCGGATTCGGCTCCTTCTTGACCAGTTCGGAGATCAGACAGGTATCGAGCAGATACTTCACAACTCCACCTCGCGGGGGAGGTCGGCGCTACGACTCAGATCGAGTTCGACATCATGCAGGGGGGATTGCCGGAAAAACTGCGACAACCCGGTGCGCGGCAGAGTCAGCTTGCGATATTCATCGAAAGCAACAACCACGGCGGCGGGCTTGCCCCGCAACGTTATCGTCTGGGGGCCATCGTGCAGGGCCGAGTTCACCACCTGGCTCAAGCGGTTCTTTGCTTCCTGTAGCTGCCACTCCCGATCATGGGGAGTGCGATCCGTCTTGTTGGCTTTCATTCTATCCTCCGACATTAACCTAGACAGTCTAGCCAGAAAACGATAGCACGGCTCGGATATAAATCAAATAAAAATTAGGACAGTAAAAAGAAAGGGCGCAGCAATGGACGCCCTTGTTACTACTTCGGACCAAATTCTGGGGACAGTTTACTTAATTCCCTACGCCGCCAGCCGGAAGGTCGCATCGATCTCGTCCCACGGAACAAAATAGCGGTTCTCCTCGTCCTTCTCCACCAACCCCAGACGCTCAAGAATCTTCACATCATCAAAGACGTTGCGGTACTGCCGGTGCAGCTCTTTCGCCAGGGCATTGATGCTGACATGCCCCATGGCGTGCAGGGTATTGAGAAGTTCGAAGCGCTTCGGCGTCAGATACTTGAGGAGGGTCGGCAGATCCTCGAAATAGAGCCGCTCGACCGGATGCTCCGGACGCCAACCGCTGTCCAGCTTGCGCGCGAAATCCCGCGCCTCGGTAAAGAATTCGTCGTCAGTCTTGATCCCGATCTTGATCTCCCGTTTCATGGCGCCTCCCGGACACTCCTTGAAGGAAATTTACGAGACAGCATACAGCTTTTAAACACCAAAGCAAACGGGCGGCCTCATCGGCCGCCCGTCGTTTACTTCAAATTCTTCTTGATCCTCTCCACCGCCTCAATCACATTCTCGCGATGACCGAAGGCCGACAGGCGGAAGTAGCCTTCGCCACTCGGGCCAAAGCCGCTGCCTGGGGTTCCGACAACATTGCACTCATTCAACAGCTTGTCGAAGAAATCCCAGCTGCTCATGCCGCCCGGCGTCTTCAGCCAGATGTAGGGGGCATCGACACCGCCGTAGCAGGTAACGCCGACTCCTCGCAACCCTTCACGGATGATGCGGGCATTCTCCATGTAGTAGTCGATGATCTCCTTGGTCTCCTTCCACCCCTGCTCGGAGTAGACCGCGGCGGCGGCGCGCTGCACCGGGTAGGAAGCGCCGTTGAACTTGGTGGTGGTGCGGCGCAGCCAGAGCTTGTTGAAGGAGTACTTCTCGCCGCTGGCGGTCGTCCCCATGACCTCTTCCGGCACGACCACCAGGCCGCAACGGACGCCGGTGAAGCCGGCGGTCTTGGAGAAGGAGCGGAACTCGATGGCGCACTTCTTTGCCCCTTCGATCTCGTAGATCGAATGCGGGATCTCCGGGTTGGTGATGAAGGCTTCGTAGGCGGCGTCGAAGAATATCACCGCGCCGTTGGCGTTGGCGTAATCGACCCACTTCTTGAGTTCGGCCTTGCTCGCCACCGTCCCGGTCGGGTTATTGGGGAAGCAGAGATAGATGATATCGACCTTCTGCGTCGGCAGCGCCGGAATGAAGTTGTTCGCCTCGTTGCACGGCATGTAGACGATATTCTGGTAGTAGCCCTTCTCGTTCGCTTCGCCGGTACGGCCGATCATGACGTTGGTATCGTTGTAGACCGGGTAGACCGGATCGCCGATGGCAACGACGTTGTCGAGGGCGAAGATGTCGAGGATGTTGGCGCAATCGCACTTGGAGCCGTCGGAGATGAACATCTCGGAGGTCTTGAGGTTGACGCCGAGGGGGTTGTAAGACTTGTCGATGATGGTGTTGATCAGCCAGTCATACCCCTGCTCCGGGCCGTAGCCGGCAAAATGATCGGTGGTGCCGAGATCGTCAACAGCAGCGTGAAAGGCCTTGAGCACCGTCGGGGCGAGGGGGCGGGTGACGTCGCCGATGCCGAGACGGATGACCTTGGCTTCGGGGTTGGCGGCAGCGAATTCGCGCACGCGACGACCGATCTCGGGGAAGAGGTAACCGGCTTTGAGTTTGAGGTAGTTGTCGTTGATCTTGGCCACGGAAATCTCCTTGAAGAGGTATGAAGTTCAGTTATTGATGTTCGATTTGTCCGGTTCCCCCCGTTAGCGACGCCGAACGACGGGATTTTAATCCAGGGATCTCCGGAACGAATGTTTGAGCGCAGCGAGTTTTCGTCCCGGCTGGATTAAAACTTCCGGAGTGAGGGGACCCCGGAGGGGCGAGCGGTAGGGGCGCCTTTTTCTTTGCTGACTTTCTTTTGGGCGCACAAAAGAAAGTCTGGCAGGGTGTGGGGCGCAGCACCCGCGGGAACCCGGGACGGGTTCGTGCTTATTTCAGCCCGAGGACATCCTGCATATCGTAGAAGCCGGCCGGTTTGCCGCCGAGCCAACCCGCCGCACGCACGGCGCCGCGCGCGAACATGTCGCGGCTCATCGCCCGATGGGTGATCTCGATGCGCTCCCCCTGACCGATGAAGTAGACGGTGTGCTCACCGACGATATCGCCGCCGCGCACCGTCTGCATGCCGATCTCCTCTTTCGTGCGCTCGCCGCACATCCCTTCACGGTGGAAGTTGGCGACCTGGTTGTAGTCGCGACCTAAAGCTTCGGCGACGACCTCGCCCATGCGCACCGCCGTGCCACTCGGAGAATCCTTCTTCTTGTTGTGATGGAGCTCGACAATCTCGACATCGAAGTCGTCGCCGAGGGTGGCGGCAACATCCTTGAGGAGCTTGAAGCAGAGATTGACGCCGACGCTCATATTTGGCGCGAGGACGACCGGGATGGTGCGGGCGTATTCCTTGACGAGGTCCCGCTGCGCCGGGGTAAAGCCGGTGGAGCCGATGACGATCCCCTTGCCGAGGGCGGCACAGACTTTGATATTTTCGAGGGTCACTTCGGGAAAGGTAAAGTCGATAAGGAGGTCGGCACCCGCCAGCGCCTCCGCCAGGGAGGCGCTGATCTTGACCCCGAGCGGGCCGCAACCGGCAGCGCTCCCGGCATCCGTACCGATACCGTCGTGCCCGGCCCGTTCGGTAGCGCCGGCCAGCGTCACTCCGTCCGCCTCTTTGATCGCAGTAATGATCCGTCCGCCCATGCGACCGGCGGCGCCGACGACGGCCACCTTGATCATATCAGCCCCTGCTTCTTGAGGACGGCGGTCAACTTCGCCAGATTCCCGGCCTGCATCGACACCAGCGGGAGACGGACGTGAGCTTTGAGCTTGCCCATCAACTCCAGCGAGGTCTTGACCGGCACCGGATTGCTTTCGATGAACATCGCCTGATGGAGGTCAAGGAGTTGCAGATGCAGACGTTTCGCCTCGGCCCAGTTGCCGGCATTGATCGCCGCCACCATCGCCTTGACCTGCTTCGGGGCGATATTGGCGGTGACGGAGATGACGCCG
>JAXMLA010000087.1:0-8372 GCA_034370465.1 Desulfuromonadales bacterium
CCAAAACAGCGAAGTTGGTGTGCCGGGTTCTCCTCGGCCGGCTTTACTTTGGTTGAATTGATCATGGTCACCGGGATTATCGGTGCGTTGGCAGCGCTGGCAGTACCAGCTTATAATAACTTTGTCGTCAGCGCTAAGGAAACACGTGCAAAACAAGAGATTCGGTTGCTTGAGACTGAAATTACCGGTTATTTTCTTGAAAACGAAATTTATCCTGCCGGGCTGAATACCATAGGTCGTGACTCTATGCGCGACCCTTGGGGTAACCTTTATCAATACAGACAGAGTCCGGAACGTATGGATGCAGCTCTTTTGAATAACGATTTCGACCTCTTCAGTATGGGGACAGATGGTGCGACAGATATTGATGTCAAATCCGCGACGGGTAAAGATGATGTGGTGCGCGGGGCCGATGGTGGTTATCTCGGCCTCGGTGAGGATTGGTAGTCAGCACCTGTATTCCCCTTCCTGAATTGACGGGGAGAACTAACCTTTGAATAGAGTGAGAAGTGGTGGATTATGAAATGTTCGTGTCCAAAATGTTCGGCGCTCTTGCCCGAGGATCTTTCCAGGATTCCTGAAAAAGGGATGAGCGGAAAGTGTTCCGAGTGCGGTGGCTCCTACTGGATTCACCGTGAATCATTTATATTGCGCTGCTATGCTGTGGAGGGGGAGCGCTACTGCTGCTCATGCGGGGAATCTCTGGGACCATCGACTTATTGTCCTGGGTGTGGCGCGCTTTATCCAGACTATTGTGTCGTCAACAACAAAAAACCGGCACAGCGCGCTTTTGAAAAGAAAAACTTTTCTTTAGATTTTTCGTTCCCCGGAAAATCGGCGGCACCCGGCCGGAAGCAGAGCCTTAGGACTGCTGGTGGCAGGGTAGGGTCCAGCGATCTACGTCGCCAGCTTTTGATGGTCGGTGGCGGTATTGCCCTTCTTGCCGTTATTGCTGTCGTTGCTCTTCTTTACCTGCAAGATCGCGCCGAGAGCAAATTCATAAAGGGGTACGTTGTCGCTTTATACAGCCTCAAGGCCGGGACAGATCAATGTGTATTAAAGAGCGCACTGCTTGCTGGCGGCAGTCGTTTGGTCGAGAAAGATCTTGACCAATTAAAGTTTGTCGACGATAAAATTACCTCGGCTTTGCAGGTCCTTTCGCCACCGGAGAAGTTCATTAATGTTCAAGATCGCCTGTTGAAGCTTTCTTCGACATACAAAAAACTTTATCACCTCTGTACGACTTCCGGGCCATCCGCGGAGGTGATTCTCTCCGCACAGACCCTGGAATCGCAGTTTAATGCGCAGGCGAAAGAGTTGAAGGGAGTTCTTCCTTCTCCATTGCTTGAAGAGCTCATCGATAAATCATCAAGGTATAAGAATTTACAATTCATGTTAGAATAAAATAGCTCACCGCATTGGATGAAAGAGAAAAGAGCACGGAGCGCCCGTAAAGGGAACCTTCGTGCTCTTTTTTAATCAGCAAAAAATCTGAGGTCAGATATGAGTAAAAGAACAAAAGTTATGATGGTGATGGTCCTCCTGCTTCTGGTTGGCGGGGGGGTCTGGTGGAAAAAATCACAAAAGCCGCCACAAGTGAAGATCATGACAAGCGTTGAGGTCAAGCGCGGGCCGATCCGCAAAGTACTGGAAGAGACCGGCATCGTCAAGGCCCAGGTCGGCGCAATCGTCAAGATCGGCGCCCGCAGCACCGGCAGCGTCGAGCGGATGCTGGTACGGGTTGGCGATCCGGTCAAGAAGGGGCAGGTGGTGGCGACCATCGACAGTCGCGAGCTACGCGCCCAACTGGCCGAGACCGAAGCCCAGATCGCCGAGGCTGAGGCGCGGGCGGCCTACACCCGCAGTAATGTCGAGCGCCTGGCCGCCCTGTATGACGGGAAATTTATCTCGCGGGATGAAATGGAGGGAGCGCGGCAGAATGCCGAGGTTGCTAGCCGGCAGGTGGCGGCGCGGCTGGCTGCTCGCGACTCTTTGCGCGTCCGCCTGTCCTACACCGAAGTCAAAAGTCCGATCGACGGCGTGGTCAGTCAGATTGCCGCCCAGGAAGGGGAGATGATTGTCGCCGGCTTGCAGGTGGCGAATCTCGTTACGGTCATCGATCCGACGCGGCTGGAGATGTGGACCTATGTCGATGAAACCGATATTGGTCAGGTCGCACCGGGGATGGCGGTCGAATTCCGGGTCGATTCCTGGCCGGGGCGCATCTTTCACGGCAATATTCGTACGATTCAACCGCAGCCGGAGGTACGCGACAACATCGTCTATTATCAGGCGATCGTCGATGTCGCGACCAAGGATGCCCTGGAGTTGCGGCCGGAGATGACGACGCAGGCGCAGGTGGTGGTGCAGACCAAGGAGGATGTTCTGCTCATCCCCAATAATGCGCTGAAATGGGTGGAAGATCAGCAGGTGGTCTTTGTCCAAGGGGCCGACGGTGCGATCCGCCGGGTCAGCGCCGAACTGGGATTGGCCGGGGTCAAGGAGAGTGAAGTCCTGGCCGGTTTGCAGGCCGGCGACAAGGTCGCCACCCAGGTGGAGCTCAGCGGCGAAAAGATTTCTCAAAAGAAGAAGGGCGCGAAGTGAGCAGCGCCTTGATCGATCTGCAGGGCATCACCAAGAGTTACCGGCAGGGGGACCTGCCGATCGACGTCCTCAAAGGGATCGATCTGCAGATTGCCGCCGGTGAATTTGTCGCCCTCCTTGGCCCCTCGGGCTCGGGGAAATCGACGCTGATGCATATCCTCGGCCTCCTCGACCGGCCGACGTCCGGGGCCTATTTCCTGGATGGCAGCGATGTTGCCGGGCTCGATGACAACAAACTGAGTGGACTGCGTAATCGCAAGATCGGCTTTGTCTTTCAGACCTTTTATCTCATCCCTTATCTCACCGCCCTAGAGAATGTCGTTTTGCCCGGCCTCTACGGTCAGGGTAGCAGTGCATCGATTCGCCGCCGCGCTCAGGAGATTTTGCAGCAGGTCGGCCTTGCGGACCGCATGGACTTCCGGCCAAGTCAACTCTCCGGCGGCCAGCAGCAGCGGGTCGCCATCGCCCGCGCCCTCCTCAACGATCCGGCGGTCCTCCTTGCTGATGAACCGACCGGCCAGCTCGACTCCGCCACCAGCCAGGAGATTATGGAGCTGATCTCTCAAATCAATCGCCAGGGGCGGACGGTCATCCTGGTCACTCATGATATCGCCACCGCGGCTTGTGCGCAGAGACGGATTGAACTCAATGACGGCCTGGTCTGTCGTGATTAATTATCTGCGGCTCACCCTCCGGGTGACGTTGATGGCCTTTTTGGCGCTGCGTGCTTATCGCTTGCGCAGCGCCTTTGTCATTGCTGCGATTGCCCTCGGCATTGCCTCGTTGACGATTATCATCGCCTCCATCGACGGCGCCGAGCGCAAGGCCGATGAGATTATGGACATGTTCGGTCCCGACGCCGCCTTTGTCATCGGCGGCGATCCCAACAGTCGCGCGGTCGGTTGGCGAGGCCTGACCCTCACCTACAATGACGTGCAAAGGATTCGCGACGAACTCCCCGGCGCTTATCTCTCGGTGCCGATGCGCGCCAAGTCGAATATTACCCTGCGCTACGGCGATCAAAGCGTCGAGGTGCCGACCTTGGTCGGTTCGACGGAAGGGTATGCCGATGTCTGGAACTGGCCACTGGCGGAAGGCCGCGACTTCAGCGCCGAGGATGTCGATAGCGGCGCCAAAGTGGTCCTCCTCGCCAATGGCCCGAAAGAAGCACTCTTCGGCAAGCGGTCCGCTCTGGGAGCGACAGTTTATGTCAATGATCTGCCGGCCCGGGTGATCGGCGAACTCCGCTATCGGGGGATGGCAAGCATGGGGGGCTCGATCGATGACCGGCTGATTATCCCGATTACGACTCTGACGCAACGCTTCAACATGGACCGCAAATATGTCCGGGCGCTGCGGGTCAAGTTCAGTGATCCGGAGAATATGGCGTTTCACCGGGAAAACCTGCGCTCTTTGTTGCGGCATCAGCACAACCTGCAAGAGGGGGAGAACGATGATTTCAGCGTCCTCACTGCGGACGAAATCCTCAAATTTATCAGCATGTTTAAAGGAGGGCTGGTCGCCTTTCTCGGCGTCACCGCCGCCGTCGCTATCCTCGTCGGCGGCTTTGTCCTCGCCAACCTCTTTTATCTCTCGGTGACCGAGCGCCGCGTCGAAATCGGCCTCAAGAAAGCCCTCGGCGCCAAGAATCAGGCGATTCTGTTACAATTTCTCGTCGAAGCAGTGGTGCTGACGATGATCGGTGCCCTCTTCGGCATGCTCCTCGGCATGGGGATGGGGCAGCTCCTCGCCCGCCTCGGCATTCTCGAAATCCTTTTTTCCTGGAAGATCTTCTTTATCTCCCTGACTGCGTCCGGAGCTATCGGCATCATCTTCGGCCTGAAACCGGCGAGGGAAGCGGCCGGGCTCGCCCCGGTCGAAGCCTTGAAGGGAGTCTGAGGAATGCTCTTCATCCTCAAAATTGCTATTGCCTCGCTGCGTATCCACCGTCTGCGCACCATCCTCGCCATCGTTGGCGTCCTCCTTGGCGCCCTTTGTTTGACGGCGGTGCAGCATATCGGCCAGGCGATGTATGACAAGGCCGAAGCGGAGACGTCCAAACTCGGCACCAATCTCTTTATGGCGCGCTCCGGACAGCTGCGCTTCACGCCGGTCGGTACCTCCCGGACGCGGCGCGATGCCACGACCTTCTCCATTGCCGATGCCGAAACTTTAATTCAACAGTTGCCGATGGCGAAGCAGGGCTCACCCTTTGCCACCCGGTCGATGCCGGTCCGTTCTGGCAGCACCAAGGTGCAGAGTTCGATCATCGGCGTCTGGCCAGTTTACGCACAGGTGCGCGATCTTGAGCTGGCACACGGACGCTTTTTTACCGCTCAGGAGGAAGAGGGTAGCGCTAAAGTCTGCGTTCTCGGCTCTAAAGTGGCGGAGCGCCTTTTCGGTTCCAGCGCTGCGGCTCTCGGCGAGCAGGTCTTCTTCTTCCGCGCCAATGCCCGGGTGATCGGCGTTTTAGCTCCGAAAGGCGCGGACATTGTCGGCACCGATCAGGATGATCAGGTTCTCGTCCCCCTCTCCACCTATCTGCGGCGCTACGCCAATCAGCACTGGATTAGCGGTGTTTATATCACTTTGCATCATCCGGAGGATGAAGCGGCGGCCAAAGCAGCGACCGAAGCGATTCTACGGCAACGCCACAATCTTGGCGAAGGGAAGCGCGACGATTTTTTTGTGATGACGGCGCGTGACACCATGAAGGTGCAGCAGCAGGCCCTCGATCTGGTACGCACCCTCGGCTGGATCAGTTCCGGAGTTTCCTTTGCCGTCGGTGGGCTCGGCATCCTCTCGATCATGGTTCTGCTGGCGCGAACCCGGCGTCTCGAAATCGGTGTGCGGCGTGCGGTCGGTGCCCGACGCCGCGACATTATCCGCCAGTTTGTCTTTGAATCCGGTCTGATGGCAGTCACCGGTGGTCTCCTCGGCGTCCTGGGCGGCCTCGGTCTGGCCGCCCTTGTCGCCTTTTTCGGCAAGATGCCTTTCCATCTCGATCTCACTTTGGTTTTCGTTGTTTTAGGCGGTTCTCTCGGTCTTGGTTTGCTGGCTGGAGCGTATCCGGCCTGGGAAGCGGCGCAGGTTGAAGTGTTGGAGGTTTTGCGCGGGGAGTAAGGAGGGGACTCGCAAAAAAAAGTAGGGCCCACCATTGTTGGTGGGCCCGCGTATTTAATAAAGCTTTTCACCCGATGCTCGGGTCAGACCAGCACTGCTACCAGCGCCGGGAGGGTACTGCCGCAAATTGTGGGTGCTATCACAACCTTGATCGCTACGACCTCCTTGTCTCTGCTTGCGGTTTATTTCAGTTACAAGTAGCGCTACTTGATTAAATAATAACCCGTTTTTTTCAAAAAAACAGGCTGTCTTTAAAATTTTTTCGAGAGTAGGATAAAAAGATTGGAATCAGCTGGAAAGGGGTTGCGAAACCATGAGTGACAAGGAAAAATCGTCGAAACACGCGGAGAGGCCACTCCATCTCTGCAAGTTACGCAAAGAAGGCTTAATGGAAGAAATCGACCGCTGTTCGGCGCATGCGCTCTTTATTTGTTGTAAATGTAACGCCAAGGCGGATCGCGCCGAATTCCTTTGCCAGCCCCGTCCCCTTTAGTCTCCCTTCCCACAGTGCCCTTTACTGCCGCAACACCCGCCCGCTGCGGGTGTTTCACCATGAATCAACTCGGCATGATATTCATCCATTTCTTCTTCCAGTGCGGCGATGATCGTGGCGAAATCCTCCGCTTTGAGTGCTTTCTCACAAGCAGGACAGAGGAAGTTTGCTTCCTTGAACCAGGGTAAGGGCTGATAAAGCTCGCACTGACAGTGGGGACATTCCAGCGAAATCATTTCCTGCTCAGACACAGATTTTCTCCTTGTGGTTTACGGTTGCGGCAGTCCCGCGCGAATGGTTGCCAGATCAATATCGAGCGGCTGCCAAGCCTTCGGTAGCAGGGCGATCTCGCGTTTCAACGCGGCAATGCGCTCGGGGTTGGAAGGGTGCGTCGACAGAAATTCCGGCGGAGTCAGTTGCTGCTCTTTTTCGAGAAGTTCAAAGAAGCGTACCATCCCCTGCGGATCGATCCCGGCTGCGACCAAACGCCGTAATCCTTCCTGGTCCGCTTCCCGCTCTGCCTCCCGGGAAAATCCGAGTTCCGTCAATCTTTGCAGTCCTTCCGCCAGCGCTGTCCCGCCGTAGTCGCCAAGGGCCAGCGAAGCAAGGGCGCGCAGCCCCAAACTTTTGACGATCCCCTTGAGACTATGGCGGAGCTCGGCATGGGCAATTTCATGGGCGAGCACCCCGGCCAACTCCTCTGGACTGGAAATGGCGCGTAGCAGGCCGGCATTGACAACAACGACGCCGCCGGGGGCGGCAAAAGCATTGATCTCCTTATGATTCGCCACAAACCAGCGATAGTGATGCGGAGAATTTATTGTTAGCTTTGCGCCGATCCGGGCCAGCGCCTCAACACTCGGGCCGCTCTCGATCAGTTGCATGGAGAGGCGGCTCTGGGAAAGGACCATATCACCAATCCGGGCTTCCTGCTGCACCGGAATATGCCGGATGAGCCAGTCGGCGACAGTATCCCGTTGGAGAAAGAGGAGTCCGAGGAGGAGGACAGGAATCAGCAGTACCCCGCCCAGCACTGCCCAGCCGCAACGGAAGCGGCGTTCGACGCCGCTTTTCGCCCGCCCCGCGCGTTGCAGATGCGGGGCGTAAAGCGCCGGCGCCCCGGCCAGACAAAGATCGCGGGCGTTGACGTCGTCGATAAAGAGGGCATATTCGCCGCGATCGTCTTGCCAGGAAATTTTTATCCCCTGAGCATTAAAGCCGCTCGCAGTAATGGACAGGTTCGTGGCGCTCCACTCCTGCTCCGGGCTGACAATCTGCAGCCTATCATCTTCTTGCCAAGCTCCGGTCACCGCAACTCCGCTGCCGGGGAGTTGCGGGCCGAAGAAACGGGCAGAAAAAGGTATCATCAATCGTCGCTACCACCAAGGATGCCGCCGAGGATGCCGGCCCCAAGGACGGATCCCTGGCCGACCGAACGACCGCCGGCCGCCGGGGCCGAGAGGATGATCCGGTTAGCAAGGCGCGAAAGGGGGAGGGATTGCAGCCAGACTTTGCCGGGACCGGTGAGGGTAGCAAAGAAGAGTCCCTCGCCGCCAAAGATGGCCGATTTCACTTTGCCGACATATTTGATATCGAAATCGACGGTCGGTTGAAAGGCGACAATGCAACCGGTATCGATGCGCAGCGACTCGCCGGGGGCGAGGACCAACTCTTTCAGGGTGCCGCCGGCATGAACAAAGGCGAGGCCGTCCCCTTCGAGCTTCTGCATGATGAACCCTTCGCCGCCGAAGAGGCCGACACCGAGTTTTTTCTGGAAGGCGATCCCCAGGGAAACGCCTTTGGCGGCGCAAAGGAAGGCGTCTTTCTGACAGATGAGCGTACCGCCGATAGCGGAGAGCTGCACCGGGATGATCTTCCCCGGATAGGGGGCGGCAAAAGCGACGCGGCGCTTGTCGCGCCCTTCGTTGTGGAAGATGGTGGTGAAGAGCCCCTCGCCGGTGAGGAGGCGCTTACCGGCGCCGAGGACTTTACCGAAGAAGCCCCCCTGCTGTGAGCCGTCGCCGAAGACGGTATCCATCTCGATGCCATCCTGCATATACATCATCGCTCCGGCCTCGCCGATCGCCGCTTCCCCCGGATCGAGCTCGACTTCGACGTACTGCATTTCATTGCCGAAAATTTCGTAATCCAC
>JAXMLA010000088.1:0-1018 GCA_034370465.1 Desulfuromonadales bacterium
GGGTGCGGCCATCTGGCAGGTGATCAACGCCAATACGGGTGAGATCGCCATCGACCAGGGCGTCTTTGAATATGGTGAAATTCCCCGGGACGAGATTCGCTTTGACGGCCAGGTGGCGGTGATAACAGGCGCCGGCGGCGGCCTCGGCCGGATCTATGCCCTGGAACTGGCCAGACGGGGCGCCAAGGTCGTGGTGAATGATTTTGGCGGCAGCCGGGATGGCGTTGGCCCCGGCGCTGCAAGTCCC
This sequence comes from Desulfuromonadales bacterium, assembly GCA_034370465.1. Lineage (GTDB taxonomy): Bacteria > Desulfobacterota > Desulfuromonadia > Desulfuromonadales > UBA2197 > UBA2197. The sequence continues at coordinate 248 of JAXMLA010000088.1, forward strand.
GCCGATGAGGTCGTGGAGGAGATCAGGACCTCAGGCGGGGAAGCCATCGCCAACTATGACACGGTCTCGAGCCCGTCCGGAGGGGAGGCCATTATTAAAACTGCCCTGGATTCATATGGTCGGATTGATATCCTCATCAATAACGCCGGTATTTTGCGGGATAAGAGCTTCCTCAAGATGGAGCCCGAAAACTGGCAGGGGGTACTCTCCGTCCATCTCCACGGCGCCTTTCATGTGACCCAGCCGGCCTTTCGGGCGATGAAGGAGCAGGGCTACGGCCGAATCATCATGACCACCTCGGCGGCGGGGCTCTACGGCAACTTCGGTCAGACCAACTACAGCGCCGCCAAGCTGGCCCTCGTGGGGTTCATGAACGCCCTCAAGCTCGAGGGGGGCAAATACAACATCAAGGTAAACACCGTGGCCCCCGTGGCCGCCTCCCGTCTCATGTCCGATATCCTGCCGGCGGAGGCGCTCGATAAGATGAAGCCGGAATTTGTCGCCCCCCTGGTGCTTTATCTCTGCTCTTCGCTCTGTGCTGAATCGGGCCGGATATACAATGCCGGCATGGGTCAGTATAACCGGGTCTCGGTGATGACAAGCCCCGGCCACATCCTGGGCGACGGTAAAAAGGCGCCATCGCCCGAAGAGGTGGCCTTCTCCTGGGAAAAGATCATGGGAATGGAGCGGGCAAAGGAATATGGGGACCTGGGCGGCCTGATGACCGACATGTTTCAGGCCTTCAAATAAGACGGCTTCGTAAAAAGTCCG
>JAXMLA010000089.1:0-4032 GCA_034370465.1 Desulfuromonadales bacterium
CCTCGCCCTTCCACCCGAAATCCACATTCCGGGACTGGTCTATTACCTTTTCGTCAACAAATATCGGCACCTCCACTCTCCGGGCCAAGGCAATGGCATCTGACGGGCGTGAATCAATGACGATATTCCGTCCACCCTTGCTCAGATGAATGTTGGCGAAAAAGGTGTTGTTTCTTATATCAATAATCTCAACCTTTTCCACCAGCACCTCCAGGACATGGAGGATATCCTTTATCAGATCGTGGGTCATTGGCCTGGTGAAGGCGATATGCTCCATTTCGGTCGCAATCGCCGTAGCCTCATAGAGGCCGATCCAAATCGGAATGGCCCTGCGGTCTTCCAGATCCTTAAGGATGATAATCGGGGTATTGGTCAGGGGATCCAAGGTCAATCCGGCTACTTTCATTTCTATCATCATCCTTTTCCCTCCTTCACAGTAATTTCACCCCTCGTAAATAGTCGCAATAAACCTTTAATTTAGGACGGCTTTGTAAAAAGGCCGCAGGCAAGGCGCGCAAATCACGAGGAATGAGGCGTACTTTTAGGTACGCCGCAGTGACAAGGGATGCAGCGCAACGCAGCATCCGGACTTTTTACGAAGTCGTCAGAAATTTCACCCCTCAGGGAATGAAGATAGGCCCTGATGATCAACACATCAACAAGCGAACCGATCAGTTCAGGGTCGCCCTTGAAATTCACCACCCTGTTTGTACTCGTCCGGCCGGTCAAATCTTCGCTGTTATTCTCGCTCACCCGCTCTACCAGGACCTCCACCAGGCGACCCTCCCATGACCGGTTTTTCTCCCAGGTATGCCGCTCCTGTAAGGACTGGAGGGTCCGCAACCTGTCGCCCTTGATTCTCTCCCCTACCTTCCCGGGAAGGGCCACCGCCGCTGTTCCCTGACGTTCGGAATATTTAAAGGAAAAGAGGCCGTCGAATCTCACGCGGTCCATCAGATCCAGGGTAGCGGAAAAATCCTGATCTTCCTCGCCGGGAAATCCGACGATCATATCCGAGGTGATACTTATCTCCGGGGAGGCGGCTCTTAATTTGGCGATCAGGGCCAGATAGTCCTCCAGGCGGTAGCCACGGTTCATCAGGGAAAGTATCCGGTCCGACCCGGACTGAACGGGCAGGTGGATATGCCGGCAGAGCTCACCCATGCTGCCGAAAAGCTCAATTACCTCATCAGAGAGGTCCCGGGGATGGGAGGTGGTAAACCTGATACGCCTTAGCCCCTCGATGGCCGCTATCTCTTCGAGGAGATCACGGAAACTGGCGGCGCCCTCCTTCCTTCCGTAGGAATTTACGTTCTGCCCGAGGAGCGTTACCTCCCTGACGCCCCGCGCCACCATCTCCCTGATCTCGCGGACAATAGATGCCTTTTTCCGGCTTGCCTCCCTCCCTCGCAGATAAGGAACAACACAGAAGGAGCAGTAATTGTCGCATCCCTGCATAATCGTGACGAAGGCGCTTACCGACGAGGAGGATGGAGCCAGGGGTTCGTCAAGGGATGCGAGATAAGCCGCTTCCGGCGTCACATTCGCTATTCTACCCCCGGTTTCCTCAAGGACCCTGATGAATTCCGGGAGACGGTTGATGTTCTGAGTCCCGAAAACCAGATCCAGATAGGGCGCCCGCTTAAAAACCTCTTCCGCCTCCTGCTGGGCAATGCACCCCCCCATGGCGATAATGAGTTTCGGGTTCTGTATCTTGAGTTTCCGATAACGACCCAACTGACTGAAGGCCTTCTGCGCGGCCTTCTCCCTGATGCTGCAGGTATTGACGATAATCAGATCCGCCTGCTCCGCCCGGTCGATGGGAGAATAACCATAACCGGCCAGCATGGCCGTCATCCGGTCAGAATCGTAAACATTCATTTGACAGCCGAAGGTATGGACATATACATTTTTCTTCACAATAATTTACCGATTACCCTAACTATAAGAACTTGAGATTGATAAGCATTAATATCTCAGCCTGAGATAGTCAACTTATTTTTGGACCGACCTCGCAGACATAGGCAAGCAGGCAGGCGTTCCGGAATTAATTGCTTGTAAGACGGATACCGCTCAGGTAAATAGAAATCCGGACATTATACGAAATCCTCATCCCCGCCCCAGCGGGCGCGTGGGCAAGCCTCACGGGAATGACAAGGGAGGAAGGCCCCAGGAGAGGCCCTGCCTGATTCCTCCTCCTTCAAGGGAAGCCCAAGGAGAGGCACTGCCAGATTCCTCCCCCTTCAAGGGAAACCTTAGGAGGGGCACTGCCAGATTCCTCCCCCTTCAGAGACTGTGTCATAATAGGGAAGGGGGCGCATTGTTCTTTGACATAAAAGTATCAGTATCGCAACAAATAACTATCATTAAAGCTGCCGATATGATAGCGTTTTTCCTGAAAGGAGAAGCAATATGGCATATCGGAATGGCGATCGTTATCAAATGGGTTTTCTTCCCCCGAGCATTGAAGAATACGTGGCCGCCGATGATCCAGTCAGGGCCTATGATGCCTTTGTCGATGCCCTTAATTTTCGTGAGTTGGGGATCGAGATCGACAGGCATAAGGTAGGCAATGCCGAATACGATCCCCGGTCGATGGTCAAGTTGCTTATCTATGGTTATTCTTACGGAGTAAAGAGTTCCCGTAAGTTGGAGCGGGAATGTTACCACAACATATCCTTCATCTGGCTTATGGGAGGCCTGAAACCTGACCATAAGACCATAGCTGAGTTCAGGCGCAAGAATAAGAAGGCCTTGAAAAAAACCTTGCGGCACTGTGCTCGGATATGCATCAAGCTAGGTCTGATCGCGGGCAACATTCTCTTTGTTGACGGTACAAAGATTCGTGCGAATGCCGCGCGTCATCGCACCCATAATCGAACCTATTATGAAAAGCTTATGGTCGATATAGATCGTCGGATTGAGCAGTTGTTCACCGAGTGTGCGTCTATAGACCGTAAGGAGCAGGGTGAAGGTTCTTATGTGGGCATGAATAAAGAGCTTGCCAAGGCGCAGGATTTACGTGGCAGAATCAGGGAGGCGCTTGACACCTTTGTTGCAGATGACCGGAAACTGGTAAATCAGACCGATCCGGACTGCGCCATTATGCACAGCGTTCAGGGCAGCCATGCCGGCTATAATGTGCAGGGTGTGGTGGATGATAAGCATGGACTAATCGTACACACCGATGCCGTCAGCGAAACCAGCGATGTAAACCAGTTTGCCCGGCAGATTGAGCAGGCGAACGAGCTGTTTGAAGAGCCCTGTGATGCAGCTTGCGCCGATGCCGGCTATGCCGATACCGATGAGCTTGAGAAGATTGATGCGCAGGGGATAAAAGTCGTTGTTCCATCTCAGCGGCAGGCCTTGCACGAGGAAGAGAGTCCCTTCAGCAAGAGCCATTTTACCTATGATAAGGAGCAGGACTGCTATTGTTGCCCTGAGGGTCATCGCCTTGATTATCAAGGGACCGACAGGACTACAGGCAAGCGGCATTATCAGATAGCGCACAAAGAGGATTGCCATAGTTGCCGGCATTACGGGCAGTGTACCAATGCCAAGAAGGGACGTAAGATCATCCGGCTTCATAATGAGGAGGTGAAGCTGACGCTGGAGGCCCAGTATCAGGAGGCAGCATCTCAGGAGATTTACGCCCGGAGAAAGACCCGATCGGAACATCCCTTCGGGCATATTAAACGTAACCTGAAAACTGATGCTTTTCTCTTGCGGGGTCGAGATGGTGTTAAAGCCGAGACCTCGCTGCTGGCAACCTGCTTCAATCTTGCCCGCATGATTACGATCTTTGGAGTTGGTGCACTCATTGGAAAGCTGGCAAGCTTAAGTATAGCTCCGGTAGCAACGTGATGATCTGCTTGTACCTCTATAAGGCATAAGGCAGGCAAGGAAATGCAGGTAACAAACCTGACAGCGCCTGAAAATCTGTCAACTTACATATCGTGGCGAGTTCCTAATATTTTATTGTCAAAGAACGTTTAGATTGCAACTTTCCCTCCCAATTATGACACGGTCTCT
>JAXMLA010000090.1:0-9652 GCA_034370465.1 Desulfuromonadales bacterium
GAGCTATCCGGCAACCGTGATTGAGCCGCTTTCGCCCATCGATGCCATGGCCAGCACGCTTAAAAGCGCCTACTTCTGGCTGCGTCCAATAAGCCTTTAAGATTTTAGGTCTGTGGTTTACCCCGAAAAGCAAATGGTTTCCGTCCTAACAGATTTCCATAGAATCTCACCGCGGCGACGGCTGCTGCTCCAGGAACAGACGGTAAGCGACCTTTAAACCGTCTGCCAACGTGGTGGTCGCTTGCCAGCCGCGACTCCGGAGCAGGGTGACATCGAGCAACTTTTGCATGGTGCCATCCGGTTTGCTGGTGTCAAAGACGATCTTGCCGGTGTAGCCGACCACGTCACAGATGGTTTGGGCCAGCTCGGCAATGGTGATATCGGCACCGGTGCCGATGTTGATCAAGGGCGGGACGCGATCATTGAGGAAGAGATCATAATCCGGCTCCGGCAGGGTGAGGAGATAAACACAGGCTTGCGCCATGTCTTCGCAATACAGGAACTCGCGACGCGGCGTGCCGGTCCCCCAGACGACAAATTCCGGCACCTGCCGCACTTTGTATTCATGGGCGCGGCGGATTAAAGCCGGGATGACATGGCTGTTTTCGGGATGATAGTTATCGCCGGGGCCATAAAGATTGGTCGGCATGACCGCCAGGTATTTTGTCCCGTACTGGCGATTGTAACTCCAGCACATTTCAATCCCGCTGATCTTCGCCACAGCATAAGGCTGATTGGTCGGCTCAAGGGGACCGGTCAGCAGATATTCTTCCTTGAGCGGCTGCGGCGCCTGCCTGGGATAGATACAGCTCGAACCGAGAAAGAGCAGGCGCTTGACTCCATGCAGGTAGGAGGCATGGATGACGTTGTTCTGAATCATCAGGTTTTCATAGATGAATTCCGCGCGGTAGGTGTTATTGGCGAGGATGCCGCCGACCTTGGCCGCGGCGAGAAAGACATAATCGGGTTCTTCGCGGGCAAAAAAACGCTGCACCGCCGCCTGATCGGTTAGATCGAGCTGCGCCCGGCTGCGGGTGACGATGTTGGTGTATCCTGCCGCCTGCAATTGCCGGAGAAGCGCGCTCCCGACCATCCCCTGGTGACCGGCGACGTAAATTTTCGCATCGCCGGGAATGTGTGGCGTTGTGGCCATAAGAGTTATTGCTCCGTGCAGACGGGGACATTGAAACCATGCGCCTGAAGATGGGCATGGCGCTGCGCCTCTTCCAGATCGTGCGCCACCATCTCCGCACACATCTCCTGCGCGGTGATCTCCGGCACCCAGCCGAGTTTTTCTTTGGCCTTGCTCGGATCACCGAGCAGGGTTTCGACTTCGGTGGGGCGGAAGTAACGGGGATCGATGCGCACGAGAATATCACCGACCTTCACGGCCGGGGCTTTGCTGCCGGTCACAGCGCTGACCGTGGCAACCTCATCGACGCCCTGCCCGCTGAATTGCAGGGTGATCCCCAACTCGGTGGCAGCCCAGGTGATGAACTGGCGGACGGTATATTGCACGCCGGTGACAATGACAAAATCTTCCGGTCGATCCTGCTGCAGCATCAGCCACTGCATCTTGACGTAATCCTTGGCATGCCCCCAGTCACGCAGCGAATCGATATTCCCCATGTACAGACAGGGCTCCAGCCCCTGGGAGATATTCGCCAGACCGCGGGTGATCTTGCGGGTGACAAAGGTTTCACCGCGGCGCGGCGATTCGTGGTTGAAGAGGATGCCGTTGCAGGCATACATGTTGTAGGCTTCCCGGTAGTTGACGGTGATCCAGTACGCATAAAGCTTGGCGACCGCGTAGGGGGAGCGGGGATAAAAGGGGGTGGTCTCCCGTTGCGGCGATTCCTGCACCAGGCCGTAGAGTTCAGAGGTGGAGGCCTGATAGAAACGACTCTTATTATTCAGACCGAGCAAACGGATCGCCTCAAGGAGCCGCAGGGTACCGACCGCGTCGGTGTCACAGGTATATTCCGGTGCTTCAAAGCTGACCGCAACATGCGACTGCGCGCCGAGGTTATAGACTTCATCCGGCTGTACTTCCTGCAGGATGCGGGTCAGATTCGACGAGTCGGTCAAGTCACCGTAATGGAGTTTAAACTGGGCGTCCTGGATATGAGGATCCTGATAGATGTGATCGATCCGCTGGGTATTGAAGGACGAGGCGCGGCGCTTGATGCCATGCACGATGTAGCCTTTTTCCAGGAGGAATTCGGCGAGATAGGAACCGTCCTGGCCGGTGATGCCGGTGATGAGTGCAACTTTTTTCATATGAATTGAATCTCCTGTTAGTGACACAAGTAGTACCCATGGGACGCTGATCAAATCCGATAACTGCCGATTGAACCAAACGATCAGCTTTATGTTTAATCATGCTTTTTCAGATGTTATCTGCGTCCAATTTGCCTTTGTTAAAGGTTTTCTTTCTCACCCTGATCGATAATCGCCAGCAGTTCACTGGTCTTCTCCTTCATCAACAATTCATCCCCGCGGGTTTCAACATTCAGTCGCAACACCGGCTCAGTATTCGACATGCGCAGATTGAAACGCCACTGGGGATATTCGATCGACAGACCGTCGGTGTGATCCACAGCGAGGGCAGCCGGGGCGTAAAGCTTTTCGATCTGGGCGATGATTCCGGCCGGATCAGGGACCACCCGGTTAAGCTCGCCACTCGCCGGATAAAGGGCAATCCGCTCCGCCACCAGCTGCGACAAAGACTTGCCGCTCCGGCCGATAATCTCTGCGACCAGCAGCCAGGGGATCATGCCGCTGTCGCAATAGGAAAAGTCGCGAAAATAGTGGTGCGCGCTCATCTCGCCGCCGTAAAGCGCATCCTCGGCCCGCATCCGCTCCTTGATAAAGGCATGGCCGGTCTTGGTCTGGATGGCGACTCCGCCGGCGGACTGCACCATATCGATGGTATTCCAGGTGAGGCGGGGATCGTGGATAATCGCGCTGGCGGGGTGGTGGGCGAGGAGGGCGGTGGCAAGGAGCCCGACCATGTAGTAACCCTCGATAAAGGCGCCTGCTTCATCAAAGAAGAAGCAACGATCAAAATCTCCATCCCAGGCCAGACCAAAGTCCGCCTGGTGGGAACGGACGGCGTCAGCGGTGGCGGCGCGGTTCTCCGGTAGCAGGGGATTGGGGATGCCGTGCGGAAAGGAGCCATCCGGCGGGTGATGGATCTTGACCAGGGTCAGCGGCAGCCGGGTTTCGAGACGGTCCAGGATCGGGCCGGCGCAGCCGTTGCCGGCATTGACGACAATCTTCAGCGGCGGCAGCTGCGATGCATCGACATAACTGAGGAGATGAGCGATATAGGCGTCCTGCAGATTCAGAAGCGTGATCCCACCCTGGCGCGATGGCGGAGGAAAGTTGCCGGCCGCGGCCCGATCCCGGAGAGCAAAGAGACCGCTGTCGCCGCTGATCGGCCGGGCCTGGGCGCGGACCAGTTTCATGCCGTTATAATCGATGGGATTATGGCTGGCAGTGACGACAATGCCGCCGTCAAATTCGCCATGAAAGGTTGCAAAGTAGATCTCTTCGGTGCCGCAAAGGCCGATATCGAAGACCTCCACCCCCCCTTCGGACAATCCCCGGGCCAAAGCCGCACAAAGGGCAGCACTGCTGATCCGCACATCACGGCCGACCACCACCCGCTGCGGTGCCAACAATTCGGCGTAGGCGCGACCGATCCGCCAGGCAATCTCTTCGTTCAGTTCGTCCGGCACCCGGCCGCGAATGTCATAAGCTTTAAAAGCGGTCATTTGTAAATTGTCATTAGTCATTTCGTCACCCGTCACCCGTCACCCGTCACCCGTCACCCGTCACCCGTCACCCGTCACTGGTCCCTTGTCACCGCCCGTAATGGTCCTCAATTCGCACAATATCATCCTCCCCCAAATAACTGCCAGACTGAATCTCGATCAGTTCCAGAGGAATCTTTCCGGGATTCTCCAGCCGATGGAGGGTACCGAGGGGGATATAGGTTGACTGGTTTTCGCTGAGGACAATCTCCTCGCTACCGCAGGTCACCCGCGCTGTCCCCTTGACGACGACCCAATGTTCGGCACGGTGATGATGCAGTTGTAACGACAGAGACGCCCCCGGATTGACGGTGATCCGTTTGACCTGATAGCGCTCGGCCACATCGATCCCTTCGTAACATCCCCAGGGGCGGTGGACTTTCCGGTGCAGGAGAGCTTCGCGGCGGCCGCTGCGCTTGAGATCGGCAGCGATCTCTTTAACCAGTTGCACCTGGTCGCGTTTGGCGACGAGAACCGCATCGGCGGTCTCGACTACGATCAGATCATCGATGCCGATCGCCGCCAGATAGCGACTTTCAGCCAGGAGAAAAGAGTTGTGACAATCGATCGCGACAACATCCCCGTTGAGGGCATTGGCGTTCGCATCTTTGACCGAGATATCCCAAAGGGACGACCAGGAGCCGAGGTCATTCCAGCCGGCATCGAGCGGCACAACCGCGGCATCAGCGGTCTTCTCCATGACCGCATAATCGATCGATTCACTGCGGCAGGCGGCAAAGGCGGTGAGATCGAGACGCAGGAAATCACGATCACGCTCGCCGCCGGCCAGGGCATTGGTACAGGCGGTCAGGATATCCGGAGCAAAGCGCTGTAATTCCTCCAGATAGCGGGACGCCCGAAAGAGGAACATGCCGCTGTTCCAGAAGTAGTCACCGCTCTGCAGATATTCTGTGGCCGTCGGCAAATTCGGTTTTTCGACAAAGGCCTGGACCGCAAGGAGTTCGCCCTCGCCACGGGCGCGGATATAACCGTAACCGGTCTCGGGAGCGGTCGGAACGATGCCGAAGGTGACCAACTGCCCGGCGCTTGCCCCGAGCGCCGCTATCAGAATCGCTTGTTGCAGCGCGTCGCGATCGAGGATGACGTGGTCAGAGGGAAGGACGAGAAGTAAAGGATCATCTCCGGCCGCCATAACCTGCAAAGCGGCCACGGCGATGGCCGGGGCGGTGTTGCGTCCCAGCGGTTCGAGCAGGATCGCCGCCGGCGTGACCTCAATCTGCCGCAGTTGCTCAGCGACGAGAAAGCGGTGTTCCTCATTACAGACGATCAGCGGTGCCGTCAGTTCAGCGAGGCCATCGAGGCGCTGTAATGTCTGCTGCAGCATGGTTGAGGTGCCGGCCAGGGGGAGAAATTGTTTGGGATAGAGTTCCCGGGAAAGGGGCCACAGGCGACTCCCCGAGCCGCCGGAGAGGATAACAGGACAGATCATTTTTATACACCTCCATAAAACAAAGGAATCGAGCATTGCACGCGGATCAAATCTGATAACTTCGGTTACAACAATGGTGTTGGATTCAAGATGCCATCTTCAGGGGAACGACATGCAGCACGGTCGCCCGCCGGGCAACCCGCAGATCATAATCCGTTTGCAGATTCAGCCAAAGTTCAGGAGAGACCCCAAAATAAAGCCCCAGACGCAAAGCGGTATCAGCGGTAATAGAGCGCTTGCCGTTGACGATGGTACTTATCCGTCCGGGTGGCACATCAATCTCCCGCGCCAGCTTATTGATACTGATGCCCAGCGGCTTGAGGAAATCTTCCAGCAGTATTTCACCAGGGTGGATCGGATCAAGGTAGATGCTCATGGTTTGACTCCATAGTGATAGTCGATGATCTCAACCTCATAAGCGTCACCATCAAGCCAGACAAAGCAGATACGCCATTGGTCATTGATACGGATGCTGTGCTGTCCAGCCCGGTTACCACTTAAACCTTCCAGCCGATTACCAGGTGGCACACACAAATCCTGTAATGACTTTGCTCGATGCAGATAGTACAGCTTACGTCGCGCCGGGCGCTCAAAGTCCTTGAAGCGCCGCACCAACTCATCATGAAAGAGCGCCTCAGTATTTTTATCCCGAAAGCTTTTTATCATTGGGTTTCTATTCTACCGTAGAGAAGGTATGACGTAAAGCGTAATAGCGCTTAAACGGAATTTTCACAGGAGAGCTGCGGAGCTTCCCAGGCGGTGATTTCGGCCGGTTCATCCCCGCGGGTGCGGGGAACAGCAGAGCTTCGCGCATAGTGTCGGCGGCGCTGACGGTTCATCCCCGCGGGTGCGGGGAACAGCTGCCTGGGAAAGTCAGTCATCGTCAAAGCTCCGGTTCATCCCCGCGGGTGCGGGGAACAGGAAATGAACGACGTAATTGAGTTTTGTTATGCCGGTTCATCCCCGCGGGTGCGGGGAACAGAAATGGTGGATCTCCGTCTTGACTACCCGCCCCGGTTCATCCCCGCGGGTGCGGGGAACAGAAGAGGTAGAACCGGGGCAAGGATTTATCGCTCGGTTCATCCCCGCGGGTGCGGGGAACAGCCGGGGCTGACTTCGATATCTTCCAGGGTTTCCGGTTCATCCCCGCGGGTGCGGGGAACAGCGAGTTTTGTCTTCTGATGTAGTTTTTGCCCAGAAGTAAGTCATTCGTCCTCCGGTTTATACCTCATGATCAAATGCTCCATAAACACCTCAACTCAAACTAATTCGCTTCACCCCTGCAAACTGGGCGCGGCAAGCGGCGCCCCTACGAAATGCCGACCTAATCATGACTTTATCCTTCTTCAATCCTCCCGCTCCGCCTTCCCCCAATACCGCCAATATCCCGCATTTAAATTCTCCATAACGACCTCAATCGGGCGGCCACGGGGGGCCGCCCCTACAATAATCGGACCGGGCGCTGCTTGGCCCGCCCCTACAAAAAATCTCTCCCTACCCTTCATGCCCGCCAATTTACCACCCCTGGTCAGTCAATTTGCGTCCTACCAACTGAAAAAAATAATTTTTTCCATTAAACTTCGTGCCTCATCGAGCGACCGCCGACATGTAGGGGCGCTGCTTGCCGCGCCCGCCTTTCTCCCTCAAAAAGTGCGCGGCAAGCGGGCCCTACGATGTCGCGCCGGCCTGGAAGTGCGTAAACGTTGTGCAGGTGGAATGGAGAGAAAAAGGAAGGAAGCAAAACATCCCCTCCGGGAGATGAGACGGTAGGAGGTTAACAAATTCTAGCGGGACAAGAAAGAAGATTACATCGGTACGCAAAAACAAGATGGGCACGGAAAATTTTCATTTCCGTGCCCATCTTGTTCAACTATCAACGAAACTGATTACTTTTTACCGGGCGATCCCGCGCTGCGTGCCGCGGATAAAGTCGACGAAGACTTGTACCTCCGGGTAGGCGGTTGCGTCGGCTGCCATTTTTTCGAGCGCCTCTTCCTGCTTGAGTCCGGCGCGGAAAAAGGTTTTATAAGCATTTTTCAGGGCGCGCAACGCTTCATCCGAGAAGCCACGCCGTTTCAAACCGATGAGATTAATCCCGACCGGCTCGGCCCGATCGCCCTGAGCGATGGTGTACGGGGTGATATCCTGATTGACCATCGAACCACCGCTGATCATGGCGTGGGTGCCGATGCGGGTGAACTGGTGAATCGCCGAGAGGCCGCCGAGGATGGCGTGATCGCCGATCTCGACATGGCCGGCCAGGGTGGCGGCGTTGGCAAGGACAATCTGGTTGCCGACCCGGCAATCGTGGGCAACGTGGACATAAGCCATGAGGAGATTGCCATTGCCGATGATCGTCGTCCCGCCGCCATCGGCAGTACCAAGATGAACGGTGACGAATTCACGAAAAGTATTACCATCGCCGATACTCAGCGTCGTTGCTTCGCCGTGGTATTTGAGATCCTGGGGGATGGCGCCGATCGAGGTAAACTGGAAGATACGATTGTTTTGGCCGATTGTGGTCCGGCCTTCGACCACCGCATGCGGCCCGACCCAGCAACCCTCGCCGAGGGTGACGTGCTCACCGATAACCGCATAAGGGCCGATTTCGACACTGGTCGCAATGTGGGCGCCGGGATGAATGATCGCTGTCGGATGTATCATGATCCCTATCCTTTAAATGTTTTTGTCGGCAAAGGTCGCCTTGAGATCAGCTTCAGCCACCAGGGTCGACTCCACATAAGCTTTGCCGTTGAAGCAGTAAAGCCCGCGCCGGCAATTGGTCAAGGTCAACTCAAAGCGCAGAACATCACCGGGGACGACCGGCTTACGAAAACGGGCATTATCAATACCGGCAAAGTAGGTCACTTTGTCGTCACCGATGTTGTCAGTGATCATCGCAAAGATGCCGCCCACCTGTGCCATCGCTTCAATAATCAGGACGCCGGGCATGACCGGATGGCCGGGAAAGTGTCCCTGGAAAAAGGGTTCATTCACCGTGACGTTTTTGATGCCGACAATCTTCTTGCCCGGCTCGATTTCGATAATCCGGTCGATCAGCAGAAAAGGGTAGCGGTGCGGCAGATACTTCATGATATCAGTGGTATACATGGGCATTTTCATGGCTTTTTATTCTCCTTTATCGATGACATTCTTTAAATGATCAATCTCTCTTTGCATTCGCGACACCTCTTTGCGTAAAGAAGGGAGCTTGGCAAAGATCATAGAGGCCTTCAACCAATCACGATGGGGAATCGCCGGGACACCGGAGACAGTCTGATCTCCATCGGTATGACCGGCAAGAGCGCCACGTCCGGCGACGATCAGGTTGTCACCGGTCTTGAGGTGCCCGGCTGTGGAAGATTGACCGCCGAAAGTGCAGTGTCGACCGATTTTAGTGCTGCCGGAAATTCCGGTCTGAGCTGCGATCACGGTATGAGCGCCGATGGTGACGTTATGGGCAATCTGCACCATATTATCGAGTTTGACACCCTCACCAAGGCGGGTCACCCCTAAAGCGGCGCGATCGATACAACTGCAAGCGCCAACTTCGACGTCATCTTCAATCACGACAATGCCGACTTGGGGAATCTTGTAGTAACGCTCCCCATCCGGAGCAAAACCGAAACCATCCGAACCGATCACGGCTGACGGTTGAACAATCACACGATGACCGATGCGGCACCCTTCGCGGATGATCACCCCGGCATGGATGATACAGTCTTCGCCGAGGGTGACATCGTCGTAGAGGACAACATTCGGATACAAAATGGTCTGGGCGCCGATTTTAACCCGGGCCCCGACCACACAGCCGGGGTGAATCGTCACTCCCTCGGCAATTTCTGCACTGGGATCGACACTGGCACGGGGGGAGACCCCTTGCGCTTCAGGTCGCGGCACATGCAAAAAATTCAGAATCTTGGCAAAGGCCAGATAAGGATTGTCACACTGCAAAAGATTGAGTTTGGCCGGGGCTTCGACCCCGATCCCGATAATCACTGCACTCGCTTGCGTAGTCGCTAAGAGAGGCAGATATTTCGGATTGGCCAAAAAGGTGATATCACCAAACTGGGCTTGATCGATGGTCGCCATCCGGAGAATGTCGGTCTCAGGATCACCAACGATCCGCCCCTCTACCAATGCGGCAAGATCGCGAAGTTTAGCCACAAATCATCCTTCCTGATATCCGCGCTTACTTCTTCAGTGAAGCGTCGTAAGCTTTAATCGCTTTATTGGTCAAATCCGCTTTCGGATCAGCGTAAAGGAGGGCGCTTTCGGTCTTCTCGAAGATCGCTGTATAGCCTTCCTTTGCACCGAGGTCATTGATGATTTTCGAGAAATCCGTAATGATCTGCCGGGTGAATTCGGCATCCTGCTGCTGTAA
>JAXMLA010000091.1:0-8027 GCA_034370465.1 Desulfuromonadales bacterium
ACTTTGGCCGCTTTGTCGATGCTGCTTTTGATTTCAGCACCGGGATCAATCTTGTCACCGGTCCGAATGAAGCCGGAAAATCGACGATCATGGCGGCGATTCCGGCGGTTCTCTACGGCCTTCGTGATAAGGAGCGTTATCGTCCCTGGGGGCGGGAAGGGGGGTGCTCGGCAGCCCTGGTTCTGCAAACAGCCAAAGGGACCGTGGTCCGCATCGAGCGCGAAATTATCAGCGATCGTGTCACCTTGACGGAAACCGATCCACAGGGTGCAGTTATTCTTTCCTTTGAAGGGAAGATCGCTCCCCTCGGACGCTCCAGCGAGCGGGCTCTTTATCTCGAACACCTCGAACGCATTACCGGTCATGCGGATGAAGAGATCTTTCGGGCCTCACTCTTCTTTGCCCAGGGGAGTCTGGAGATCGATGCGCCGGGAGAAATTGCCAGTCGCATCAAGACCCTCCTTTCCGGCTGTGCTGAAGTCGATTACGATCAAGTCCTTGAATCGTTGCATGAGGACTATTTTGCCATCACCCGCGAAAATCCCTGGGGGAAGGACAAATCCAAGGATCGCGAACTCGAAGAAGTTCGTGCCCGGATCAAAGAACTCGAAGCGCAGTTGACTTCCGGTCAAGGTCATTTTGTCGAAGAGGAGCGCCTACAACAAAAAATCGCTGCCGTCAGAGAGGAGTTGACGGACAAAAAAGCGCAGCTCGTCGAAGGGAAGCGCTACCTCGAATGGGTCCGTCGCCAATGGCAGCTCGAAGAGAAGGAAGTGAGTCTGCAGAAAGACTATTCCCGGGTGCAAAGAGTTGCCGTCAAGGTCGAAGATCTCCAGGAAGAACTTCTGGAGCTGCAGAAAAATCTGACCTATACCGGTTTACCCGTCGAAATTCCTGACTCCCTGCCACAGTTATTAACCGGCGCCGAAGTTGTCCGTAAGGATCTGGTGACGCTACAGGAAGAGATGACCCGTTTAAGGCGGGAACGCTCCCTGCTCGGCGAGGCCCCCTGGATTCCGGCCGTGGTCCTGTCGGCTGTGGTCCTGATCGGTTTTGCTTTGCTCGGCAAGGGGGCGACAAGCTATCTGGCTTTGGGCGGAGGCATTTCGGTTTTGATCTGGGGATTCTTTCTCTTCCGGTTGATGCGCTTGAACGGAGCGCGCGCCGCGTTGGGCGGACAACTCGATCAGGTGACGCAGCGGCGCAGTGAAGTCCTGGCGTCGCTGACAGAAATTGAAGAAGCCGTGCGCCGCCTCGGTTTCCCGGCTTCGGCGATCGAGATGGTCAAGATGGAAAAGAGTTTGGACCGGCATCGTTCGCTGGTTTTGCGGATTAAAGAGATCGAAAGTGCCCTGCAGGTTCTTGATCAACCGGAAGACATCTCCGGCGAAGAGAAGACCTTGAGTCGCGAGATGGCCGTCCTGGCGGAGCGCAAGGAACTGGGGCGCCCGCCCCGTGCGGATATTCTCCGGCCGGAAGATCTCCCCGAGGCCGAGCGTAAGCTCTCCAGCCTGGAATCAGAGATTACCGCTTCGGAGGAGATTCTTCTCGAATTAACGCGGCAACAGGCTGAGGTGCGCGGTGCCGGCGGGATCGATCCCTGCCGTATTGATGAAGAAGGGGCCAGCCTGCGCGAACGGGAAATCTCCTTGCTGCGTCGTAAAGAATCCCTGTCCCTGGCTTATGAATTGCTGCGTGGCGCGGTCGATGATTTCCGCCACACCTATATCGATCGTTTTTCCGGGGAGATCGGTCATTCGCTGGCGTTTATTACCCGTAACCGTTATCAGACAGTTCGCCTCGATGAAAACTTCAACCCCCAGGTGCAAGTGCGCGATGAGCTTTGGCCAAGTGTCGATCGTTTGAGTCGCGGCGCGCAGGATGCCGTCTTCTTTGCCGTTCGCCTCGCTTTGACCCGGCATTTGACGCGCAGTCGCCATCTCCCCCTGTTACTCGATGATCCCTTTGTCCATCTCGACAAAGGCCGCCTCGGCGAGATGCTGAAGCTCCTGGAGCGGGTCTCGCAAGAGCACCAACTTTTGCTCTTTTCGCACAGCGAATCCCTGTTGCACCGCGCGGAAAAGAGTGGATGGCGTATTCTGCCGCTCATGGAACTCACCGTGAACCGCTCACTTGCACCTCCGGCAAGCAAACCGAAAGAGAAGGAGAAGAGTGCCGATGACGCCAACCAGTTGTCTCTTTTGTAGAATTGTCAGGGGCGAAATACCTGCCGACCTTGTTCATCAAGATCAATTAGTGCTCGTTTTTCGTGATCTTCATCCGCATGCACCGCACCATTTGCTGATTGTTCCCCGCAAGCATATTGCTACAACCCTTGACATTGACGACACGGATATGGAAATGATTGGTCATGTATATCGTGTAGCCGCAAAAGTTGCCTTAGATCTCGGTTTTGCCGAATCCGGTTTCCGGATAGTCAATAACTGCAAGGAAGATGGCGGGCAGACCGTTTGGCATCTACACTTTCACCTGCTGGCTGGCCGTAAACTGAGTTGGCCACCAGGGTAATCTGTGCTCACCTGGCATCGATGAGAAATGAATGGTTATGTCCAGCAAAGAAAAAATTATAAAAGATGATTACGAGCGCCACGAGCAGCGCCTTATCAATGAGATCCATGAGTTACTCGTAACCCACTACGGGGGAGCACTCAGCGAGGACGAGCTTGATAAGGCTCTGGATCAATTGCAAAATGCCATTGCTTTAGCGCGGGCCTCCCATTTCAGCCAACTGCGCAAATCGGGCGAACCGTATTTTATCCATCCAATTCGGGTTGCGCATCTTGCCGCCCGCCACTGGATGGATTTTTCTTCGATCATAGCCGCCATCCTGCATGAAGTAGTCTAGGATACACCGGTCTCGATCAGGGAGATCGAAGATCAATTCGGCAATGATGTGGCGCTTCTGGTCGACGGCTTGACCAAGGCGGAAAATCCGGATTTGAGTCGCGAAGACCTCAAAGCTGAGACCTATCGTAAACAGTTATTGACAGCTATCCGGGATGTGCGGGTACTGTGTCTCAAAGTTTGGGATCGCACCGACAACCTGCAAACGATTGGCGCGCTCCGTCCGGAAAAACAGTCGCTGATCGCCGAGGAGACACGCATGATCTATGTCCCGCTCGCCCGGCATCTCGGCATGGGGCGTGCGGCCTCGGAACTTGAAGCCCTTTCCCTGGCGATCCTTTATCCGCGTCGGGTGCGGCGCTATCGTGAAACTGTCCGGACTCTGCAAGGGAGTGTCGATTCTTACCTACGTAAAATCAGAGGGGAAATTCAACACTCCTTCGATCACTCCAAGCTTCCCGTTGTCCTGCGCGATCGTTGGCGCCCTTTTTCAATTGTCGCTGCTCATGACGCACAACGTGGGCTGTCATCACTTTATACCTTGGAAATTCAGGTCGACCGTACCCGCGATGCTTATATCGCTTTAGGCCTGCTGCACGGAATTTTTTCACCCATACCCGGAAAATTACGCGATCACCTGCGTACCCCCTCGCAATTTGGCTATCAGGCATTAAAAACGACTGTGCAGGCCGGGGAAAATCGCATTCGCGTTGAAATTACCACCCGCAAACTGGCCCGCTTTAATCTCGCCGGGGTTCTGGCGCCGGGTTTTGAATTTCATAAAGAAAACTTCTCCTCCCTGATGCAATCGCTCCTGGACGGGGAATCGGCGATCGATACGGACAGTCTGCGTCTGGCTTCAGCGGCCATTCAGGTCTACACGCCGCGCGGTGACCGCCGGACTTTGCCGGAAGGGAGCAGTGCTCTCGATTTTGCTTTTGAGATTCATGAAGAACTCGGACTGCACGCACTGCGCGCCAAGGTTAATGGTCAAACCCGACTGCTGAAGTCGCGTTTGATGGACGGGGATCAGGTCGCGATTGAGCGGGCGGCCACTCCGCAGATTCTGCCCAAATGCCTGGAATGGGCGGTGACACCGAAATCGCGAAATGCGATTCGTAAATACCTTCGCTCCGTGCTCCGTGAGAGTTCAGGTTCTGAATGAAGAGAGTATCTTCATCCCTTCGTATTTCTTTATTTTTATTCTTCACTCTCTTCCTCTTTGTCCCGCCGGTTCTTGCTGCCGATCACCTTCATATCTTCATCTATCATCGCTTCGGTGACGATCGCTACCCCAGCACCAACATCTCGTTAACAGATTTCGCAGCGCAAATGCGTTATCTGCACGATCATGGCTATCAGGTGATGCGGGCCGGGGAGGCTATCTCCCTTTGGCGCGCAAAGAAGCCCTTCCCGCCGAAAGCGGTCGTCCTGACCGTCGATGATGCCTACACGACCTTCAAGACCGGGGCGATGCCGATTTTGCGGCAGTATAATTTTCCGGTCACGCTCTTTGTAAATACCGACAGTGTCGGGCGCAAGGATAGTCTGGACTGGAACGAGTTGCGGGAATTGGCGAAGGAGGGGGTTGAGATCGGTAACCATACGGCGACGCATGATTCCCTGACCGCTCAACGGGCGAATGAAAGTATCGACCGCTACCGGCAGCGTCTGCAGCGGGATCTTGATCGGGCGCAAAAGACCTTGATTCGTGAACTCGGTCTGACTCCGCAACTCTTTGCTTACCCCTATGGCGAATATTCAAAACTGACCGAGGAGATTGTTGAAGAGTACGGGTTTCTAGCTGCCTTTGCACAGCATTCCGGCGTCATTGGCAAGGATGATCCGCCCTTTGCTTTGGCGCGTACGCCGTTGACCGGATCTTATGCGACCCTCCATCAGATGCAGCAAAAGCTGGCGTTGCGGCCGCTGCCGGTCAAAATTATCGCTCCTGCCGACACATTACTCGGCCCGGAGAATCCGCCGACCCTGATCCTTGAACTTCTCGATCCACAACTCGATCTCAAAACCCTGCGTCTCTTTGTCAATGGTCAACCGGGAGGGATGGTACAGCGTGACCCGCAACATGCACGGCGAATTATCGTGCGCGGCAGCAAGCCCTTGGGGGGAGGGCGAAGTCGATATATATTGACCGCACCCGGACGGGAAACTGGAACCTTTTACGCTTATACTCAGTTTTGGCTGAGCAGCTCGCGGCCATAAAATTGTCTGGACGCTTTTGTCATGGAATTTTCAACCGGCGGCAGGGTAGGGGGTGGTTCTTCGCGGCGCAGAGTGGCCGTGGCGGTATGTTTCGGTAAATTATTAGCGCGAATAATCGTGCGGATGTCATCGACATACGCCTCTTTGCGCGTCGAATATAACTCTAATCCCTTCGCTAACTCCATCCCCCGGACATCTTCACCGCGTAGTTGCAGTTCCCATCGAATTTGTCGTAATTCCTGGTAAGCTGGATGCGTATTGAGATTGTTGATGTAGGCGCGCAGTGAATCGAGCAGCGTCGGGAAGACACGGGCGCGGTGTTTTGCGCCTTGCTCACGGTTTAAGGGCATGATCCCTTCGATGTCGTTGAAGGTCATTTCGCCAAAGAGGTTGTTTCCCAGACGCGCAAAACGCGAAGTTCCATAGGCAGATTCACTGGCCGCCTGGGCCAGGGCCAGGGATGGGGGGATCTTGTCGAGGCGGTTCAGGAGCAAGAGGCGGGCGTGGCGGTCGGTTAAGGGGTCGCTCTTAACTTTATAGTGATGGGCGGCGGCGGCAATCTGATTTAATTCTTCGGGTTTGAGGGGTTCATCGCGGTCATGGCGGGAGAAGAGTTCGAGTAACGCGTTGCGCTCGACCGTAATCTCTTCGTTGACGAGAAGTATCATCGGCAACAGAGTGAGAAAGAAAATCTTTTTGCGCTCTGAACCTGCTGCTAACTCATAAAAGTCGTCAGGAAACTTTTCGACAATCAGCGGCGGAACGCCGTGCTTCAGGGTGTTCCAACTGTAATTCTTCTCCAGGAAAGAGTCGTAGAGGTCATGGCGGGATTGTGGTGAAATCAATTCAAAGCGAAGCTGCGAATCGAACGCTGTATAAGCCGTGTTCTCGACAGACGAGGATTGGTTTGGATAGTTCTGGCACCCGGCCAATCCCGTAAGCATGGGGAGCAAGGCGAATATGGCAACCGCTTTATAGAATGTCATCATAAAAATAAAATCCGCTTTTTATGCGGAGGCCGAATTTTATACCATGGTTTTCCTTGAATAGCAAGAAATGTGTATATTTATTCGTTAACACATCGATTTTGTGGTATTTTTTTCAGCTTGTTGTATCCTTGATTTAAACTTTAAAGTCTCTTGATTATTTTCAGTGAGCCCTATAGTTTATGCAGCGCGTTTTATAAGACGGCTACACAGTTTTTTTCAAATTTTTACCGGTAGCAATATTCGGTCTCTTCTCTGGAAGGATAATTCTATGAATAAAATTCTCGTCACCGGCGCCGCCGGGTTTATCGGTTATCATACCTGCGTCAGATTACTTGCAGCCGGTCTTGAGGTCGTGGGCATTGATAACCTGAATGACTATTATGATGTGACCTTAAAGGAAGCTCGCCTCACTCGACTGCAAGGGGCACGGAACTTTTCATTTAAACGTCTTGATCTGGCAGATCGGTCCGGGATGGAAGAGCTCTTTTCGTCACAAAAGTTCGACACCGTTATTCATCTCGCGGCTCAGGCCGGGGTTCGTTACTCCATTCAGAATCCGCATGCCTATATCGACTCAAATCTCGTCGGGTTTATCAATATCCTTGAAGGGTGTCGGCATCATCAGGTGCAGCACCTGACCTATGCTTCCTCCAGCTCGGTTTACGGTGCCAACACGACTCTTCCCTTTTCCATTCATGACAATGTCGATCATCCACTCTCCCTTTACGCGGCAACGAAAAAAGCGAATGAGTTGATGGCCCATACTTATTCAAATCTGTACGGATTGCCGACGACCGGTTTACGCTTTTTTACGGTTTACGGTCCCTGGGGACGGCCGGATATGGCCCTCTTCCTCTTTACTGACGCGATTATCAAGGGGCGTCCCATCGATGTCTTTAACCATGGCCAGATGCAGCGGGATTTCACCTATATTGATGATATCGTTGAAGGGGTTGTCCGCGTTGCCGCGCGACCGGCGCAGGTCAATTCGCACTGGAGCGGAGCCACTCCCGACCCCGGTTCGAGCTTTGCTCCCTGGCGGGTCTATAATATCGGCAATCACTCACCGGTCGAGCTTCTCCACTTTATCCGCACGATTGAAGAGAAGCTTGGCCGCAAGGCACAACTCAATCTCCTGCCGCTGCAACCGGGCGATGTTCCGGCGACCTGTGCTGACGTCGCTGATTTGATGCAGGATGTCGATTTTAAGCCGGCGACGCCCATCGAAGTCGGCATCAGCCGCTTTATCGATTGGTATCGCGAGTATTATCACTGCTAAACACACTTACGGAGCTTTTTCATGGCAAAGTTACTGGTGACCGGCGGCGCCGGCTATATTGGCAGTCATGTTCTTAAACAGTTAAGAGCGTCCGGGCATGATCTGCTGGTCTATGACAACCTTTTAACCGGCCATCGCCACGCGCTGCTCGGTGCGCCCTTAATTGTCGGCGACCTCGCGGATCGGGCGTTATTGTCTAAAGTTCTGGCACAGGGAGATTTTGCCGCAGTTCTGCACTTTGCGGCGCATATCGTCGTGCCGGAGTCGGTGAGCCAGCCCTTGAAGTATTATGGCAACAACACCAGAAATACCCTGCAACTCCTCGAACTCTGCCATGAGTTCTGCATTGAACGTTTTATCTTCAGCTCCACCGCCGCCGTCTACGGCATCCCCGAGACCGGTCAGGTCAATGAGGAATCGCCCCTGTTGCCGATCAACCCTTACGGCGCCTCCAAGATGATGAGTGAACGGATGTTGATCGATCTCAGTTCTGCATCGACACTGCGGCATGTCATTCTGCGCTATTTCAACGTTGCCGGTGCGGATCTGCAGGGGGAGATCGGTCAGGAAACCCCCGAGGCCACGCATCTGATCAAGGTCGCCTGCCAGGCAGCGATCGGTATGCGTCCGGGGATGAAAGTCTTTGGCGATGATTATGCCACTGCGGATGG
>JAXMLA010000092.1:0-6509 GCA_034370465.1 Desulfuromonadales bacterium
ACCATGCATCTGTGGGCGGACCCATGCCCGACTGTCCCGTATGAGCGGTCGCAGCGATGATATGTTGATCATCCGCGGCGTCAATGTCTTCCCTTCGCAGATTGAATCGATTCTGGTGCGCGTCGAAGGGGTGGAGCCGCACTATCTCCTGATCGTCGATCGTGAAGAGAATCTTGACACCCTCGAAGTGCAGGTCGAAGTCGGTGAAGAGCTCTTCTCTGATGAAATCAAGGTCCTGCAATCCTTGGCCAAGCGGATCGAAAAGGAGATCAAAGAGAATCTCGGCGTCACCAGCCGGGTCAAATTGGTGGAGCCGAAGACGATTCAACGCAGCGAAGGAAAAGCCAAGCGGGTTATTGATAATCGCAAATGGTAATGACGGTTTTTCGGGAGGTTAGACTATGAAAGTTGAACAGATTTCGATCTTTATTGAAAACAAATCAGGACGTCTCGCCGAGGTGACCCGGACGATTGGTGACGCGGGCGTCAATATCCGGGCTCTCTCTCTGGCCGATACTTCCGATTTTGGCATCCTGCGCCTGATTGTCGACCAGCCGGGTGTTGCCAAGAGCATTCTACGTGAGCATGGTTTTACCGTCAGTATGACCGATGTCGTGGCGGTGGAGGTGCCCGATCAGCCTCTGGGCCTCTTTAACTTGCTCAACATTCTCGACAACTGCGGCGTCAATGTTGAGTATATGTATGCTTTTGTCGAGCGTTCCAGCGGCAGTGCGGTGATGATCTTCCGTTTTGATAATACCGATGAAGCGATCCGCTGTCTGCATGATCAAGGGGTGACAATTTTGACGGGCGAACGCGTTTACAGCGTTTGATAGCTTTGGAATTCATAAATCACCGGTATCACGACAGGAGAAAAACGATGGGTAAATTCAAGATCTTTTTTGTATGTGCCGGACTCCTTTTGACCGCCGTTGTTGCGCAGGCGGCGTCTCCGATCAAAATCGGTGCCCTCTTTGCCGTCTCCGGTCCGGCTGCCTTTCTTGGTGAACCCGAAAAAAATACTCTTGAGATGCTCGCCAAGGAGATCAATGCCAAAGGCGGCATCAAGGGGTCCCTTATCGAAGTGGTGATCTATGATACTGGCGGGGACGCCACCAAAGCGGTGCAACTTGCCAATCGTCTGATCAAGGATGACAAAGTCGTAGCGATTATCGGACCGAGCACCACCGGCGAGACCATGGCGGTGAAGCCGGTGACCGAGAAAGAGAAGATCCCGCTGATTTCCTGTGCCGCCGGGATCAAGATCACCGAACCGGTCAATCCCTGGACCTTCAAGACCCCGGCCAACGACCAGATTGCCGGCGAGAAGATCCTTGATCATGCCGGGAAACTCGGCCAGAAGAAGTTGGCGCTGCTGACGGTTTCTGACGGTTTCGGCTCTTCCGGGCGTGAGCAGCTCAAGGTTTTAGCCGCCAAAAAAGGCTTTACCATTGTCGCGGATGAAACCTTTGGCCCGAAAGATACCGACATGACCGCGCAATTGACCAAGATTCGCGGGGCTGGCGCTGATGCGATCATCTGTTGGGGGACCAATCCCGGTCCGGCCGTCGTCACCCGTAATGTCAAGCAGCTCGGCATCACCACCCCCCTGTATATGAGTCACGGCGTTGCTTCCAAGAAGTATATTGAATTATCGGGAGTTGAAGCTGCCGAAGGAGTGACGCTTCCGGCCGGCAAGTTGGCGATTTTTGACAAACTCAAGGCGACCGATCCCCAGGCCAAACTTCTGGCTGAATATGATACCGCTTATCGCAAAACTTTCGGCGTCGAGTCCTCGACCTTTGGTGGTTATGCGTATGACGGTCTGCTACTGATTGCCGAAGCGATTAAAAAGAATGGCGCCACCCCCGAGCAGATTCGCAGCGGCATCGAGCAAAGCACTAATCTTGTCGGCATTTCCGGGGTTTTCAATATGTCTGCAACCGACCACAACGGCCTCGATCTCTCGGCCTTCGAGATGGTTAAGATTGTCAAAGGCGACTGGGCACTTGCCCAATAATCAGCAAGGAGCGAGATGATGAAACAGACTACGCAATTATTGACCTTTTTTGCTGTGATGCTCCTGACGACCGTAGCCTTTGCCGCTGAGCCGCCACTGAAGATCGGTGCCCTCTTTGCGGTGACCGGGCCCCCTTCCTTTCTCGGGGAACCGGAGCGCAACACCGCACAGATGGTGGTCGACGAAATTAATAAAAGTGGCGGGATCAAGGGGCGCAAGCTTGAACTGGTGACTTATGACACGGCCGGCGACGCCACCAAGGCGGTACAGTTGGCCAACAAGCTTATCAAGGATGATAACGTTGTCGCGATCATCGGACCGAGCACCACCGGTGAAACGATGGCGGTCATTCCGGTCGTTGAAAAGGAGAAGGTTCCCTTGATCTCCTGTGCTGCCGGCAGCAAGATTACCGATCCGGTCAAACCCTGGGTCTTCAAGACCGCCCAGAACGACGGCCTCGCGGTAGTTAAAATCTTTGAGAATTTGCAAAAGAATAAGATCAATAAAGTTGCGATTCTCACTGTCTCCGACGGCTTTGGTGCTTCCGGTCGCGAGCAGTTAAAAGTCCATGCCGCCAACTACGGCATTTCTCTGGTGGTCGATGATACCTACGGTCCCAAAGATACCGATATGACCGCCCAGCTCACCAAAATTCGCGGCAGTGAAGCTCAGGCGATTATCTGCTGGGGGACCAATCCCGGTCCGGCGGTTATCGCCAAGAATGTCAAGCAGTTGGGGATCAAACTACCACTTTATATGAGTCATGGCGTCTCTTCCAAAAAGTTCATCGAACTGGCCGGTGATGCCGCCGAAGGGATTATCCTCCCCTCCGGCAAGGTGATCGTTGCTGACCAGTTACCGGCCAGCGATCCGCAAAAGAGCTCCCTGATCGGCTACGTACAGAGCTACCAGAAACTTTATGGCGTCGAAGGGGATCATTTCGGCGGCCACGCCTGGGATGCCGTTAATCTGCTCAGGCGCGCCATCGAAGCCGGGGCGACCACCCGCGAATCGATTCGCGAGCAGATCGAGAAGAGCAGCAACTTCGCCGGCATCGGCGGCGTCTTTACCTTCTCGCCCCAGGATCATGCCGGCCTGACCAAGGATGCTTTTGTTCTGGTGCGGATCAAGAGTGGCGACTGGCAGGCCCTTGATTGAGCAAAGAGTTCGACCCGGTTTCACCATCGCAATCGTAGTTTACAGTTTTTCAGCAAGCAGCAACCGGCAGCGCAGGCGCATCCTTTGCCTTCGCTGCCGGTTTTTACAGGGACGGCATGAATTTATCTGACCAATTGTTGCAATATATCCTTTCCGGGCTTTCAACCGGCGCCATCTACGCCCTGATCGGACTCGGCTTTGCCATCATTTATAATTCCACCGGCATCATCAATTTTGCCCAGGGGGAGTTTGTCATGTTCGGCGGTATGCTCGGGGTCTACTTCTTTCATAAACAGGGGTTGGCCTTACCGATCGCTTTTCTCCTGGCGGTCGTGGTCACGGCTCTCTGCGGGGTCCTCTTTGAGCGCTTTGCCATTCGCCCCTTGCGACGACCGACGCCGATGAATATGGTCATCATCACCATCGGCGGCAGTATCTTTCTGCGCGGGGTGGCGATGATCGCCTGGGGGAAGGATACCCACGTCCTGCCGACCTTCTCCGGTGACGAGCCGCTTTCCTTTGCCGGCGCCACCCTCCTGCCGCAGCACCTGTGGATCTTTGCCATTACCATCCTGCTGATTATCGGCACCAAGCTCTTCTTTTCCCACACCATCAGCGGCAAGGCGATGTCCGCCTGTGCAGTCAATCGCCGCGCCGCCGGACTGGTCGGCATCGATGTGCGGCGGATGATCATGTTCTCCTTTATCCTCTCCTCCGCCATCGGCGCCATGGCCGGGATTATCATCGCCCCCTTGACCATGACCTCTTACGATGTCGGGGTCATGCTCGGTCTCAAAGGTTTCTGTGCGGCGATTATCGGCGGTATGAGCAGCGGCCTCCCCACCGTCATCGGCGGACTTTTGCTCGGCGTCCTCGAATCGCTCGGCGCCGGTTTCTCGTCGGGCTACAAAGACGCGGTCGCCTTTGTCATCCTCCTGCTGATCCTCTTCTTCCGACCCCAAGGCCTTTTCAGCCGCGGTTCAAGTGAAAGGGTCTAGCGGCGCTATGCAACGGGAACTGTTGAAATTTGCCCTATTCGCTGCCGTGGTCCTGGTCGTTGCCCCTCTCTACTTTCAGGGTGGTTACATCCTCAATGTCCTGGTCTTTGTCGGCATCAATACCATGCTCGCCATCGGTTTGAATCTGCTGCTCGGTTTTGCCGGACAGATCTCCCTCGGGCAGGCCGCCTTTTACGGCCTCGGCGCTTATGTCTCGGCGATCCTGACGACGACGCACGGTTTTAACCCCTGGCTGTCGATGATCTTTGCCGCCCTGGCGATCGGCGCCCTGGCTTTTGTTATCGGCTTTCCGATCCTCAAGCTCAAGGGGCATTACCTGGCGATGGCGACCCTCGGTTTCGGCATCATTGTCTATATCGTTATCAACGAATATGTCGATCTCACCGGTGGTCCCTCCGGTTTTCCCGGTATCCCCAATCTCAGCATCGGCAGCTTCAGCTTCGACAGCGATATGAAGAACTATTATCTGATCTGGGGGGCGACCCTCGGTGTCATGCTCTTGGCGATCAATCTCGCCCGTTCGCGCATCGGTCGCGCACTGCGGGCGATTCACGACTCGGAAGTCGCAGCCCAGGTCCTCGGTATCAATGCCCGTCTCCTCAAGGTGCAGATCTTTGCCTGCTCGGCGATGATCTCCTCCCTCGCCGGCAGCCTTTATGCCCACTACATCACCTTCGTCTCTCCCAGTACCTTCGGTTTTGGTTTCTCGGTCGAACTTTTGACGATGGTGGTGATCGGCGGCCTGGGGAGCATCTACGGTTCCTTCCTCGGCGCCACCCTGATTACCCTTTTGCCGGAAATCCTCCGCACCTTTCATGATTACGACATCGTTTTCTATGGTGCGCTGCTGATGATCATGACCATCTTCCTGCCGGGCGGTCTGATTCAGGGCGGCACTCTGGCCTGGAATTATCTCCGCAAGTCCTGGAGCGGGAAGGGGGGCGCCGATGCTTGAAGTCAAGGAGATCACTTGTGTCTTTGGCGGACTGATCGCGCTCGACCAGGTCAGCTTTGCCATCCGTCAGGGAGAGATTACCGGCGTCATCGGCCCGAACGGCGCCGGCAAGACCACTCTCTTTAATATCGTCAGCGGTATCTACAGTCGCACCGCCGGCCAGATTCTGTTTAACGGCCGCGACATCAGCGGTCTGCCTCCCGATCAACTCGCCCGCCTCGGCCTGGTCCGCACCTTCCAGAATATCGAACTCTTCGGCCAGATGACCGTCCTCGAGAACGTCATGGTCGGATTGCATACCAAGAGCCGTTGCGGCATCCTTGCCTGTGCCCTCAAGCTCCCCTGGCATCTGGCGGAAGAACGCCGCATCCGTAGCCGTGCCCTCGAACTCCTCGATTATGTCGGTATTGCCGATCTCGCCGAGCAGTCTGCTGCCAGCCTCCCGTTCGGCAAAGGACGCCTCCTGGAGATCGCCCGCGCTCTGGCCCTCGAACCCCAGATAATGCTCATGGATGAGCCAGCCGCCGGTCTCAACAGTCGTGAAACCTGGGAACTCGGCGATTTGATCCGCAAGATCCGCAGCAGCGGCGTCACCGTCGTTCTGGTTGAACATGACATGGAACTGGTCATGGATGTCTGCGACGCTATTGTCGTCCTCAATCTCGGCCAGAAGCTCGCCGAGGGGACGCCGCGGCAGATTCAGGACAATAGCGCGGTGATTGCCGCTTATCTTGGGGAAGGGTAGGGAGATGGAGTTTCTCAAGATCAAGAATATCAATACCTACTACAACGCCGTCCATGCCCTGAAGAATGTCTCTCTGCATCTCGATCGCGGCGAGATCGTCACCCTCATCGGTGCCAATGGCGCCGGCAAGACGACCCTGCTCAATACTCTCTCGGCAGTGACTCCCGCCCGCTCCGGGGAGATCCTTTATGACCAGCAGCGGATCGAAGGGTGCGAGCCGGAACGGATCGTCGAACTCGGTATCTCGCAGGTCCCGGAAGGGCGGCAGGTCTTCAAACCACTGACGGTGGAGGATAACCTCGAACTCGGGGCTTATCTCCGTTTCCGGCGGCGTGAGCCACGTAAAGCGATTCGGGCGGATCTGGAGGAGATGTACATCCTCTTTCCCCGTCTGCGTGAACGCCGCAAGCAGCTCGCCGGCACCCTCTCCGGCGGTGAACAGCAGATGCTCGCCATCGGCCGGGCACTGATGGCCAAACCGAAAGTTCTCCTTCTTGACGAACCGTCCATGGGGCTCGCCCCCCTGGTCGTCCAGGAGATCTTCGGCGTCATTGCCGCCCTCTGTCGTGACAAAGGGACGAGCATCCTCCTGGTTGAACAGAATGCCAAAGC
>JAXMLA010000093.1:0-4347 GCA_034370465.1 Desulfuromonadales bacterium
GGCGGCGCTGACTCTTGGCGAATTCTTCCTCGCCTGGCCCTTTGCTTTGGGGCTGCTTGTGCTCGATGAAATGCGGCGGTGGTGGTTGCGACGGAGGAAGGAAGTGGAGGCGGGGAGTTAAGGAGTTTTGCGTACAAAAAAGCCCGCAATTGCGGGCTTTTTTGTATCTCTATT
Organism: Desulfuromonadales bacterium; assembly: GCA_034370465.1. GTDB lineage: Bacteria > Desulfobacterota > Desulfuromonadia > Desulfuromonadales > UBA2197 > UBA2197. The sequence goes on from JAXMLA010000093.1 coordinate 175, forward strand.
CGGCGATGCTCTGCACCCGGCCGACCTGGCCATCAAGCAGCCGCACCTTGATGCCGCGGGTATGTTTCGCGGCGCTGGTGAGGATCTTGTCGACCACCCCGGTGGTCAGGGCGCCGCTGCGCTGATCCTTTTTGAGGATGATCGTCACCTTCAGACCGGGACGGAGATTGCTGCGTAGGGTGCCATCTGACACGGATCAGGCTCCGGTCGTTTCGTCTTCCGACTCTTCGTCGTCACCGTCGTCTTCGGATCCTTCGTTCTCGTCGTCGACATCTTCGCCGCTGAGTTTGCGCTGTTTTTTCTCTTCCTTCTTCGCCTTCTTTAACAGCTCTTTCTGGCGCTTTTCAAATGAGTAGTTCGGTTTTTTGGCCATGTCGGCCTCCTTTAGTGAAAGAATTTTATAAATTCAGTTCCGCATGCTCCGGGCAGAGGATGGCACGCTGGCGGGCCACCTCTTCATTTTCGAGATAATCGTCGAAGCACATCGAGCGATCGATGAAGCCGTTCGGGAAGAGTTCGATAATGCGGTTGGCGACGGTGGCGACGAGCTGATGGTCGTGGGACGCGAAGAACATCGCTTCGCTGTAAGCGATCAGGCCGTTATTGAGGGCGGTGATCGATTCGAGGTCGAGGTGGTTGGTCGGCTCGTCGAGGATGATGAAGTTGGGGTTGGTGAGCATCATCTTCGCCAGCATGCAGCGCACCCGCTCGCCGCCGGAAAGGACCTTGACCTTCTTGGTCGCGTCATCGCCGGAGAAGAGCATGCGGCCCAAAAAGCCGCGGGCAAAGCTTTCGCCTTCCCCTTCGGCAAATTGCAGCAGCCATTCGATCAGGGTGTAATCCCCCGAAAAGTAGGCGCTGTTCTCTTTCGGGAAGTAGGCGCTGGTGATAGTGATCCCCCAACGGAAGGTGCCGGAGTCGGGCTCCATCTCGCCGGCGAGGATCGAGAAGAGAGTGGTCTTGGCCTGACTGTTGGCGCCGATCACCGCAATCTTGTCCCCCTTGTTGACGAAGAGGGTGAGGTTGTCGAGAACCTTGACCCCGTCGATCGTCTTGGTGAGACCGTCGATTTCAAGGATGATGTCGCCGCAGGGACGCTCCGGTTTGAAGACGACGTAGGGATATTTGCGCGAAGAGATCGGCATATCCTCGATGGTGATCTTTTCCAGCAGCTTCTTGCGCGAGGTCGCCTGCTTTGCCTTGGAAGCATTGGAGGAGAAGCGCTGGATAAACTCCTTGAGCTCGTTCGCCTTGTCCGTCGATTTGCGGTTCTCTTCCTGCTTCTGTTTGAGGGCAAGCTGGCTGGCTTGATACCAGAAGTCGTAGTTGCCGACATAAACGGTGATCTTGCCAAAGTCGATATCAGCAACGTGGGTGCAGACCTGGTTCAAAAAGTGGCGATCATGGGAAACGACGATGACGGTATTGTTAAAGCGGAAAAGGAAATCTTCGAGCCAGGTGATCGATTTGAGGTCGAGATGGTTGGTCGGTTCGTCGAGGAGGAGGATCTCCGGGTTGCCGAAGAGGGCCTGGGCGAGAAGGACGCGCACCTTGTCGCCGGCTTCGAGTTCCTTCATCTTTTTGTGACGGAACTCTTCCGGGATGCCGAGACCGTTGAGCAGCACCGCTGCCTCGGATTCGGCTTCGTAGCCGCCCATTTCGGCGAATTCCGACTCAAGTTCGCCGGAGCGCAGGCCGTCGGCCTCGGTGAAGTCGGCCTTGGCATAGATCGCTTCGCGCTCGCTCATCACCTGGAAGAGGCGCTCGTGGCCGCGAATCACGGTATTGAAAGCGGTCTCTTCGTCAAAAGCAAATTGATCCTGACGCAGGACGGCGATGCGCTCGCCGGGGCTGACGCTGATCGTCCCTTTGTCCGCTTCGATCTCGCCGGCGAGAATCTTGAGGAAGGTCGATTTCCCCGAACCGTTGGCGCCGATCAGGCCGTAACAGTTACCGGGGACAAACTTGATATTGACGTCTTTGAAGATGACGCGCTTGCCGTAAGCAAGGGCGACGTTGTTGGCACTGATCATTTTTCGATTGTTCCTTTGTGCAAAATAAAAGGCCGCAGGATAACCCCTGCGGCTTCAGGTGTGTGTCGTATATAGCATTATTGCGGCGTGGCGGCAATCTCTATTCGTGGGTAGAGGGGAGGGGATGGGGCAGAGCGGGCGAGTGGGCGTCGACTGGTAGGGGCGCCCCTTGTGGGTGCCCGGTTTAAGCTGGTCGGGATGTTTCAATATCGAGAATACGCTGGATAGCAGTATGCAAGGGCGGGATCTTGTTCTGGACGATGTCCCAGACCAGTTCGAAATCGACGCTGAAATAGCCATGAATCAGACGGTCGCGCGTTCCGGCCATTCGACGCCAGTCCGGTTCCGGGTAGCGAATCTTGAGGGCATCGGGGAGATTCTTCACCGCCTCGCCAATGATTTCCAAGCTGCGGACAAAGGCCCGCTGTAACGTTTCATCGGCAAGGAAGGCATTCAGGCTGAGGGGGCGGGAGGTTTTCAGCAGGTATTCGGTTTCAACCAGAATATGTTCGAGGTAGCTAGTGGATGGTTTCAAACCGGGCCTCTTGAAGAATCCGCTGGCGCAGGATGGGACTGATCGATTCGACGGTCAGCAGATCGACCTTGCGACCGAAGAGACGTTCCAGCATTTCCGCAAGCTCGCAGAAGTGGTCATAGTTTTTTTCCCCCGACCGGAATTCCACCAGAAAATCAAGATCGCTCTCCGGTCGCATCTCTCCGCGTAGGGCGGAGCCGAATAGACCAATGCGGCTCACACCGAGTAGCGACAATTCGGGATGGTATCTGCTGATTGTCTGAAATATTTCGTCGGATTTCATCTCTGGGTTCTCTCGGGGGTTGAGGTCTTGTTGAAGATAAACCAATTCGTTCTTCTCGGCAACCGGGATTTCAGGAGAGTTTCAGGCGCTGGCAGCGCCGCAGGAGATGGGAGGGGTTGGGGGAGGAGCGGGCCAGTGGGCTTGAGAGAGGTTTGGAGGTGCTCAATAGATCATGTGACGCTGTTTTCGGTCATATCGCCCTCGCTTCGCGCAGGACTTTGTCACGAAATCTGGCCGGGAGATCCCCAGGGGTGAGCAGATCAACCGGAACGCCGAGCATCTCCTCAAGGTCAACTTGCAGGCCTCCCAAGTCGAAAAGGGTGGCGCCGGGCAAGGTGTCGACGAGGAGATCGAGATCGCTGCCGTCGGTATCGGTGCCCGAGAGGACCGAGCCAAAGACGCGGGCATTGCAAGCCCGTCTGGCCAGGACCGCTTTTTTAATCGCTTCGTGGTGTTGTTGAAGAGCGGATGATGGTTTCATGTTCCTCGCCTGTGGCAAATCAACCGGTTAAGCTGATTTTTGTTATATGACATCGTGCTTCAGCAGTCAACAAGTCAAGCTTTAGCATACGCGTAACGGGGACTGGCTCCGCAGATGCCTGTCCCCGTTACGTCCCTGGAGATTTGCTCCCCTCCTTGGTTAAGGAGGGGCCGGGGGTGGTTCGGGGTTGAAGGTGACCGCATGCCCGGTCAGCAACCAGCACATGCAGCGGGAGAGTTCCCGTCTTTGGCGGCGCCGCAGGTGATGGGAGGGGCTAGGGAGGAGCGGGCCAGAGGGCTTGAGAGAGGGCGTGAGAGTATAATATGACGCCAGCGGATCAGCGCTGTGCTGATCGCTGGCGGGTTTTTGGTATGTATTATTGTCAGGGGCGGGAATTTTTGGCCGCCCATTTTTTCGGAGCTGTCTATGTCTGTTATATAATAGTTGCTTCATCAATAGTTTCAGTTAGAATAGTTTTCTCGGTTATTTTACATTCTGATTCAATTTCTGGCATAACTTTTTCTGTAATAACAAATTCTTCTTTAAATATTTCTTTGTAGGCCTCAATAAATTCGTTAGTTTTTCTAAATTCTTTGAATAATGGCCATTCACGATACGCCCAAATATTTATAGATTTATCACTGTCACCAATGCGTTTCATTATTTGTACGGCTTTATTAAATTCATTTTTAAGGACAGAAACAGCTAGTAAATATTTATCTGCGCAGGAACTCCAATCTTCTTGGTTTAAAATTGTAAGTGCTTCTTCATCTTTACCGCCATATTTATAAGCGATAACTTTATTAATTATTATGTATCTTCTTATTTCATCACTTGAATA
>JAXMLA010000094.1:0-2729 GCA_034370465.1 Desulfuromonadales bacterium
CAGTCCGCCCGCTCACTCTCACCCAGGGCAATATCCAGATACCCCATCCAGACCAAACCTTCCGGAGCATGATCAATAATCTTGAAACTTTTCTGGTCAAAAAATCCACCGCTCAACAACCTCGGCAATTGCTGATACAGCGAGGAAAATTCATAATCTTCAATATTCGCAGCAATCTTGTCCAGTGCCTCCCGCGAATACTTCTCTGGCCAGAGCGCCTCACCGGCTTTTCGTCCCAACGCATCACCCATTTCCATGGTTGGCAGGTAAAGGCCTTCCAGTAAATTCTTCTGAAATTCCTCCTCGTTCGGAGCATACTCGTCTTCTTCCAGCGCAATCGCAGGTAAAAACAAAACATCATATTGATCTGCCAGCGGGTCATCACTCGCCATCTTTTGCAGCAAATGCCCAATCACATCATCCGGATGCCAGCGTGTATGGATAATCACAATCGCAGCCCCATCTTCCAACCGCGTATAAGCCGAACTGTTCCACCAGCTGATCACCCGTGCGCGATGGTCCTCACTCTCCGCCTCTTCCCGGTTTTTGAAAGGATCATCCAGAATCAACAAATGCGCACCCTTACCGGTAATACCACCACCCACACCGGCAGCCACCACACCACCCCGATGCGGATCAGCCAGACTCCAGCTCGAGGCACTTCGGCTATCGTCAGAAAGAGAAACACTGTCATCCACCGAAGACCGTGCGCCAAAAACATTCTGATACCGTTCCGATTGCAAATAATTACGTACCGAACGGGAATTTTCCGTCGCCAGGTCAGCACCATAACTGGTCAAAATAACCCGCGAATCAGGTTGTCGCCCCAATAACCACGAGGGAAAAATTTTGCTCACAATCTCGGTCTTTCCCGAGCGTGGATGAACCTGAATAACCAATCGGCCAATTCCCTCTTTACCTTTGGTCGCAATATAACGTTCCACCTGTTCCAGCTTTTCAGCAATCATCTTATGATGAGGGGCAGCACCATACCAGGAAAGCAAATATTCGGAAAATGCAATCAACTTCCGTCTCGCCAGAGTCCGGCGTGCTAATTCTGCCTTCGCCTCATTCGCCTTAGTCATCACCCTCTCCGTCTCCCGTCTCCCGTCCCCCGTCTTCTTCCTGTGAGCCATCAGCTATCAGCTGTGAGCTATCTTTCATCGACCCCGCCAGCTTGATCAGCTCCTCATCCGTCATCTCATCCAGATCCTTCAACCTGGCATCCTTCACATTAATATTCTGGCTGGGTGTGTAATCGCCCAACATCTTCAAAGCCAGCTCCCGGTCATTGTGATTCTTATAATCTGCGTTCGTCGCGCTCTTAATCAGCGCATCATAAATATCTGCCCGGTGTTCATACAGCGGGGCAGCCTGGAAAGTAGCGATCACCTCATCAATCGCAGGGTTGCGCGTTCTCCAGGTATAAATTTGTCGGTCACTCGTCAAACCCAAAACCTGTCGTGCCAGCTCATCCTGATTTTTCGGCCAGCGTGTCTTCTTCGGGCTGCCAGCCCAGGCAATATAAGCCGCCACCCGCCACGGCCAGCCTGCATCCCGTAATTGCAAATAATCCTGCATCCAGGGAGTTTCATCCAGAGATCTCACTTCCAGCGCCTGCCGTGCGCTCTCACTTCTGCGCCGCGCCTCCTCAGGGCTCACCCATCCAGCCTCATCCGTGGATGTCTCCTCCAAAGGAATATCCAGCCCCAAAGCCAATTGCTGAAAATGATCAAAATCTGATTTATTCGGGATCGGCATCACTCACTCCTAAATAACGCACCCCGCCAGTCTCAATTGCGACCCATCGCTCGGGGTAATCCTGGATCTTCGCCCACATATCCGTCCCGCCAATCTCCAAAATCGGGACCACCTCATGCTGCAACTTATCGCCAACATCCGAGAATCTCGTTCCAGGACCAGTACGAACATTCACCATCTTCGTCAACACCGTTCCGATTTTTCCTTTTCCTGCGGTCGTACCGGGCACGGGTTGCGGAATCACGGGTGGCGTCTGTCCACTACCAAAAACAAACTGCTTTATTGCCTCCCATCCTCCCGGGATATAAATCCGGCTGCTGCGCATCTCCCAAAAATTGAAACCAGGCAAACCCAATCGTTTCGCGGTCGCCATAAAATCAACCATCTCCGATGCCTTTGCCTCCCAGCCATGCTCTTTGTAAGCTGCCCCGGTCGGGTAAATCGGAAGTTTATAATTCAGGTTTTTATACTCTTTCAAACATCGTTCCAGCTGTGCACCCGCATTCGTCGCCCCAGCCCAATAAACCTGCGGAGCGCTGAAATCGCAATACGGCATAAATGCATCAAAAACAAATTCAGGGTGCAAAACCGGAAATCGGTACGTAGATAATCCGATGGGCAAATCCGGAAAGGCAGCTCGCAAGCGTTTCATATATCGTTTTGCCTGCTCAGCCATCCCGGGTTGTTTAAATTCCAACTCAGCATTCACCACAAACCCGTCCAGATCAAACTCCCGGATCCGGCGGATCGCCATGTCCGCTTCCAGCTCAGGGTAACGCCCGTAAATATATTGCCATCCCCAGGCAGAGATCCCGCGCATTCGCAAAGCAGCCACCAGCGCAGGCACCCGGTCATGTCCCAACGGATCGATGTTATAACGCCCCGGACCATCCGCAACCTTGATCCACGCATTCGTGATATTCGCCTCTTCCAGCAAATCCGCAATCTTATTAACATCCCCGTCCTCG
>JAXMLA010000095.1:0-12423 GCA_034370465.1 Desulfuromonadales bacterium
GGTTATACGGCAGGAACGACCAAGCCGGCCGGCCATCTCAATGGCCAGGTCAAGATCGACCTCGGCGCCTACGGGACGTACACCAAGGTTGCCAATGGCGGTCAGGTTCCGACTGTCGGACTGCCGACCGCGACGGCTTACGGCTCTTGTACCGTCACCTGTCATGGTGCGGCCCAGACCCCGGTCTGGGGGACTGACTTCGGCGTTGCTCCGGCCAAATGTACCAAATGCCATAATGACGGCACCGCCGGATTGCTTTTGATCAATGCCGTACCGGCTGCGACCAAGACGGTGCATGCAACCCATATAAATGCCAACAACTCCTATGTGACCAACGATTGCGAAGCGTGTCATGGCACCAACGCCCAGAGCGGAACCCATACCGGTCATGCCAACGGGACATTGACCTACGCAAATAAATTGACGGGTTATAGTGGTAGTCCAGCGTTCAATTGCACCAACTCTTGCCATGTCTCCTCCACGACCAATTTGTGGATCGCGACACCACCGTCTCTGGCCTGTACCGATTGCCATAGCAGTACCTATATTGGCGGTAACAACGTCGCCATGGGCTTTAACGCCATTCCGACCAGCGGACTGCACAATATGACCGCTACAGGCGTACAGAAGCATGACGCCACCCTCTCTGGCGGTTGTGCCGCTTGTCACCAGACGGAAGACACCACCAACCATATGAATGGCACATTTGTTGCCGATTCACTGACCAATAACGACCGTTGGGTCAATCGTACCAATCAGACTTATACCCAGTTTACTCCGGCCAACGGCCGGAGTGGTTCCTGCTCCGGCACCGGGCTCGTCGGCTGTCATTCGGATGGTGGCAACTGGGCCCGCCTCTGGTCGACCGAGGCAAACCAGGCCGACTCGGTGACCGCGGTCGGCAGCATCAAGTGTAACGTGTGCCACGGCCAGTGGTCGACTCTGGCCGGCAGTGCCGGCTGGTTGCCGGGGACAACCCATTACAAGGTCTCCAACTCCAGCGCCTCGACCAAAGGGAATGGTCACGAACCGGCGACCCCGAACTGTGATGCCTGTCATGTCTACGCCAGCGGCACCGCCCGTCACGATACCGCGACCCACCAGATTAACATGAACAGCAATGCTTCTTCCTATGCGCGTAACGGCAGCGTCTATAACACCAGTCGGGCCGGTTGTGCCGCCTGTCACGGCGGGGCCGGCAATGCAACTTACGATTACCCGATTTCGTTCTTCCCCACGAACTCGGTCGTCGGCACAGCCATCCCGATGCCGGCCTGTAATACTTGCCATACGGCCGGTACCGGCGGAGCTCCAATCGTTGTCATCGGCGGCACCACGCCGAGCACCCACACCGACCCGGACGGCGGCGGCGTGCTGACCAACACCGGCGCCACCCCGACGGCGACCTGCGAGCATTGCCACGCCGGCCACGCCGACGGCACCTCCGGGGCCAACGACGTCGAGATTCCGACGGTCTACGGTGCCAACATCCCGATCCCGACCATGACCAAACTGGATGGCAGCGCACTTTATTCCAGCCACGGCTACAAGATCAAACTGGGTGGTACGGCCACGGCCAGCGCGACCTACACCAACGCTCCTAACGCCAGCACCGAGGCGGAGATGTGCTGGGGGTGCCACGACAAGGTCAGTGTTTCGGAATGGGGGATCAATAACAATAGCGATACCGGTAATATTGCATACAATTACGGTCAGCTCTTTACCGACGCTTCAACGGTACCGGGGACCACGACCTCGAACTGGACGACCGGTTTCTGGCGTTCCGGCAAAGGACTCAACAGTACTTTGGCTTCCAACCCTTACTGGTACAAACGGGGCAAGATCCGTTCGACCCATTCGGCCAACTACGACGGTACCACCGCTACCAATGATACGGGTAAACCCTGGAAAGCGAGCCTGACCACCGGTGCGACCGGCTACGATACCGCCAACTACAACAAAGACGAGAATCTCGACCCTGTCGCCAATATCCGCTGTACCTACTGCCATGATGTCCATGGCACTCACAACGGGATCAAGGGCGACAACAGCAGCACCACGCTAAACGGTGGGCCCTACCTGCGCGGCACCTGGCTCGGCAACCCTTATCCCGAAGATGGAGCCCCCCGCTTCGGTATGGCGAACTACACCGTGCAGTCAGCCAGCGGAGGTAGCACTTTATACGGTGTTGTTCCGCGGGGTAGTGCCGCGAACACGAACACCGGCATCACTGCTGTCGCTCAGGTCGGCGGCTGGTGGATCGACCAGAACAGCAATAACCCGGTCGCCAACCACGCAACCACCGCCTTCCGCACCGCTACCGGCAACGCCGGCCTTTGTGACCAGTGTCACGGTGTCACCAAGGACGGCGCTTGGAGCGCCGCCGAGATTGGCTCTATCGACCAGGTGACCGGCGAGAATTTATGGGTCTCGGGTTACAACGGTCATGCCAACTCTGTTGTCGGCGGTGTCGGCGCCGGGACGGCTGCAAGTGCAGAGAACCGCGCCCGCAACATCTTTACCCGTACCCTGCGTGGTAGCGCTGCGCTGACTAAAACACAACCCTCTGCGGCCATGGATATGGGCGCTGCGACCGTGCCGACCTCGACACGTGGTTTCACCTACCGTTCGAGCACAACGGAGACCGGCGTTTATAACTGGTCGCCGCGCACTGCAAACAGCACCACCAACGGTACGACGCAGGCACGCAGCACAGCTTTCCAGACCTTTGCCTGGAATACCACCATTAGTACGGCTTCGACCCGCAACTCGACCATTGCTACAGGGACGGCAGAGATAACCTTCCAGTCAACGACGGCCGGTAATGAGGTGGCGCACGATGCGCAATCGAATTATCACACCTTCTCCTGCTCGAAGTGCCACAACCCGCACGCTTCACGTTTGCCGAAGCTGATGATCACCAACTGTCTCGATACCAACCACAATACCTGGGAAGACAACAGTGCCTTCACCGGCGGTGCCCTGCCGATGCCGTGGACCGGGACCCGTCATTCACAGTGGTCGACAGCCATTAACTGTCATCGTCTCGATGCGCGGGCGACGGCAGACGGCACGACCATCACCCTCGGTAAGGGGTGGAATACAGTGACACCGTGGATCGAGGATACGACCCCGAACACCACCCTGACGACGGATATTACCACCCAGTTGACCTATTAATGCGCTGCGTTATCGCGGGCGGTTTCGCCCGCGATAACCAAAGACTCAATAAACGAAAAAATTCCTGAAAGGAGGCATCCCATGAAGTACAACAAGCCGAAAGTCGTCGGAAGTGGCAGCGTCCACCCCTGCTAAATCAGACCCAGACAAGAAAGGGCCGGGAGAAATCCCGGCCCTTTCTGCTTGCAGTCAGTCGGGCGTGCTCATCAGTATAGAGAGAGCCTCACATCGACGTTACCATCCCGTATTCCTGTGGTGAAGTGAATGAAATACAACGAACAATGGTCGATTCGCTCTTTGGAATCCTGCCTGGCAGAATACCCGCGGAGAGTCGCTTTTATTATCTTTCTGCTCGCCTCCCTGGTCTACAGCAACAGCTTCCCCGGCGCCTTTATCCTCGACGACATTCATATTGCCCAGAATAATCCGCTGGTCAAAAACTTCGAGATCATCACGATCTTCCGTTCTGACTACTGGCATGGCATGGAGAACAGCGGTCTTTTCCGCCCGTTGACCATTTTATCGCTGGCGATGAACCGATTGTTTTTGGGGGGTGAGGCCTGGGCTTTTCACGGGGTGAATGTCCTCCTGCACGGAGCGGTGACGGTCCTTTTCTGGCGGGTTCTGATCGGCTGGGGAATACCGCTTGTTTCTGCCCTCTTTGCCGCCGCCCTCTTTGCCGTCCATCCGATTCATACCGAGGTTGTCGATGTCGTTGTCGGTCGGAGCGAGCTTCTCGTTGCGCTCTTTCTCCTCCTGGCCTTTCTCGCAGCGCAGAGTAAAGAGAGGCGTTGGCAAGCGCTCTCGGCCCTGTCGCTCTTTTGTGCCCTGCTGTCAAAGGAGAATGCGATTACCTTTTTGCTGATGCTCCCTTTGGTCGATGCCTATTTTGCCGGAACCGTGGCAATTTGGCAGAAGCGCTGGCGACTCTATGCGCTGCTGTTCGGGACAACGCTGATCTGGTTTCTATGGCGTACCTACGGGGTCTTTTCCGACCTCCCTCGCTCGACCCTGTCGGAGGCCGCTGCTCCTCTGGCGCACGTCGATGCCGTGACCCGGATACTCTCGGCTTTGCAGCATCAGTGGATCTATCTGAAGCTGCACTTCTGGCCGATCCCTTTGCAGTCGGTCTACTCGGTGGCAGATCTCCCCCCCTTTATTACCTCTCCCATGTCACTGCCGGGTCTGTTGGTCCTGGCGGCGACCGGCGCCCTCTTTGTGGTGCTATATATCGGAATCCGACAGCGCCAACCGGCGGCATTCTTTGGACTCCTGTATATCGCCTCTTTTTCCATTACCGCGAATCTCCTCTTTCCGATCGGCGTGACCATGGCCGAAAGGCTGGCATATATCCCATCCCTCTGGTTTTGTGCCGCCGTCGGTTCCTTTCTCGGGCAGGCGGACCGCAAGCCGCAGTTGCAAAGGGTGGCTTGCGTCTGTGCGGTTCTGCTGCTCTACTTTTATGCGACCGTCTGTCTGCTGCGCAATCTCGATTATGCCGATGAACCGACCCTCTGGATGGGTGAAGTCCGTCAGAATCCGAAGGATTTTCTCGGTTGGCAGAATGTCGGCGAGATCCTGACGAATCATAAGCGTTATGTCGAAGCAGAAGCCGCTTATCGTCAGATGCTGGAACTGGCGCCGAGTTATCCCGGTGGGCTGCGTTCCTGGACCTTCTATCTGTTGACGCAGGAACGCTACAACGATGCGTTGGAAAGTGCCCGAAGGGCTTTTGCTATTTCGGAGAAGAAGGGGGAACGCGTCGCCATCGCTTTTGACAGTCTCGATATCGCTGAAGCTTTGAGCGGACTGGGACGATATGACGAAGCGCTTAAGGCTCTTGATCCGGCAACCGCGATTTTGCACACGCTCTCGCGCTATCAGGAGCTGCGGGCGAGAGCCTTGAATGCCCTGGGACAGGACAGCGAGGCGATTGATGCTTTTGCGAAAGTGAAGACTATTGCCCCCGGCAGTAACCTGCACCTGAAACTGGCGATCAGTCTTTTGCGTTTGCAACGCCTTGATGAGGCCCGCGAGCAGTTGCGCCAGGATATCAAGTTGCGGGGAGGGACTGGAGAGACCTTGAATTTGCTGGGAGTGGTGGAGGCGCAGCAGGAGAAGTGGCCGGCGGCCCTCGATGCTTTTGAGCGTGCACTCGAACTCGATCCGGGGAATCGTTATTATCAGGAGAACTTTGCGCGGGCCAGAACGATGGTTCGGCCCGCGCAATGAAATCGGTCCGGCTATTGTTGCGGCGGGATCCCCATGTGTGACGGCGGCATCCCTTGCTGTTTGCGTTGCGGCACTCTCGGCGGTTCAGGAGCGTCAGGCAGGGCAACATCATTTTCGATCTTTGCCGCCGTCTGCATTCTGGTCAGGACCTCAGGCACTCCAGCGTGGTAGACGCCAGACCACGGCAACTTTTCAAGGGCAACAAGAAGGGGCCGCGCTTCGACAGCTCGGCCGCGTTGAATCAAGTCGCCGGCCAGTCGGATCCTGATTTCGGCGTTGTCAGGGAAGGCTTTTGTCGCTTTTTGCAGGAGTTCAAAAGACTTGCTCCATTGCCCCATGCTTTGCCCCTGGTCAGCCAGCTCAATGTATGCCAGGGCGTAACCGCGATCGAGGGCCACAGCTTGATCAAGGAGACTGAATCCTTCGTTGGCCTGTCCTTGTTGAAAGCGGAGAATCGATAAATCGAAGAGTGCCGCGGCATCGTCCGGGGTCTCCTTTGCGGCCTGTTCGGTCAAGGTCCGGGCTCTCTCCTCGTTAAACATGAGTGAGGCATAAAGGGCTGCGGAGCGCAGGGACCAGCTGGTCGGGGTTTTGCCGTCAAGAAAATCCGGATAGCGAAACAGTGAGGCAAGATCTTTGATAACAAACCGCGATGTCAGCGCATATCCGACTTCCTGATTGGAGAAGGAGAGGGTGACAGCCGTCGGCTTGTATCCGGCGGCACGAATCGCTGCGGTGAATTCGTAGATCAAGTCGTAAATCGGGGTTTTAATATCATTGACATAGCTCTCCTTGAAGTAACCAAGGTCAATATGCAGCAGGAGCGGGGTAGTGATCGCCGGGAGGGCCTCGGGATGGATAACGCGGAAGGGGATATTTCGCACTGTCCCGGAGATGATGCCGTCCTGAAGGGTGAGTTTGGTAGCTTCCTCCGCCGTCAGGAATCCCGCTTCCTGGGCTCGCTGGGTGAATTTTTCGAGGGAGATGGCGTCCTTCTTCTCTTTGGTCGGTATAACCACGATCACTTCAGCCAAAAGTCCCGCTTCAAGCGCGGCGCTGACCGTCTGCGGCGAGGCAAAGAGGACATCCGCCGCCGAAGCACTGCCGCGGCGCACCAACTCCGTATCGTGACCGGACTCAATCACCCTCTTGACCTCAGGTAAAAGATTCTCGGGAATAGGGTTCAGTAAAGGATGGGAAGCGAAGAGGAGGAGTGTCGGTTTTGCGGCTTTATACGTTCGCCAGACGCTGAGTGCCCCCGAAGTGAGCTCAAAAAGTTGTGGTTCGATCGGTTCGCTGAAGGCACTCTTAGGCAAGACCAAAGCCTGTTTGATTTCTATTGCCGCAGGGGAATCCTTTTTTGTGTTACAACCCGATAAGACCAAGGTGAAAAAAAGGGCGAATAATGCGGGGGAGAGATAACCGTTTGTCATAATTTGTGAGCCCTTTTGATGGTTGAAATTTTGTATGAATCATAGCATCTTTGCCGCGGGCAAGTAAATTGTAGATATGCTGGACGGCGAATGGACAAGGCTGTTTATATTCAGGAGGAATGATTTGAAACTTTCTGTTGTTATCCCTGTTTACAATGAAATCAATTATATCGTCGCGGTGCTGGCGCGGGTGCAGGCGGTGAATCTGCCTGATCTCACCCTGGAGATGGTGATCGTCGATGATGCTTCACAAGACGGGACATGTGAACTCTTAAAGGATTTGGCGGCCCGGCGCGAAGCAAATCCGGACGGGGTCGCTTTGCTCAACGAAACCACGCTGCGACTGGCGCCGTTACGGATCGTCTTTCAGGAGGTGAATCAGGGGAAGGGGGCCGCACTGCGACGCGGCTTTAGCGAGACGACCGGCGATATCGTGCTGGTGCAGGATGCCGACTTTGAATATGACCCGGCGGAATATCCGAAACTCCTCGCCCCGATCCTTGCCGGCAAGGCTGATGTCGTCTTTGGCTCGCGCTTTGTCGGCGGCGACGCGCATCGTGTCCTTTATTATTGGCATTCGGTCGGCAATCGGATCCTCACCCTGGCCAGCAATCTCTTTACCAATCTCAACCTCAGCGACATGGAGTGCTGCTATAAAGTCTTTCGCCGCGACATCCTGCAGCGGTTGACCATCGAAGAGAATCGTTTCGGCATTGAGCCGGAGATTACCGCCAAGGTCGCACGCCTGCATTGCCGTATTTATGAGGTCGGGGTGAGTTATGCCGGGCGGACCTATGCCGAGGGGAAGAAGATCGGCTGGCGCGATGGCTTTCGCGCCATCTGGTGCATCCTCAAATATAATATCTTGCGCTAACATTTTTTTCGGAGAAAGCAGAGATGATGACAAACAAACGGATTCTCGTGACTGGCGGCGCCGGTTTTATCGGTTCGCACCTCTGCGAGCGACTCCTCGCCAGCGGCCATGACGTCCTCTGTGTCGACAACTTCTATACCGGCCGGCGGGCTAATATTGCCCATCTCCTTGCCCATCCCCATTTCGAGGTCCAGCGTCACGATATCTGCTTCCCTCTTTATGTCGAGGTCGACCAGATCTACAACCTCGCCTGTCCGGCCTCCCCCATCCATTATCAGTTTGATCCGGTTCAGACCACCAAGGTCAGTGTCCATGGTGCCATTAATATGCTCGGCCTGGCCAAACGCGTTAAGGCCCGCATTCTTCAGGCTTCCACCAGCGAAGTTTATGGTGATCCTTTGGTCCATCCCCAGCGCGAGGATTATTGGGGAAATGTCAACCCCATCGGTCTCCGTTCCTGCTACGACGAAGGGAAGCGTTGCGCTGAGACCCTCTTTTTCGATTATTTCCGCCAGCACCGTGTCACCATCAAGGTGGCGCGGATCTTCAACACCTACGGACCGGGAATGTCCCTCCATGACGGTCGGGTCGTCTCCAATTTTATCGTTCAGGCGCTAAAAGGGGAGCCGGTGACTCTTTATGGTGATGGCGAGCAGACCCGCTCATTCTGTTATGTCGACGATCTCGTGGAGGGGTTGGTGCGTTTGATGGAATCTCCGGAGGATTTCACCGGGCCAGTCAATCTCGGCAATCCGGTGGAGATTACCATGCGCGATCTGGCGGCACGGATCATTTCCCTGACCCAGTCAAAATCGTTGCTGGAGTTCAAAGCATTGCCGGAGGATGATCCCCGCAAGCGTCTGCCGGAGATCACTTTGGCGCGGCAACACTTGGGCTGGGAGCCGGTAATTACTCTCGATGAAGGGCTCAGAAAGACCATTTCCCATTTTGAGGCATTAGTGCAAAACGCCAAGGGATAAGGTTCCCCGCGGCACCTCAAGTTCCTCCCTTTAGATGAAAGCCTTAAACGGTTATGACAAAAAAATATCTGCTGATTATCCTTGGCTTTGTCCTGGTGCCAAATCTTCTGGTTTGGCTGCTGGCAGACTTGTTGCTGCTGGGCAAAGTTGAGCGCATTGAACATGAAGATGCCCTGCGGCAATTAGTCCACGTGACTTCGGTGATTGAACGTGAAGGAAACTATCTGCAACGCTGGGCAAAGGTGCGAGCTTTGCGTTTCGCAGAAGGCCTGGCCACGTCTGCCCACCCAGGTGCAGTTGTCGCAGATGTGCTGCCGGAAAAACTTCTTGAAGCAGCTGATATCAGTATTGTTTTCGTCGTCCTGCCAAGTAAGGAGGGGGCCGTGAACTTCTCTGTCGTCGGCAACCCCGGAAACCTTGATGTCTCGGAGCAGGCATTGTCAGCTTTGCGTCTGCAACTGATGCGGCCCGACCAACGGGATTCGCAAGCTGCACGATTCGGCGTCTCTTGGTATCAAGGTGCTTTTTTATCGATTGCCATCGTCCCTCTGCAAACTTCGTCGTCATTGCCGGGCTGGTTGCTGGTGGTGAGAGATCTGAACGACGGCACTCTCGACCGCTTGCGTGACATATTGCATGCCAACATTAAAGTTGAGGGAGCCTCCCCGGAATTTTCTGTGGAGTTGTCTCTTCCTGTTGTTGAGTTTGTGGATCGCGATAATCTCCGTGTCACCGGCCTGATGCCCGGTATTCGCGGCAGTGATGCTGCC
The DNA here is from genome assembly GCA_034370465.1 of Desulfuromonadales bacterium. Classification (GTDB taxonomy): domain Bacteria; phylum Desulfobacterota; class Desulfuromonadia; order Desulfuromonadales; family UBA2197; genus UBA2197. Next base: position 9,470 of record JAXMLA010000095.1, read on the forward strand.
CAGGTCACCTTGTTGCTGGAGCGAGGATTTGTCAAGACGGCACGGCAGATTTTAATTTACTATCAGATTTGTTTTGCCCTGATCGGTTTGGTGATGGGGGTTGTTGTCGTCCTCTTCATAGAAATCCTTGAAAAAAAGTCACTCCGCGAGCGGGGTTTGAGTCAAAAGATCCGTGCCGATGCCGAAACGATCAAGATGGCTAACGAACGCTATCAGCTGATCTTCGACAACGCCCCTCTCCCGATCTGGCTGGTTGATCTGGACTCCTCGTCTTGTTTTGATGTGAACCCTGCGGCCATAAGTAAGTACGGCTATTCTCGCGAAGAGTTTCTGGCGATGAATTTCTTTGCTAACTGGCTGCAAATTGAACCTCCCGGTTTAGTCGTCCACCCCGAGTCCCCGTCTGGACTCCTCGACAGTGCGGGATTGTGGCGCCATCAGTTGAAAAATGGCACGGTGATCGACGTGGAAATCATTTCCAGTCAGATGCTTTACCATGGGCGGGTTGTTCGTCTGATTATCGCTCACGACATCACCGAACAGCAGCAATTGCGTCAGGGGGCTGAACGGGTGGCGCGCCTGGCCGCCCTCGGGGAGTTGACCGCCGGGGTTGCTCATGAGATCAACAATCCCAATGGAATGATCCTGCGCAATCTCGATTTCGTCGGTGCGGTCCTGGCCGATTCTCTGCCGCTCCTGGCTGAACAGGCTCGCGGCGAGAATTTAAAGTTGGGCGGTCTTGATTACGATCTGGTCGCAGCCCAAATCCCGCAACTGGTCAAGGATATGCAGCGTGGTGCCGGTCATATCCGCGACATCGTGCGCGACATGAAAGATTTTGCCCGCGCTGATGAGGAAATGGCGGAAAAGAGCCCCCTTGATCTCAATGAAGCCGTTGCTGCCGCCGTGCGTCTCCTTGACGGTCATCTTCGCAAAGCCACTGATCGCTTCGAACTGCAACTGGCCGAAGTTTTACCCGTTGCCATCGGCAATACCCGTCAGATTGAGCAGGTGGTGATCAATCTGTTAATGAATGCCTGCCAGTCATTGCCGGACCGCCAACATGGTGTGACCGTCCGGACCGGTTATGACCCGATCCAAAAGTGCATCAAGGTCGAAGTCGTTGACCAAGGCCGGGGGATCACCAGTCAGGATATGAAGAGGATCACCGACCCGTTCTTTACCACCCGCCGCGAAGAGGGCGGCACCGGGCTGGGTCTCTCGGTTTCGACGCGCATCGCCAAACAGCATGGCGGCACTTTGAACTTCAAGTCCAAGCCGGGGGAAGGGACAATTGTGACCTTCTCCTTGCCGGTGGAAATGAGCGGGCGCCTATTTAAGAAGGAGGAAGACGCATGAGCAAAACCCTTTATCCGGCTCTGCCGGTTCTGCTTGTGGACGATGAGGACGCGTTTTTGCGCAGCCTGACCATCAGTCTCGCCCGTTATGCCGGTATCAACCACGTCATCGCTCTGAACGACCCGCGTGAAGTTCTGCCGCTGCTGCGTAAGCAGCGCATCAGTCTGGCTCTGGTCGATTACACTATGCCGCACCTCTCCGGCGAGGAGATCATCGATTTTATTTCTCGCGACTATCCCGAAGTTCCGGTGATTATCCTCACCGGCCGCGACCAGGTCGAGACCGCGGTCAAGTGCATGAAGCTCGGCGCCTTCGATTTTTTCGTCAAGACGGTTGAGGATGAGCGGCTCATGGTCGGGATTCAGCGGGCTTTGCGGATGAGTGAACTGCAGCAGGAGAATTTGCTGCTGCAGGATGGCTATATGAAGGGGGAGTTGCATAATCCCGCCGCCTTTGCCGGCCTCGTCACCCGTTCGGAGCGTCTGCTCAAGGTCCTTAAGTACGTCGAGGCGATCTCTGCCAGTCGTCAACCGGTACTGATTACCGGTGAGAGCGGCACCGGCAAGGAGTTGGTCGCCCGCACCCTGCATCATCTTGGCAGTCCCAAAGGACCCTGGGTGGCGGTGGATGTCGCCGGACTCGATGATGACGTCTTCGCCGATACCATGTTCGGCCATGTCAAAGGCGCCTTCACCGGCGCTGAACAGCCCCGCAAGGGGCTGATCGAAGAGGCGAGCGGCGGCACGCTCTTTCTGGATGAGATCGGTGCCCTCAGTCAATCTTCACAACACAAGCTACTGCGCCTGCTGCAAGAGGGGGAATACCGTCCGGTCGGTAGCGACCGCACCCGCCGCTGCGAGGCGCGGATTGTCACCGCCACCAACCTTGACCTCGGCCGCCTGCAGGAAGCCGGTGAATTCCGCCGCGATCTCTACTATCGGCTGCGAACTCATCATGTTCACATGCCCTCCCTGCGACAGCATCCCGAGGATATCCCCTTGCTCCTCAACCACTTCCTCGCCGAGGCGGCCAAAGAGTTCGGCAAGAACAAGCCGACTCCGCCGGCGGAGCTCGACATCCTTCTCGGCACTTATCACTTCCCCGGCAACGTCCGCGAATTGCGGGCGATGGTCTATGATGCGGTCAGCACCCACCAGACGCGCAAACTCTCCATGGATGCTTTCAAACGGGCCATGGGGCGAGAGGAGAATCGTGAATTTGCAAAGATGATCGAGGCCGGTGTCGAAGCGGCGCAGGGGGACAAGGCGGTGGAATTCCCTGGAGAGTTGCCGAGTCTTCGCGATCTGGCTAATCAGTTGATCGCCGAAGCTTCGCGTCGCGCCGGCGGCAACCAGTCGATTATGGCCGGCATGCTCGGGATCTCGCGACCAGCGCTGAATAAGCGGCTCAAGAATCTTGAGGGGGATGATCTTTGAGAAACGCCCCGCTGGGTTACCGCCTGCCGCAATCTGCCTCTGTCACCGTGACGGACGCAGATTGCGGTTTTTTTTGTCCTAACCGTGAGCATGAGCCTCTCTCTCTCACCAAACCCTGCCAATAGCCAGTCCGACCGTTAGAACTCGCCAGTCCCACAC
>JAXMLA010000096.1:0-3589 GCA_034370465.1 Desulfuromonadales bacterium
TCTCGAGACACCTGCACAGTCTGAACACCGGAATAGATGTTTTCCGTGCCAAAGGCACCAAGAAGCGAGTCCACTACGTGGACATGTACCCGGAATAGAGCCTGGCATCTACCTACGAGTGGGCTGACGATCGCCAGACCGGAATGTGATCGAAGTTAGGTGACACTGAAGACAACTCGCAACTCACGGGCACAAGTTCCAGTTCGCCATTGGCCATGAGGGCGTCAGACTTGGCTTGAGAGATGATCCGCTGAAGGAATCGGTCAGCACGGTGTTCGGCAATTCCTGTGCCTACCCAGAAATGCATGCCGCCCGTTTCGCATGCACCAAGATGCAAGGAGAGACTCGGCCCACGAACCCACACCACTTGAATATTTCTTGAGAACTTGTTGAATTCTCGGCGCTTCTTGAGACAGTCCACCGCATCACACCACATCGCCGAATGGAGATAGGCCGTCTCCAGTTCGCATAACAACAAGCCAGACAAGTCCTTCACTCCCCTAATCACCAGATTGTGACGCGCGCTCTCAACCTTGTAATCACGAACATCCTGCGGGTACTTCTTGTCCCAGTTCGCGAGGTTGAACGCATTGCGTATTCCGGAGTAATCGGCCACCCATTCCGGGATTAATCGGCCACCTATCGGAGCGAAGCGACGCTGTTTTCTCTTGTGTACAGAAGTGGCCGATTTGAGTCAAGATATTCGCTTTGATTTTTGACTCCATCGGAGGCTCCGATTCCGATCGGAGCCGACGCTTCTGGATTCTTCCTTCCCTCTATTTATGAACCTTTAATTAAGCCTGCCGCGAAGGCGGCAGGGAAGCCGTGGCGGGGGTGGTTTGGGCGGGGCGTGTGCGCAACGACTCGCCCTTGAGTTCAAGGCATTGCGAGGTGTTGATCAGCCGATCCAGAATGGCGTCGGCGACGGTGGGATTGCCGATGGTGTCATGCCATAGAGAGAGGGGGAACTGACTTGTGATCAGCGTTGAGCCGCACCCGTGGCGGTCGTCGAGGATCTCCAGAAAGTCCCGATACTGTTCATCGGAGAGCTTTTCCATGCCCCAGTCGTCCACGATCAACAACGCTGTCTTTTGCAGTTGGACCGAGAGTCGGCCGAAGCTGCCGTCGGCATGCGCGGCGGCCAGTTGGCGAAAGAGCTTCGAGGCAACATAGTAGCGAACTCGATAGCCCTCCCGACAGGCCTTCTGTCCGATGGCACAGGCCAGGAATGTCTTTCCTGTACCGGTCGGTCCGGTAATGATTACGCCCTGATGGTACTGAAGCCAGTCAGACCCGAGAAGCCGTTCGACATCCGAGCGTTTCAGGCCGCGAGACGCACGGAAGTCCAGATCCTCGACGCAGGCGTTGAGCTTGAACTTTGCGTGCTGAAGCCGACCTTTCAGGGAGCGATCTTCGCGCCAGGTCCACTGCCGGTCCACCAGGAGGCCCAGCCTCTCATCGAACGAGAGATCCGCGGCTCTGGGGTTTTGGGTTTGTTCCTCATATGCGGCGACCATGCCTTGAAGCTTCATCGCATAGAGTTTGCTTTTCGTTTGTTCATTGAGCATGAGTGGTCTTTCCTTCCGTTTGGGTTTGTTGCGCGTAGTATCGGGATCCTCGAACATTCTGGTGCTGCGACCGAAGAGGGCTCTGCCCGACCGGTTGCCCAGCCTGCATTTCCAGATCCTTTCCGCTTTTGAGGATCGAGCGGATGCTCTGGTAGTTGCACACGTCGAGTTCGAGCGCGCGTCGACAGGCGGCATCTACTCTCTGCATCGGATAGTCTTTGGAGAGACGGATGATCCCCAGCGCCGCTCGATACCCCTGTTGCGGATGAGATCGACTCGCCAGGATCCGATCCACCGCCTGGGCACAGTGCTGCCCGATCTTCCCGGCCCAGTTGATGATGCGGCTGGGGTTCCATGCGAGATACTCTCGGTGTGCCTTAGGCATGTGCGCGGGGTCCGTGCTGTGCCGTCCTTTGCGCTCGTCTCGCGGATGTGCCGCCACGCGCCGCCCTCGATGGAGCGCTTCCACCATTCGCGCGCTGAGCCGCACATCAAGCTGTTCGCCTCGAAGTTCATAGGGAACGCTGTAGTAATGGCCGCGCACTTCAATGTGGTAGTCGATATTGACGCGCGCTTTGAGGAACTCGGCGTATTCGTACCGGGTCGGAGGAAGGGGCTTGAGCACGGGCAGGTCCACGTCCCGATACAGTTCAAAGCGGGACACATCCAGTTTTTGAAAGCGACGGTGGTTGATCACGTCGAGCTGTTCTCGGATGGCCCGGTTCAAGTCGCTCAAGCAATAGAACTTCCGATGCCGCAGCGGCGCGATGATTTCCCGCTCCGCGATTTGTACGCCGCTCTCCGCTTTAGCGTTGTCACGGGGCCTGCGCGGTCGCGATGGAAGAATGGCCGTCCTATAGTGCGCGGACATATCCTGATAGGTCGGATTGACAACCGGATCGTACCGACACGCTCGATGTATGCCACTCCGAAGATTATCCGAGGTGATGAGCTCGGTAACCCCTCCAAAGAACTCGAAGGCGTGGATGTGCGCTTCGATCCAGTCGGGCAACCGCTGTGTACGAGTCGCCTCCGCATACAGGTAATGGCTCGCCCCCAGGGCGGCCACGAAGATCTGCACTTCCTGCGCCGCTCCGGTGTGCGGGTCGTAGAGCGCCATGGTCAGGCCGGCATAGTCCACGAACATCCGCTCTCCGGCCCGGTAGGTCTGCCGCAAGCAGACTTCCAGCCCCTTGACCCAGCGCCGATAGTGCTCGCAAAACTGACTGTAGCGGTAGCCGCCCGGTTGGTCCTCATGGTATTCCCGCCACAGCAGTTTGAGCGTCACGCCTTTCTTGCTCAATTCCCTGTTAATCGCGGCCCAGTCGGCCAACGGTCGGGAGTTGTCCCGATTTCGCGTCGGGCGCGTCCCTCCGAAAAGTCGCGCTTCCAGGTCTTCTTCCTGAACCTCCGGTGGCAGCGGCCATCTCACCCCAGCCGCTCCCATTCGTTCCAGATACTCCGCGACGGTGCTTCGGGCAATGCCGCATCCGCGGGCGATCTGTCGCGCGCTCAGTCCCGCGGCGTTCAGCCTCAATATCTCGATCAACTTACGCATGGATAATCTCTCTTTCGGCATGGGGTCCTTTCCTTTGCCGGGCATCGGCAAAAGGCGCAACCCTATGCGTCCTTATCCAGCGTCGCGATCCGATTCGTTTCCTTTCATTCCGGAATAAATCGGCCACCCATTCCGGACCCCGCAAAAGCGGCCGGAATAATCCCGGATTCAGTGGCCGATTTATCCCGGTTTCGGTGGCCGGTTTATCCCGGTTTGCCTGGCCGATTTATCCCGGAATACGCAATCGGCGGCGTATAGCGCGGATCCGCTCTTTGCCAGACATGGAAAGAGCGACCTCTTCACACCCACCAAACCCGACTACCCGCCGATGACGGTGGGCGAGCTGGCGGCGCGAGGAGGGAGAAACCGCGAATGAACGCGAATGGACGCGAAGGGGATTTGGAAGGGAGAAGGGAGAAACCGCGAATGAACGCGAAGGGACGCGAAAGGGGGAATGGGAGAG
>JAXMLA010000097.1:0-13901 GCA_034370465.1 Desulfuromonadales bacterium
TTCATAGCGTAGCAGTTTTTTTTTATTTGTCTCTTTTCGACTCTGTAAAATTGACATCAATTCTACAAATATTTTGGCCGGTGCGGTTTTTTTCTAAAGAAAGCTAAAATTCAAAGAGGGGCGAAGGATTTTAAAAAAACAAGGGGATATGTAGAAATTTCGATACAAGCTAAAATTGAACCCTCTGACGAACGATGGAAGCCGTAGAGACCGCAATGGTTCAAGTCTCCACGGCTTCCTGTCTATTTCGGCTACTTGAGTTCGTATTTGAGTTCAAACTGACGCTTCACGCCGTCGGCCAACTGCGTTCCCGCCGTGAAGAGATAGGCTCCTTTCTGGTCAAGGACAATGTCAGCACCAAAATGTTCATCCATACCGATCATCTTGAGCGCCCCGCCCTCTTTTCCGTCCGGCCCTTTGATCTTGACGGCGACGACCCCTTCTTCAATGGTCTTGCCATCCTTGGCATTATAAAAATGGATCATCAGATGGTGGGTCTCTTTCATCCCCATCTTCGCCATGGTCGCCTTGACATCGTTGAGATAAACGATCGCCTTGACCCCGTCGACGGTCTGCTCACCGACCGTTATCATCCCTTTGTGCATGTCCCCCTTCTTCGCTGTGCCGTGGCCGCTGTGCTCATGGTTAGCGGCGAAGAGGGCACCGGGAAGGGCGAGAAGGGTCAACAGGCTGACAATAAAAATTTGCTTTTTCATGATGATTACTCCTTGGTTGGGGGTTAAATACTTAGTCGTGGATATCGCCTATTGCCGTCGGTTCCTGGTTCTTTTTCAAACTCCTCCCCCGCCATAGATAAAAAATCACCGGATAGACAAGAAGTTCCATGATGCCCGAGGTGACGACGCCGCCGACCATCGGCGCGGCGATGCGTTTCATGACGTCGGCCCCGGCGCCGTGACTCCACATGATCGGCAGGAGGCCGGCGATAATGACGGTGATCGTCATGACCTTGGGACGAATGCGTTTGACGGCGCCGTGATGGATTGCCTGTTTGAGATCGCCGAGGGTCACCATCCGCCCGTTCTTCTGCCATTGTTCGTAGGCAAGATCGAGGTAGAGGAGCATGACCACGCCGGTCTCGGCGTCAAGACCGGCAAGGGCAATGATTCCGACCCAGACCGCGATCGACATATTATAGTCGAGGAGATAAAGGAACCAGAAGGCCCCGACCAGCGAAAAGGGGACCGCAAGAAAGACGATAGCGGTCTTGATCAAACTCTTGGTGCTGATATAGATGATGACAAAGATCACCAGAATCGTCAGGGGGATAATCAGCAGCAGACGATCTTTGGCCTTCTCCATATATTCGAACTGGCCGCTCCAGACCAAATTGTATCCCGGCGGCAACGTGACGTGCTTTTCGACCGCTTCCTTGGCGCTGGTGACGTAAGAGCCGATATCACTCCCTTCCAGATCGATGTAGACCCAGGCGGTGCGCCGAGAATTCTCACTCTTGATACTGTCGGCATCGCGCTTGACCGCAAAGGTGCCGAGCTGCGCCAACGGGATCTGCCGACCGCCGGCCGCGCCGACCAGAACGCGGCCCAGGGCCTCGGGGTCACTGCGGAAGTCACGAAAATAGCGGACACTGATCGGGTAGCGCTCCAACCCTTCGACGGTCTCCGATACGGCCATGCCGCCGATGGCGGTTTGGAAGGTCTGCTGAATCGCATCGACGCTGATGCCGTAGCGGGCGGCTGCGGCGCGGTCGATGGTGAAATCGAGATAAGAGCCCCCGACCGTCCTCTCGGCAATCGCCGAGAGAGTGCCGGGGACAGTGCGGACCACGGCTTCGACTTCTTCACCGAGGCGGGACAGGACCGCGAGATCCGGCCCCATGATCTTGATCCCGACCGGGGTCTTGATGCCGGTGGAGAGCATGTCGATGCGGGTCTTGATCGGCATCGTCCAGGCGTTGGTCAGACCGGGGAACTGGATCGCGCGGTTGAGCTCAGTCGAGAGTTCCTTGACGGTAATCCGCCGACTTTCCGGAAGGACCAGGCGCAGCGGCGGCTTGAGAAAATCCGGCCAACCCGAGTAGAAACGCGGCACCGGCACGTTGCGCCATTCTCCTTCCGGCTTGAGCATGATCGTCGTCTCGATCATCATCATCGGCGCCGGATCGGTGGCGGTCTCCGCCCGGCCGATCTTGCCGAATACCCGCTCAACTTCCGGGAACTGGCGGATGATCCGGTCGGTCTGCTGCAGCAACTCCTTGGCCTTGGTCACCGAGAGTCCCGGCAGGGTCGTCGGCATGTAAAGGAGATCCCCTTCGTACAGGGGGGGCATGAACTCCGACCCCATCCTGCTCAGCGGCCAGGCAATGGAGAGGACCGCCACCAGGGCGACGGTGAGGGTCGCCACCCGCCACTTGAGGACAAAATCGACCATGGGGTGATAGATGCGAATCAGAAAGCGGTTGATCGGATTCGCTTCTTCCGGCTTGATCTTGCCGCGCACCAGCCAAAGCATGAGGACCGGCACCAAAGTGATCGAGAGAAGGGCGGCGGCTCCCATGGCGTAGGTCTTGGTATAAGCAAGGGGCTTGAACATCCGCCCTGCCTGCTCCTGCAGGGTAAAGACCGGGAAGAAGGAGACGGTGATCACCAGCAGCGAGAAGAAGAGGGTCGGCCCGACCTCTTTGGCGGCATCCAGGATGATCTGGGCATGCGGCTTTTTGTCGCGATCCCGTTCCAGGTGCTTGTGGGCATTTTCGATCATGATGATCGCCGCGTCGATCATTGCGCCGATGGCGATGGCGATGCCCCCTAAGCTCATGATGTTGGCGTTGATCCCTTGGGCATGCATGATGCTGAAGGCCATGAGGATCGCCACCGGCAGGGTGAAGATGGCAACAAAGGCGCTGGGGAGGTGCCACAGAAAGAGGAGGGTAACGAGGGCGACGACGATGCTCTCCTCAAGAAGTTTCTCCTTGAGGGTCGAGACCGCCCGCTCAATCAGCCCGGAGCGGTCATAGACCGGGACAATCTTCACCCCCTCCGGAAGACCGGCCTCCAGTTCAACGAGCTTGGCCTTGACATTCTTTATGGTCGTGAGGGCGTTCTCGCCAAAGCGCATGACAACGATACCGCCGACCACCTCCCCCAGACCGTCGAGTTCCGCGACCCCGCGCCGCATCTCCGGACCGATGCGCACCTCAGCAAGATCGCGCACCAGGATCGGTGTCCCCTCCGGAGTGGCCATGACCACGATGTTGCGGATATCTTCGACCGATTTGATGTAACCCCGGCTGCGCAGGACGTATTCGGTCTCACCGCTCTCGATCGCCCCGCCGCCGACGTCGAGGTTGTTCTTTTCGATCGCCATCATCACTTCACTGATCGGCATGCGATAAGCCTGAAGCTTGTTCGGATCGACGAGAACCTGATACTCCTTGACAAAACCGCCAAGGCTGGCAACCTCGGAGACGCCGTCGACCGAGGTCAGCTCGTAACGCAGAAACCAGTCCTGGATGGAGCGCAGCTGTTGCAAATCGTGGCGATCGCTGGTCAGGGCGTATTCATAAACCCAGCCAACCCCGGTGGCGTCGGGTCCAAGGGTGGGATTCACCCCTTTGGGAAGGCGGCCGGAAAGGGTACTGAGCGATTCGAGGACCCGCGAGCGCGCCCAGTAAAGGTCAGTGCCATCCTCGAAGATGATATAGACAAAGGAGTAGCCGAAGAAGGAGTAGCCGCGCACCGTCTTCGCCCCCGGCACCGAGAGCATGCGGGTGGTGAGCGGATAAGTGACCTGATCCTCGACCACCTGCGGCGCCTGTCCCGGATATTCGGTGAAGACGATGACCTGCACATCCGAAAGGTCGGGGATGGCATCGAGAGGCGTATTTTTCAGGGAATAAACCCCGCCAATCACCAGAAAGAGGGTGGCGAGGACGACCATGAAAGTATTGCGCAGGGACCAGGCGATTATTTTTTCGAGCATAGATGAATCCTCTGTAGGGGCAGGCCCCTGTGCCTGCCCAGGACCGTGAGTCGGGAACGGGCGGCCACGGGGGGCCGCCCCTACGATTATTTAAACAAATCGTCCAGGTTCTCTTTTGGCTTCTCCGCCGGCGGGGCGCTCATCTTCTGCAACGCTTCACGCAACCGGCTTTCGGAATCGAGCATGAACTGGGCCGAGATCACCACCTGCTCCCCTTCTTTGAGGCCTTCGAGAATCTCGACGTTGCCACTATCATCCTTCACGCCGGTACGGACGATCCGTGGCTCAAAACGTCCCTCGCCCAGCGCCACAAAGACGGTTTGCTGCTCGCCGGAATCGAGGATCGCCTCCGTCGGAATAACCAGCGCAGCGGCTTGCTGCGCTCCGGCGATGCGCACATCGACGTACATCTCCGGCTTGAGCTCAAGGCCGGGATTGGGGAGTTCGATGCGGGCACGGGCAGTGCGGGTTTCACCGGACAGGGTCGGGTAAATATAAGCAATCTTGCCGCGCAACACCTTGCCGATGCTGTAGGGGAGGATGATCTCGGCACTCTGGCCGACCTGCACCGCCGACAACTGGTATTCGTAGAGTTGGGCATCAACCCAAATCTTCGAGAGATCGGTGATCTGCAGCAGTTCCTCACCGGGCATAACCCGCATGCCGGGGAGAGCATTCTTCATCATGACAATGCCATTGCTCGGACTGTAGAGGGTCAAGGTCTTCTTCGGTTCGCCGTTTTTCTCCAGTGCAAGAATCTGCTTGTCGGAGATATCCCAATACTTCAGCCGGGTGCGGGCAGCGTCACGCAAGCGCTGCGCTCCGGCGGCAATCTCCGGATAAGGGTTATCGGCAAGGCGCTGACTGTTGCGCAGAGCCAGGAGATACTCCTGCTGCGCCGAGACCAGATCCGGACTGTAGATCTCCAGGAGCGGCGCCCCTTTGCTCACCGGTTTTCCGGTCTGATCGACATAAAGCTTCTCAATCCAGCCTTCGACCTTGCTGTTGATCGAACTCTGCCGCGATTCATCGGCAGTAACCACGCCGACGGTCTTGATGCTGCGGGAAATGTCCTGCCGCAGCACCGGCGCAATACGCACCCCCATGTTCTGGCTCGTCGCCGGATCTATGGTAACCCCGCCTCCGCCTCCGCTCTTATCGTAGACCGGCACCAGATCCATCCCCATGGCGTCCTTGCCCGGAGCATCCCGGACGTAGGTCGGATCCATCGACGAGACCCAGTGGGTAATCTTCTGCTCGATTGCTCCTCCGCCGGCGTCCTTCTTCACCGGCACCAAATCCATGGCACAGATCGGGCAGAGACCCGGTTTATCGCGAATGATGAAGGGGTGCATACTACAGGTCCATTGATGCGCTTCTTCATTCTCGCTGACAGTGGCCTTGTCGGGCGGGAAGTCGTGGCTGTGCCGGCCGGCGAGATAACCGCCGATGGTGAAGCCGAGGATGGCCAACAGCACGATGGGGATGACGATCTTCTGTTTCATCTTATCCTCTTTCTCACTTGATCCGGGCGCCGACCAGCGCCTCCAGTTCGGCGCGCTGCATCTGATTTTCCGCGACAAATTCGTAGTAACGCTGGCGCACGCCGAAGAGCTGCATACGGCTGTCGAGAACGCTCATCAAATCCCCCTTTCCCACTTCGTAGGAGGACAGGAGTGATTCAGACGCAAACTCCGCTTGCGGGATCATCCCGCTTTCATAGAGATTGGCCATGGCCGCGCTGGCGGTAAGCCGCGCCAGGGTATCGCTGATGCCACGGCGGATTTCATGCCGTAACAGTTCGATTTCAGCCGCTGCCATCTTCCCCTGGGCCTGCGCCTCGGCCACCATCGCCCGCCGGGCCGAGCGTTGCACCGGAAGATTGAAACTCACGCCGGCACTGTACATATCCTCCCCCATCGACTCAGGATCGCCGCTAAAGGCATCGCGCTGCATATATTCGAAGGAGAGGGTGAAGTCGGGATAAAATTCACGCCGGGCGAGGGTTTCACTGCTTTGCGCCTGCTCCAGACGGGCGTTGCGGGCAAAGAGCTCCGGGCGGGATGCAAAGGCGAGCTCTTCGAGCTCGGCAGCGGTTTGCGCCACCGGCACAATTTCGGCGCTGACCGCCGGCGGCGGTGCATCGATCGGCCGATGCAGAAGGGCAGCGAACATCGCCGCCAGGCTCTTCTGGCGCTGTTCCAGACCGATACGCATCTCCTCCATGCGACTGCGCTCCAGTTGCGAGCGCAGGACCGCATTCTGGCGCAGCATGCCGGTACTGTACCCAGTCTCGGCCAGGCGATTGAGACTGTCGAGCAGAGCTATATTCTCCGTCACCAAACGCAACGAATTATTCACCAAAGCGAGCTGCGCCCAGGCATCAAGAACCATCCGCCGCAATTCGACTTTGCGCTCGGCATGCTCCCATTCGACTGCTTTCGCTTCCTGCGCTGCCGCACTTCGAAGCAGATCGCGCTTGCCGGCAAAGGGGAGCATCTGGCTGATACCGATAACCTTGGCGGTCGAATCATCCATCTTGAAGTTGAAAGGATCATTGATCATGCCATTCTGAATCTTCAGCATCAGCATCGGATCGTCGAGACTTCCGGCCTGTTGTGACTTGGCAACCAGCATCTGCCACTTCTCGCGGCTCGCGGCAATCTCGGGATTATTGGCCAGGGCCTCGGCGACCAGGGCTTCAACCTCGCTGAGCGGCGCTGCGTCTGCGGCCAGCGCAGGATGGGCGGTCAGGAGTAAAGTCATCCCGAGCAGAACAGTTATGATTCGTTTCATCTCCACCTCTTTGGCTGTGTTGTTCTGACATAAAGCATGAGCTGTACCAATAAATTTTACACAGTAATATCGACTTGTTAGTGAATAAGTCTACTCTTCGTTTTCATCAGGATGAAGGATAATCAACACTTGAACTGGAGATTATTCTACAGCGCTCAAACCTGAGTATTTCTAAATATAACGCAAAAAAAATAATCCGCGTCACCGAGCCATGAAAAGCCGCCCTTTCCCCTCTGAACTCTTGACCGCCGCCGGCGATATCGCTAGACTGCGCCATCTTTTTTGCACCAAAATCAAGGAGTCGATTATGGCTATTGCCAGTAAAATCCAACGTTGTATCGAAGGCTCTTCATGGATTCGCAAGATGTTCGAGGAAGGGGCGCGGCTGCGGGCGATCCACGGCGATGATCAGGTCTTTGATTTTACCATCGGCAACCCCTCGGTCGAACCGCCGGAAGCTTTTCGCTGCGAACTCCTAAAACTCGCCGAGCAGCCCCTGCCGGGGATGCATCGCTATATGAGCAACGCCGGCTTCGAAGAGACCCGGGCCGCCGTTGCCGCCGCCGTGACCAGACGCGGCCAGAGCCGCGTCAAGGCCGAGCATGTGGTCATGACCTGCGGTGCCGGCGCCGCCCTTAACGTCATCTTCAAGACGATCCTCAACCCCGGTGACGAAGTGATCATCCTTGCCCCTTACTTTGTCGAGTACAAGTTCTATGTCGACAACCACGGCGGCACCACCAAAGAGGTCTGGACCAACCGCGACACCTTCCAGCTCGATCTCCCGGCGATCGCCGCGGCGATCAGCGCCACGACCAAAGCGATCATCATCAATTCGCCGAACAATCCGACCGGGGTTATTTATCCGCAGGCCGACCTGTGTGCCCTCGCCGCCCTCCTTGCCGCCAAGGAGAAGGAATTCGGCCAGACCATCTACGTCATCTCCGACGAACCCTATGCCCGCCTTGCCTATGATGGCCACCAGGTGCCAGCGATCTTTGACTGCATCCAGAACAGCATCATCGCCACCTCCCACTCCAAAGATCTCGCCCTCCCCGGCGAACGGATCGGCTACATCGCCGCCAATCCGCAACTCGACGAAGTTGCCTCTTTCATCGAGGGAGCGATCTTCTGCAATCGCGTCCTCGGCTTTGTCAACGCCCCGGCCCTGATGCAGCGCCTCGTCGCCAAGCTGCAGGACGAGAGCGTCGATATCAACGAATATCAGCAGAAACGCGATCTCCTTTATAACCACCTGATCTCCCTCGGTTTCACCCTGACCAAACCGGATGGCGCTTTCTACCTCTTTCCCCGCTCGCCGCTGTCTGACGATATCGCCTTTGTCAATCGTGCCCAGGAAGAGAAGATCCTCCTCGTCCCCGGCACCGGTTTCGGTGCCCCCGGATATTTCCGGATTGCTTACTGCATCGATATCGACATCATCCGCCGCAGCTTCCCGGCCTGGGAACGGTTGGCCAAGAGTTGCGGGCTGTAGATAGGAACACTGTAAAAGAACACTTGTAAAACCACAAAAAGGCCGACCCATCATGGGCCGGCCCTTTTTGTGGTCCGTTAACTGTTTTCACACTATTTTTGGTGATCCAAAAATTGATGTGGCGTTTCTCCCCCGCAGTGTAGTCTGGGCAGCCATGAACGATCCGGGTACGGCACGATAAGCAGGGTCTTTTATGTAGATTTCATATGTAAATGATCACAGCCAAGAGGAAAAATCCCCCCCCAGTCCTTGATTCTGAAAATACTCTTTATAAAATCGAGGATCAACGGCGCATGCCGCAGGTCCTTGTTCACCAGCAAGGAGCGGCGGCGGTAATGAGAAAAATTATCGACCCGGTGGAGAAGTAACTCTCCCCGGCGCAGAAATTCTTCGGCGAGGCTCAAAGAGAGGAAGGAGATACCACGCCCGGCGACGATCTCCTGCAGCGTTAGCCGCAGGTCGTCGGAAACGAGCACGCCGCTAAAGTCGTCGATCGATCTTCCTGCTTTTTCCAGGTTACGCATGAGCAACTTTTTCGAGCTGCATCCATCCCGCCGGGCATAAATACGGAAAGGGAGGAGTCTCTCCAGTTCCGTCACCCCGGCGGGGATGCCGAGCTGTGGGGCACTCACAAAGACCAGCTCGTCCTGCTGCAGGTCGATCTTTTCTATTCCGGAAGACTCAATATCATCGCAATGCTCTATGATCGCCAAATCGAACTGCCGCGCCTGCAAGCCGCGCAGTGCCTCCTCCGGTTGCTGAAAAGAGAACTTGAAGTCAGCAAGATCAGAATTGCGCTGCATGAAATCATTGAGGACCTCCGGAAGGAAAACCATACCGAAAGTCGGGGTACAGCAGAGCGCCAGCCGCTTGCCGCCGGAGAAAAGCTCCATCTGCTGCTGCAGGGTGCGCATAGATGCAACAATATCGCGTGCGTGGGCAACGACAACCTCCCCCGCCGGGGTCGGACGCAGTTGAGCGCCCCTCTCCAAAAGCACCTGACCGAAATGATCCTCGAGGAATTTTATCCTCTGCGATACTCCCGACTGGGTGAGGTGCAGGAGTTCAGCCGTCCGGGAAAAACTGCCGCTCTCGACGGTCGTCAGCAAGGTTTCCAGATAGCGGGTTTCCATTGATTTCTCCATTTCACTTATAAAATCTCGAATGATTCACTGGCCTCAACTTTCTGATTAAATCACCACCGCCCCCGATTAGGCAAAGAAAAAAGCCCGGCCGCTTGCGCGACCGGGCTGATGATACATAATGTCTGGCAATCAGAACTTGTAACCGAGACCGACGCTGCCGCGCCAGGCAGTACCATCCAGGTCGCCGTAAACGTAAGGATCTTTGTCCTCAAGCTTCTGCCATGCCACCTGGGCGGTGGTATAGAGAGCCGGAGTGAAGCTATAGGTCCCCCCGAGTGACAGGTCGGTCTGGGTGTAATGCAGATCGGAATAGTTGCTCATTTCCGACATCAGTGCCGGATCGTAAAGGTTGAGCAGGGTTGCGTCGGTCACGACGGCGTTGTAGCTGACCGAGAGATCTTTCCAGTCGGCGCGGGCGTCGCTGTAGCTGGCACCGGCTGCAAGCTGGAGTTTTTCAGTGGCCGCGAAATCGGCGTTAAGTGAAAGGCTGTGGACATCGGTGTTGTAGTCGGTCTGATTGCAGGTCGCCCCAAACTGGGACGATACGATGACACCCGCTCAGCCATCGTACCAGCCCTGACAGAACCTCGATTCAGCTCTTTGCCCGAGATAGTTGTAGGCAAAGGTGAGATTCAGCTTTTGGGCTGGGGCGTACCAGAAAGAGAGGGAGGGACTGAGGGTTTCCTGCTGCCACTCAGAACGGTCGAGTTCGTTCTCCTCGTTACGATAGCGGATCGCGGCCGTCGTTGAGAAGTTGGCGACCGGCGACCAGGTGGACGATACTTTCCCTTCGTGCACGTTTTCGGGCTGATTGCTCAGATCGGTCTGGCGCAGGTCGTAGAAGGCGGTGCCATAGAGCGGACCGTTGCCAATAACGTTGACGGTCGGGTCGTTGGTGTAGGGAAGACCGGTAATTGAGTCGATGTAACCGGCAGCATTTTCATGCATGAACGGGTCGTCAATGTTCTGGTAAGTGTAACCGGCGCGAAAGGTGACATTCTTGCCGAGGACCGTTTTCAGCGTCGCATCGGCAGTCTGCTTGGTGGTCTTGCCGTAGTGCTCGCTGTCGCGATCGTCGGCCTTGTATTCGTAGCCAAGGCGCAGGGTCGACTTGCGCGCCAGGCGCCAGACCGCATCGGCGCCAAGGGTGACGACGTCGCGGCTTTCGACCGATTCATAGGTGTTGGTAATCGAGGCCGGCAAGGTGCCGCCGCCCAAATTTGGCTGAGCAGTAGTCCCCATCGGAAAGAAAGTGATGACGGAATCGTCCGTCTCTACCTGCTCGAGCTTGCCGTGCAGCAGCACCTTGACGGAATCGGTGATCTTGGAAGCGAGGCGGAAGCCATAACCGTCATAGGTCGACTTGAGCTCCTGATCCGCAATATTCCAGATCCCGGCCTCGCCCTGCTTGCGGCTTTTGGTATCACTGTTAACGAAACTGCCGATCAACGAGGTATCGTTGGCAAAGTCCATCCGCGCCTTGAGGACATGGCTCTGTTTCTTTGAATCCGGAGTCTGATCGTAAACCAGAGAACCGTCCTCGTAGTCGTAAAGCAGGCGGTTGTCGAAAACCGCATTGCCCGGAGTGTAAGGCGTGGCCGGAGAAGGCGCGAGTGCCGGGTCGTAGACCCGGGTCGGAGCCGCGGCTTTTTCCCGGAATTCGCTGTTTTTATAGTTGTAGTCGACGGTGAGCAGCCCGAAGCGACCGGTGGCGCCGGCGTTGAATTCATCGGTCTGCTCATCAACTTCGCGGCTGCCGCCGGTAACGTGGCAGGCAGTGCATTTGCTCATCCCGATCGATTGCTCAGTCCCTTCCCGGCGCTCATTGCGCACCCCGGCATGGAAGGTGACGTTGGGGAGGAAGGGAATTGTCAGGTCAGTGTTGGCCTTGGCTTCCTTGCGGGTAATCTCGAAGACCTGGTTTTTGGCGAAATCCTCGCCGTAGACGCTGGCGCGACCGACTTGCTGCCAGGCGACCGTTTGTCCAGCGATGCTAGGGGGAAGCGCTACCAGGTTGGTCGCATACCAGTTTCCAGAAGCATCTTTGCCAATATAGGCTGGGATGTTGTTTGGGTTCAATTCTTCATCGGGGCTGGTTCCGAGGCTCCAAACACTGGTAGCAGCCAGGGGTGTACCAGTGACGGGATCGATGCTCACCGGTGCACCGGGGTTGCCGCTGGCAAAAAGATTTGCCCCCGGTACCGCCGCATTGAGATAATCGATGCGGTCATGGCCGAGCTGGTGCCTGAAGGCACTGTAGTCGGCATTGATCCGCAGGATACGGTTTAAGTCCAGCTTCATCTCGACATTCGGATCTTCGTCTCCGAGCAGGTCAACCGAAAGGTCAGCTGCCGAGGTCGGTGTGGCGCCATGAAAATCGAAGATGCCGTAACCGGTAGCATCATCGTTGTCGCCGCGTCGTGAATATTCATTGACCCGCGTCCCGTCCTTGCGGATGTCCTGCCCGTAGACCCCGGCCTCGATCTGCCCGCCGACGATTGCTTCGGCTCGAGATGTCTGGGGTGAGAGCAGGGCGGCCAGCACGAGGGCGAGCAGCCACTTGCTTCGTGTTCGCATTTTTTCCTCCTGATTGAATCGTCCGCTTAGCGGGTTAGGCCTTTACCGCCATCCGGGAAGCCTTCGCCGTTGTTGCCGATGGTCGGCGAGGTCTGCGACGGCAGATCGCTGCCATGGACCTGACTGTGACAGACCGTACATTTGGTGCCGAAGGCCTGCTGCCAGCTGTGCTCGCCGAGGGTGTTGGTCATCGGGACAGTGGCGCCCGGCTGGGTGCCAGCAAAAGCTGTCGCTGGCGTGCTGGTTGCACTGGGCGTCGTCGCCAGAGTGCCATCCGGATTGTAGGCGCTGAAAGCCACATTGCTGGCATTGGCCGACGCTCCGACGCGCATGGCATGGAAATGACTTTCATGGCATTGCAGACAAAGGAACGGCTCGTTCTGCTTGAGCAGGTTGTCGGCTACGGTGCCGTGCGGGTCGTGGCAGATGCCGCAATCTTCCTGAACCGGCGAGTGCTCAAAGACAAACGGACCCTGATAACGGGCGTGGCACTCGAAGCAGAGGGCCGTGGCCCGCTCCTCGCTCAATTCGGCGCCGTGCGGGTTGTGGCAATCGGAGCAGGTCATCTTCCCTTCCTTGATCGGATGATGGGAGGGGAAGTTGGCCTTGGCCATCTCTTCCTGATGGCAGCTGTAGCAGAGTTCGGGCTCGGCTTTTTTCAGGTTGGCCTTGGCGGGTTTCTCTGTGGCGTGAAAGACGTGGCAGTCGTCGCAGCCGACCTCAGCCAGAGCATGGCTGCCGTGGCTCCAGTCGATCAGTTTGCCGCTGCTGTGGCAGGTGGCACAGATAGCGGCGGACTGGTCGCTGTGCAGCTTTGCGGGGTTGATGATCTTTGCCGTGTCGCCATCAGCGACATGCAGACTGGCCGGGCCGTGACAGGCCTGACATCCCTGTTGCGCGCCGAGCAGGTCCGACTTTGTCAGACGCAGATGGACGTTGCCGGTCATGGCGACCGACGCGTCCTCATGACAGCCGACGCAGCTCTGTTGCTCGGCATAAGTGGCTCCTTCGATTGTCGGCAGCGTCAGAACCCGCTCGCGGATCGCGCCGGTGGCACAGGCGGACAGGACGACGATCAGCGGCAGCAAACGTGCCGGTCTCAGGATTTTTAGCAAAACAGACGGTTTCATGTTAACTCCTTGTAACGCACATTCATCAGGTTCACCTCATAATGATCGGACGGGTGGCACTTGCCAGTCAAACTCCTTTCTGTGGGTGGGATTGCACCAGTGTGCAGTGCCTGGGGGAGGTCTTGTTATGCAAATTTCATATATAGATTTTAACGCGCCGATCATAGCCAAGGACAAGAACGATGCAAGCGAATAATCCTGATAGGCTCATAACAATGTTTAATACCAAGAGTTTTTTGTGTACCAAAATGATTAATAGTTAATTTTTGGTGACAAATCTGCTTCTCTTCTTCAGTCAACCTTGGTAGAGTAAAAAAAATTATTGAGGGAGTAAGTAGTAGCCTGGTGATGCTCCCGGTCTTCAAAACCGGTGAGGGGCGTATCCCGTCCCTGGTGGGTTCGATTCCCATTTACTCCCGCCAAAATTAAATAGAAACGCCTGTCAAGGGGTTGTTCAAACCATGACCGACCGCCGTGCCCTTCTTTGTCAAATACCCTCCATCGATCGACTACTCAGCACCCACCCCCTTACACAAATGGCGAACTCTCATCCTCATGCGCAACTGCGTGAGGCAGCTCAGCGCGCGGCTGAGGAGCTGCGCTACCGCCTTCTTGATGAACAAACGCCGATCCCACCACACGATTCCGTGACTGTGGCCACTCGC
This sequence comes from Desulfuromonadales bacterium, assembly GCA_034370465.1. Lineage (GTDB taxonomy): Bacteria > Desulfobacterota > Desulfuromonadia > Desulfuromonadales > UBA2197 > UBA2197. Next base: position 13,772 of record JAXMLA010000097.1, read on the forward strand.
GCCGTCCAGATTCTGGGCCAACTGGAAACCCCCTCTCTGCGCCGCATTCTCAACCTGACCGGCACAGTACTGCACACCAATCTCGGCCGCGCCCCCCTTGCTGAAAGTGCGCTACAGGCGGTTGTCGATG
>JAXMLA010000098.1:0-3708 GCA_034370465.1 Desulfuromonadales bacterium
CGACCATCGCCAAGTTCTTTACGGACGCGGAAATGGCGACAATCAGCGCCGCCTTCAACGCCGAAGAAGGCGACCTCCTCCTCTTTGTCGCCGACAAGTTCAAAGTCGTCCACGATGCCCTTGGCAAACTGCGCAATCAACTCGCTAAACAGCTCAATCTCACCAGCAAAGAGGACTTCCGCTTTGTCTGGATTACCGATTTTCCGCTGCTGGAATGGGATGAGGACGAAAAACGCTGGTGTGCCGTGCATCACCCCTTCACCGCGCCGATGGATGAAGATGTCGATTATGTCGAATCCGATCCCGGTCGCTGCCGCGCCAAAGCTTACGACCTTGTCCTCAATGGCAACGAAATCGGTGGCGGCTCCATCCGTATTCATCAGCAGCATGTGCAGTCATTGATGTTCCGCATGCTCGGCCTCTCGGAAGAAGAAGCCAACTCTAAATTCGGCTTCCTCCTTGATGCTCTCGACTTCGGCACCCCGCCGCACGGCGGCATCGCCTTCGGTCTTGATCGCCTGATCATGATCCTCACCGGGTCCGATTCCATTCGCGACGTCATCGCCTTCCCGAAGACGCAACGCGGCACCTGTTTAATGTCAGAAGCCCCCAATGCAGTAGACGACAAACAGTTGCGGGAACTCTCCATCCATACCAATCTTAAAACGAAGTAAAAGAAAAACAGGGGTGGTGAAGAGTTTCACCACTCGTCGCCACCCCTGCTCTGAATAAAGCTTCCTCATGATGAAAATTCTCCTCAAACTCTTTGTCCTGGCCCTTTGCACCTCCTCTTTATTGACAGGCTGCGCTCTGTTGCCGGCCCGTGACCAAGCTCTTCCTGCCGCAGAAACGTTACCGCCGGCGCAGACGGCGGAAGTGACAGCGCCGATTGAAGGGGCACCGACTGTCACGACCGCACCGGTCACCATACCGGTCAGCAAGAAACCGATAGCGCCGTCCGGGGGACAAAGCAGCAAACCGCGCCTGAGCTATACCGTCAGCGACGGTGAACTTTTGTGGGCTATAGCCAAGCGTCCCGACGTTTACGGAGATCCCCTCCTTTGGCCCCTCCTTTATCAAGCGAATCGCGACCAGATTAAAGATCCCCGGAAAATTTACGCTGGCCAGATCCTCACCATCCCCCGCAATGTCAGCGAGGAGGAGCAGGAAAAAGCACGCTTTCTCGCAAAAAAATCCGACTTTTTTTCGCCAGAATAAAGTTGTTGTTCCACCGCTGTAAACGTCACAAAACCCGTGTTTTTTCCCTTGTTTTTTCTTGACACCCTCTAACCTTTTACATACTGTATACACGTTTTGCTCGCTTCATTCATAAAGGTGAATATCTATCACCTTTCTTTCAGCCACTGGCTTCATAAAGGAGAGAAAATGACAACGAAGAACGCAACTATCATCTGGTCCGAAATTGACGAAGCACCGGCATTGGCAACCTACTCCCTGCTCCCCATCGTCCAGGCCTTCACCAAAGGGACCGGGGTCGCGGTTGAGACCCGTGATATCTCCCTGGCCGGCCGCATCATCGCCACCTTCCCTGACTTCCTCACCGAAGACCAGCGCATTCCAGATTACCTGGCGCAACTCGGTGAACTGACTCAGCATCTTGAAGCCAACATCATCAAACTGCCGAACGTCAGCGCTTCCGTCCCCCAATTGAAAGATGCGATCAAGGAGTTGCAGAGTCAGGGCTACAAGCTCCCGGATTATCCGGAAGCCCCGCAAACCGCCGCGGAAAAAGAGATCCAGGAGCGCTATGCCAAGTGCCTCGGGAGCGCCGTCAACCCGGTGCTGCGTGAAGGCAACTCCGACCGCCGGGCCCCCCTTGCGGTCAAGGAATACGCAAGAAAGAACCCGAAGACCGTGCCGCTGAGCCCCTGGAGCAAGGATTCGAAGGCTCATGTTGCCCATATGACCACGGGTGACTTCTATGGCAACGAAAAATCGGTCGTTATGGAGAATGGCGGCGACTTCAAGATTGAATTGATCGCTGCTGGCAAAACCACCGTCCTCAAGGACAAGCTGACTGCATCCAAGGGCGAAATCCTCTCCATGACCTTCATGTCCAAAAAAGCACTGCGGGCATTCTATGCCGCGCAGATTGAGGACGCCAAGAAGAGCGGCATCCTCCTTTCGCTGCACCTCAAGGCGACCATGATGAAGATCTCCGATCCGATCATGTTCGGTCATGCCGTAACGGTCTTCTTCAAGGATGTCTTCGATAAACACGGCGCAACCTTCAAGGAACTGGGCGTTAATCCCAACCTGGGACTCGGCGAACTCTACAAGAAGATCCAGAGCCTGCCGGAAGCCAAGCGTGCCGAAATCGAAGCCGACATCAAAGCGGTCTACGCCCAGCGTCCGGCTCTGGCCATGGTCGATTCCGACAAAGGGATCACCAATCTGCATACCCCCAATGACATCATTGTCGATGCCTCCATGCCGGTCGTGGTGCGTGAAGCCGGTCAAATGTGGAATGCCGAAGGGAAACTGCAGGACACCAAGGCGATGGTTCCGGACCGTTGCTACGCGACCTTCTATCAGACGATCATCGAGGACTGCCAGAAGAATGGCGCCTTTGATCCGGTCACCATGGGCTCGGTCCCTAACGTCGGCCTGATGGCGCAGAAGGCGGAAGAGTACGGTTCCCACCCGACTACCTTCGAGATCCCCGCCAACGGCACCATTCGTGTTGTCACTACCGACGGCAAAGTCCTGACGGAACATACGGTGGAGGAAGGCGATATCTGGCGCATGTCACGGGCCAAGGACATCCCGATTCAGGATTGGGTCAAACTGGCGGTAACCCGTGCCCGCGCTACCGGCGCACCGGCGGTCTTCTGGCTCGACAAGAACCGGGCGCATGATGCCAATGTCATTGCCAAAGTTGAGAAGTACTTGAAGAATCACGACACCTCCGGCCTCGAGTTCCACATCCTGGATCCGGTCGCGGCGATGAAGTTCTCCCTGGCCCGGATCCGCAAGGGTCAGGACACGATCTCGGTCACTGGCAACGTGTTGCGCGACTATCTGACCGACCTCTTCCCGATCATCGAATTGGGAACCAGCGCCAAGATGCTTTCCATCGTCCCGATGTTGGCCGGCGGCGGCATGTTCGAGACCGGCGCAGGCGGCTCGGCGCCCAAGCATGTCCAGCAGTTTGTCAAGGAAGGTTATCTGCGCTGGGATTCCATTGGCGAATTTTCCGCCTTCGGTGCATCCCTGGAGCATTTGGCCGCAACATTTAATAATGCCAAGGCCAAAGTCCTTGGCGAAACCGTCGACGTAGCCCTCGCCAAGTTCCTCGACAACAATAAATCTCCCGCCCGTAAGGTCGGCCAGATTGATAACCGTGGCAGCCACTTTTACTTTGCCATGTACTGGGCCGAAGCTTTGGCCGCTCAGGACAAGGATCAGGAACTGAAGGCCAAGTTTACCAAGGTCTACCAGGCACTGGCCGCCAACGAAGCGAAAATCAATGAGGAACTCCTGGCCGCGCAAGGGAAACCGGTTGACATGGGTGGTTATTATCATCCAAACAAGGACAAGGTTGCCAAGGCGATGCGCCCCAGTGCAACCCTCAACACAATTATCGATTCTCTATAAATTGTATTTTGGCTGGAGCAGGGCATCCTTGATGCCCTGCTCTTATACTTAATTCCCAACCCAAGGAGAGAAGACATGGCAAGACCGAAG